>JAHIYJ010000052.1 GCA_018814825.1 Candidatus Omnitrophota bacterium
CCCGCCTATTGGCGAACTCGCGGACTTTCCACCCCGTTCCAAAAATCTGGTTTGAGGTGGGTGCCCTGACCAAATTTTTGGAACGGGGCACGCCGCCGGTGGGGAATTTCACCCTCTCCCGAAGATATATTTAATTATGAAAGTATTATAGCAAAAAATAATGCCTTGTCAATAAAATTATAATTGCTATAATGTGTGTATGAGAAAGGTCCCGATAAACCCAAAACAATGGTTCGACTCTCTTTCAGACTCAATATACAACCTTTATATAGATTCTTTTAAGATGGGAGAAGCGTATCTCTTTAAAAACACCTTGAACCAGCTCCTTGTGTCAAATTTTAAACTATGGAGGCTTGAAGACGATGCCAGGCGTAAAGACGTGCCTGACGCTGAAATAGCCGGCATTAAAAGAAAAATCGATAAAGAAAACCAGAACAGGAATGACATTATAGATAATATCGATGCCCTGCTCCGGGAAGACTTAATAAACACGCTCGGGACAATCAAAAAAGAGCTTCCCTTAAACTCTGAGACGCCCGGAAGCGTATTTGACCGCATCATCATACTTGCTATGAGATCTCACTCGCTTAAAAATGAAATCAGCCGTAAAGACGCCAGCGACGCCCATATCGAGAGGTGTAAAAAAATGCTGGAAGAAGTCGAGGAGCGCTCGCGCGATCTGGTAAAGTGCCTCGAAGACCTATTAAATGATTATTACTCCGGAAGGAAACGCCTTAAATCCTATAAACAGCACAAACTCTACAACGACCCGGAACTAAATCCGTCACTCAGAAAAAATAGTTAAAAATTCTCTCGCCGTCTTCTCCCAGTTAAACTCACGCGCCCTTTCAAGGCCCTTTTTGATCTTTTCATCCCTGAGAGCTTTATCATTTATTAATCGCAATATTGCAAGGCCCATGTCTTTGTAATCGCCCGGATCTATCAATAACGCCGCGCCTCTTCCGACCTCGCCGCAGCTGGATGTCTTTGAGGTCACGACGCTCACGCCACAGCTAAACGCCTCTACAATAGGCAGGCCAAACCCTTCATAAAACGACGGGTACACAAAAACCGAGGCCCCCTCATATAACTTCCTCAATGCCTCCTCGGGCAGAGTCCCCTTAAAGACTATATCCTTTTTAAACTCGGATTCTTCACGCGCCTTAAAAATAGGCTCATAGAGCCAGCCCTTCATGCCTACTATGTAAAGCTTATGCGGCAGGCCGGATTCTTTCTTAAGCCATGTAAATGCCCTTATAAGCCCGTCAACATTCTTCCTTGGCTCCAATGTCCCTACGAAAAGTATGTATAAATCTCTGTGTTGGTCATCGTCGTAGGGGAGGTTTAAACCTCCCCTACGACTGGTTAGTAAAGAATCCACTCCAGGATATACCACTTTCACGCGCTCCTCATTCACGCCGTAAAATCTCTTTAAATCTGACCTGGTATTGTAAGAAGACGCCACCAGTAAATCCGCCTCGCCAAGCACCCGTTTAAACTTTTCATCGATCTCTTTTATTGTTTTCTCATCGTGGCCCAGAGGATACGCCCGATGGATCACATCATGCACGCTTATTATAAACCTGGCATTGCCCGGCTTTCTCAGGTCATATGCCGATGTATAAAATACATCCATATCCCCCATGACCTTCTTAGGCCCTTTCTTAAAATAATCCACACTATGCGAGAAGTTCTCACCAGGAAGACGCGGCAGGTGCCTTTTAAAATCCACGAGCTTCTTACGGCTATAAAGAAGATATTCGTTCTCCCTATCAACCCCGGCAAGGGCATTAACCAGATTAATAGTATATCTCCCTATTCCAGCCCTGTTCTTTTTAAGAGTAGACCTTATATCTATCCCGATTTTCATTGATTTTCTTCATACCCCATCCTCAAACCCGCATCGCAATTAAATTGCGATGCGGGTTTGAGGTTATTTTGGCAGGATGTCCGACATCTTGCGGCAGGGTATATCTAGCGAACTGCAAAAACCTTCTATATCGTCAGATATATCTTTAGGAAGGCGCGGTATGGCAAGTATCAGCTCTTGCACGTCATTGCGCTTTACCACCTTGAGCATATCTTTCCTTGATCCCAGGACAGGCATGCCGTGTATCCTCCTACCTAATTTCTCCTCGGCGTCATCCAGGAACCCCACAGGTTTATAATTCAGCAGCTTATTATTTTTTATCTCCCTTAATACAAATTCCCCTACGTTCCCTGCCCCATATATCAGGACCCTCTTGCCTTTTAAAGCAGCCTCGTCAAATATCTCTTTATAGACCCTCTCAAGGATCCTCGAGCCTGATATAAAGACAAAGAGCAAAAGCCAGTCCATGATAAATACTGTCCTTGAAAACCCCTGGAATCTCCACATAAAAAGCACTGCCACAGCTGAGGTCACTGAAGCAACCGTAACTGCCTTAAAGATATTAATAAGGTCTCTTATGCTGACATACCTCCAGATACCCCTGTAAAGCCCGAACTTGAAAAATATCAGATACTTTATAATGACTATGATCGGCAGGGACCTTACTATAAGCTCCTGGTTCTGCGCGACCAATACACCATCAAATCTCAATAAATACGCCGAGACATAAGCCGCGCATATC
>JAHIYJ010000053.1 GCA_018814825.1 Candidatus Omnitrophota bacterium
AGATTTCTTAATACGCAGGACGCCAGGGAACTGGGCGAGCACTGCATGGAAGATATAGACGCTGATTTTCCAAAGAAGGTCTCCAGGGGCGATATCATTGTCGCCGGCAAAAATTTCGGATGCGGGTCATCCAGGGAACACGCTCAGCTGGCGATAAAAGGCGCGGGCATTTCCTGCGTGATAGCCGAAAGTTTCGCGCGTATTTTCTACAGAAACGCCATCAATATGGGTTTGCCTATCCTGGAGGTGAAGGATTTGAGCGGGATTAAGGAAGGCGATTATCTTGAGATAGACCTGGCTCAAGGCACGGTTTTAAATCTTTCGGAAAACAGGCTGTATGAGGCCCAGCCTCTTCCTAAGTTTATACAGGAAGTCATTAGCTCAGGCGGGCTTTTAAAGTGGATAAATAAGGACAAGACTTGCGGAGCAAAGCGACGCAAGTCTTAAGTCCGAATTTATCCCGCACCTTCTATTTATTAATAATTTTAAGAATTTGTCTATTTCTATTAGGTAGATGAATATTAAAAAGGTGCGGGATTTAATTCGCACCTTCATAGAAGTTAAGCAGAGAAGATTAAGTTACGAAAAATCAGAGATTTTTCGTAACTTAAGTGCTTATTAAGAAAGGGGTAAAAAAGAATGCGTAGTGAACGAAGCGAACGAAGTCCCGAGCGACCGAAGGGAGTCGAGGGATACAAAATAGCGGTGATCGCTGGAGACGGTACGGGACCGGAGGTAATAAGGGAAGGGTTGAAATGCCTCAAGGCGGTAAGCGGTAAATGCGGCTTTAAATATGAGACAGTGGAATATGATCTCGGGGGCGAAAGATACAAAAAGACAAAAGAGCTGGTGCCTGATTCTGTTTTGAAGGAACTGGCCGGCTTTGACGCTATATATCTCGGCGCGATCGGGCATCCTGATGTGAAGCCCGGCATACTGGAGCAGGGCATACTTTTAAAATTGAGATTTTATTTTGACCAATATATAAATTTAAGACCGGTAAAACTTTATCCCGGAGTCTGGACTCCTTTAAAAGACAAGGCCCCTGAGCATATAGATTTTGTGGTGGTAAGGGAGAATACAGAAGGCCTTTATAAGGGGCTGGGGGAGTTTAAAGATAAAAACACAAAGAATGAAATAGCCATTCAGATTTCTCATAATACCCGTAAAGGGGTTGAGAGGTGTGTGAGATTCGCCTTTGAATACACTAAAAAACGCAACAAGAGAAAGGCACTTACTCTCTGCGGCAAGACCAATGTACTAACATACGCGTGGGACCTGTGGGACAGGACATTCAATGAGGTCGCGAAAGAGTACAAGGATATAAAGACAGATTACGCCCACGTGGACGCGACGTGCATGTGGATGGTGAAGAACCCTGAATGGTTCGATGTGATCGTTACAGATAATATGTTCGGGGATATCATTACCGACCTCGGCGCGATGATACAGGGCGGCATGGGAATAGCGGCCGGAGGCAATATCAACCCCGAAGGCATTTCCATGTTTGAGCCTATAGGCGGTTCAGCGCCTAAATATACCGGGAAGAATGTCATTAACCCGTTAGCCGCTATATGCGCCGGAGGCATGATGCTGGAATATTTGGGAGAGGAAAAAGCGGCTAGGATGCTGGAAGAGTCGGTGATGAAGGTTACAGGAGAAAAGTTAAAGAGCCTGTCAGCCGGCAAGATGGGTTATTCAACAAGCGAGGTAGGCGACTTGGTCGTCCAAAACCTCCCCTAACTTTACACTTTCCTGACACACAGAAAAGTGTAAAGTTATTTTTAGAAGAGAGGGGTTATGCGGAAGAAATATAATGTTGCTATAGTGGGGGCTACCGGAATGGTGGGGTCTGAGTTTATAAAGATACTGGAAGAAAGGGATTTTCCGGTTAAGAGCATACGGCTCCTGGCTTCTGAGCGCTCCAAAGGCAGGATGCTTAAGTTTCGCGGCAAGAATAGTCCCGTGCAAGAGCTGGGAGAAGGTTCTTTTAAAGATATAGACATAGCCCTGTTCAGCGCGGGGGCAGGTATCAGCAAAAGATTCGCACCCATAGCTGTGAAATCGGGCGCTATTGTGGTGGATAACTCGAGCGCGTTCAGGATGGACCCTAAGGTACCGCTTGTCGTGCCTGAGGTAAACCCTGAGGCTATAAAAAAACATAAAGGCATTATAGCGAACCCAAACTGCTCTACTATACAGATGGTAGTAGTCTTAAAGCCATTGCATGACGCGGCGAGGATAAAACGTATAGTGGTTTCTACATATCAGTCCGCTTCAGGATGGGGCAAGGAAGCTGTGGACCAGATGTGGCAGGAGACGAAAGAGGCTGTCCGGCTCAGGGCTCTAGGCTCAAGGCTCAGGGGAAATAAGATCAAAAGGGTTTTGCCTGACCAGATCGCTTTTAATGTAATTCCTCAGATAGATGTTTTTATCGATAACAGATACACCAAGGAAGAGATGAAGATGCTGAATGAGACGCGGAAGATTATGGGAGATGACAGCATCCGCGTTACAGCTACCTGCGTAAGAGTGCCTGTTGCCGTATCGCACGCAGAGGCCGTGAATATCGAGACTGAAAAAAAACTTAGCCCGGAAGATGCCATAGAGATATTAAAAAGAGCCCCGGGAGTAGAAGTCATAGATGATATTTCTAGAGAAAAGTACCCCCTTCCAATAGACGCTGCCGGAAAAGACGCCAGTTTTGTGGGCAGGATCAGACAGGACGAGTCTGTCGAAAACGGGCTCAATCTGTGGATTGTGAGCGACAATCTGCGCAAAGGCGCTGCGTTAAACGCCATTCAGATAGCAGAGCTCTTGATCAAATAATAATACTGTCCAAGGCTAAGCCTTGGACAACACTATGCTACGCAACATACGCCTGACAATAGAATACGATGGCACCAGGTTCGCGGGCTGGCAGGCACAAACCATCGCCAAAAAATTGAAGACGATCCAACAGGAGATAGAAAAGGCCGCATCCAGGCTTTTGGGTGAAAAGATAAAACTAACAGGTTCGGGCCGCACAGATTCTGGCGTTCACGCCGAAGCGCAGACAGCGAATTTTAGGACAAACTCAACTCTCTCTCCGCATAATATCAAGAGAGGTTTAAACAGTTACCTGCCCGACGACATCGTGATTACTTCAGCGGAAGATGCCCCGCTAAAATTTCATTCCAGGTTTGACGCCAGAGAAAAACTCTATAGATACACCATAATCAACAGAAAAGTCCGCTCGCCTCTATTAAGGCGATACGCCGTTACCTGCTCTTACGACCTCGATATAAGCGCCATGAAAAAGGCCGCCGCCTATCTTATCGGAAAAAAAGATTTTAAGTCATTCCAGGCCACTGATAAAAAAGACAGGAGTTCTGTAAGGCACATAAAGAGGCTTGATATAACAAGAAAAAAAACTTCTATAATAGAAATATACATCCAGGCCAACGGTTTTTTATACAATATGGTCCGGAACATCGTCGGGACTTTAATTGACGTGGGCCGGGGCAGGATAAGCCCTGAGGCGGTAAAGGATATTTTAAAAAAGAGGCATCGCCCGGCCGCGGGCCAGACCGCGCCGGCTAAAGGCCTATGCCTGGTAAAAGTCTTTTATTGAGGGGTCGGGATGGGGTATGAGGTATCGTTAAATAAGGCCTGGGGCGCGATAAAGAATCAAGATAAAAAGCTAAAGGTCAAATTCATAAATGACGAGTATGATATAGATCTTGTCGAAAGGGCCGTCCTTTCCCGCTCATGCAATGTCGAGGCAAAAGATTATTACAAGATATTAATCCTGCATTATGTTGCCAATTCGGATAATATAGAGGATATAAGTAAAGACAAATGGATATCTTTCAAAGAGCTGGAAGGCGGCAAGGAATATTTTCAGGCCTTCAGGAAACGGGCGGTCGAGCCTATACTTAGAAAATACGGAGACGATCCGCGGGCTATATTCGAGCGGATAGGGTATTTAAACGCCGAGAAGCTCGATATGGGAAGCGCCGCTATATCCATAAACGTATTTCCAAAGATAAAGGTCGGCCTTGTGCTCTGGGAAAAAGACGATGAGTTCGCGGCCGACTGCAATATCGTATTCAATAGCGGCATAAAGTATATTTTGCCCACGGAAGACGCGGCTGTCCTTGGCGGCATAGTGGCTTCTGTACTCTAGCTTTACCCCATACCAAAATCAAGGATTTTGTTACGGGGCAGGCAAAATGGTCCGCCTAGGCGGATAAAGTTATTGGGGCTGGTGATGAAGAATTTAGTTTTTATAATAATCGGCATAGTTTTTATACTGGCGTATCTGCGCTATTTTGAATATAGATCACTCTATTTTCCCACAAAAGACATTGAGATAACGCCCGAGTCCGCAGGACTTAAATACGAGGACGTATATTTCATGACGCGGGACAATGTCAAACTGAACGCCTGGTTCGTGCCTTCGGAAGGCGCGAGTTTTACATTATTGTTCTGTCACGGCAACGGCGGCAATATAAATCACCGAATAGAGAAGATATCGCTTTTACATAGCCTGGGACTTAATGTCTTTATCTTTGATTACAGGGGTTATGGCAGAAGCAGCGGCAGGCCTTCGGAAAAAGGGCTTTATGCCGATGCAGGCGCTGCATATGAGTATCTGACATCCCAAAAGAAGATACCGCAGGATAATATAATACTTTACGGCGAGTCTCTCGGCGGCGCTGTGGCAGTAGACCTTGCTTCCAGAAAAAAGACCAGGGCATTGATAATAGAATCTACATTTACTTCCACAAGGGATGTAGCCAAGGTCGTATACCCATTTTTACCAACATTTTTTATATCCGCCGGATTTGATTCTACGGAAAAGATCAAAAAAATAGACATACCAAAGCTCATCATCCACAGTCGCTCAGACGAGATAATACCGTTTAATCAGTCTGAAAGATTGTTTAAACTCGCGGCGCAGCCAAAGGCGCACCTCAAGCTTGTAGGCGGCCACAATACATGTCATGTGGATTCAAGGGATACATATATAACCGGAATCGGAAATTTTTTGAAGGATAATCTATGAAGGACAGGATTTTTTACGAACTCGATCCTTATAACAGGCTCATAAGGCTTTACTACGAAGTCTATAAGCCGTGTAATGGCACACCGCAGAAGATAGAGTTTTCAGGGAAATACAGACTTGATAAAGACCATAATCTGATCTTTTCCCTCTTTTAAAGATAAGGAAAAATATTGCGGCGGAGGCATGGTATTCAGATGGTAGTCTATAGCCTGACGGAAAATTTTATCAGGGCCTGTGAAAAGTTCAAAGACAAGATAGCCGTGAGCGCCAAAGGAGAACTTGGCCGGCGGGATGTCTCTTATAAAGATTTACACAGGAGCGTAGAGGCCCTGGCCTACCACCTCTCAGGCCTTGGCATCAAGAAACAAGACAGGGTTGCTATTATCCTCGAGAACAGGCAGGAATGGCCTGCGGTATTTTTTGCATTATCGTATATAGGGGCAGTGGCCGTTCCCCTAGATCCGCACTTTAATCAGAAGGATATAGATAATATATTATCCGATTCGGGTGCCAGATTTGTTTTTGTTTCCAAAAAAGACGATAGGTCAATAGAGATCCTGGGCGATACACTCCCGCTTATTTACACAGAAGAGATAGAGGGTTTGACGCACCCGCCGCAGGATTTTCAAGAAACCCCTGTGGGTCCTGATGACATTATGGTATTACTGTACACATCCGGCACCACTGACCTGCCAAAAGGGGTAATGCTGACGCATAAAAACCTGTGCTCGAATTTTATCTCACTGAGCAAGATGAATATCTTTTCAGCCGGAGATGTGGTGCTTTCTGTCCTGCCGCTTTACCATTCCTACGCGCTTATGACCACATTTATCGTACCTATTTTTTCAGGCTCCAGGATTGTCTTTGTCCGGTCTGACTGGCCGGAGAAACTCGTTGATTATATAAGAACGACAAATACGACTATCTTTCTAGGCGTGCCGCAAATATATCATATGATGCACAGCCGCATGATGAAAAAACTTAACGAAATACAGGGGCTTGCGGGGTTATGCGTTAAATTAGCGATAAACCTCGGGCTTGCGCGTATACTCCTGCCTAAAATCAGGGATGCATTCGGTTCTGGCCTTCGCTTTTTTATAAGCGGAGGCGCAAAGCTCGATGCGGCTGTTGCCAGGGATTTTTTTAGGCTCGGTTTTAAGATATTGGAAGGTTATGGCCTGACAGAGACCTCGCCTGTCGCAAGCATGAATCCCGTAAAAAGGCCAAAGATCGGTTCAATAGGGAGACCTATCCCCGACGTCAAAATGAAGATCGTCAATATAGACTCAAGCGGCATAGGTGAGATAGCCATACAGGGCCCTAATGTCATGAAAGGCTATTACAGAAATGAGGCCAAGACCAGAGAGGTGATCAAGGACGGCTGGTTTCTTTCAGGCGACCTGGGCTACGAGGACAGGGACGGGTATTTTTACATCACGGGCAGGTCCAAGGAAGTGATAGTCCTTAGCTCCGGGAAAAATATTTACCCGGAAGAGATAGAGAAACATTATTCTTCCATACCCTATATAAAAGAGATGTGCGTTCTAGGTGTTGTCAAGGAAAAGGCCGGAGGCAGATTAGAATACCTACATGCCATAGTAGTGCCTGACCTGGAATTTTTTAAGGCGCGCGGGGAAATGAATATAAAAAAGGTGATAGGAAATAATTTTGAGAACCTGTCAAAGGATACCGCGCCTTACAAGCATATTATGGGTTTTACAGTTACGGGCGAACCTTTGCCGAGGACTGTCCTGGGGAAGATAAAGAGATACGAGGTCCAGAAAAAATTCCTACCCCTTATTTTAGAGGAGGGTCGTAAAAGAGAGGCCGCGCCCGACGAAAAAGAACTGGCAGGATCCGCTACCGCGCAAAAACTCATTTTGTGCATAAAGGACGCATTAGATATAGGGGGCCAGGTAAGCCTCAGCGACAGTATAGAGCTGGACCTGGGAGTGGATTCTCTGTCAAGGGTTGAACTGGTACTGGCTATAGAACAATGTTTTGATGTGGAATTTCCCGAGGAGATGGTGGCAGGCGAGATATTTACTGTGAAGGATATATTGCTGAAAGTGGAACAGCTGCTCGGAGACAGGCAAAAGGCAACAGGAGACAGAGGACAGGGGAAAGAAAGGCCTCTTTTATGGCAGGATATAGTCAAACATGACCTGCCCGAAGAATTTAAAAAGAAGATATCGCTGAGTCCCGGCTGGGCGGATTATATGCTTACTTTTTTGATAAAGGGCGTGATTAGTATCTTTTTCAGAGTCTTTTACAACCTGCGCGTAGAGGGTGCACGTAATATACCCGCAAAAGGGCCGTATGTTTTATGCGTGAACCATACGAGCTTTCTGGACGGGTTTATTGTAGCCGCCTCCGTGCCTTTCAGGACAGAACTGGACCTATTTTTTATCGCATTCAGGAGATATTTTACAGTACCGATAGTCAGAAACTTTGTCAAGAGGGCGAGGATCATTCCCATAGACGCGACTGAGATCATAGAAGCCATGCAGGGCTCGTCTTTTATTTTAAGGGAGGGCAAGGCGCTGTGTATATTCCCTGAGGGCGAGCGCTCAATAGACGGGCAGGTCAAAGAATTTAAAAAAGGCATAGGTATAATAACTAAAGAGCTGGATGTTCCGCTTGTATCTGTATTTATTAAAGGGGCGTTCGAGGCATGGCCTAGGATAAAGAGGTTTCCCAGGTTATACCATATAAAGATAAAATTCGGGAATCCCCTGACTCCGGGCGCGCTTATCAGAAAAGGAATGTCTTTAGGCGCGAAAGAAGAATATGAGGCGATTTCGCTGGGAATAAGAGAGAAAATAGTTAAATTAAGCCGCCTAATTAAGGATTAGATTTCCGCCTAAAATATGGTATAATGTTATTAGAGAGGATATGTTTATGCCTCATTATTATAAACTATACGATGATTTTACCGCGCTTTGCACGTTTAACATCTCAGGCGTTAAAAGCA
>JAHIYJ010000054.1 GCA_018814825.1 Candidatus Omnitrophota bacterium
CCGCACCCAAGCGTGACTATAAGGCCGTGTCTTGACGTAGGACGTTTCCTGCCTGCATTCAAGAGGATAAAACTGCCTGTTCCGTATGTATTTTTGACTGTACCCTTTTCAAAGCACGCCTGGGCAAATAAAGCTGACTGCTGGTCGCCTGCTATCCCTGATACAGGTATACCTGCAGGGAGATTGCCTGTCTTAACACTCTTACCAAAAATACACGATGAGGGCTTAACCTCAGGGAGAATGGCCTCTGGGATCTTGAATCGCCTGAGAATGTCTTTATCCCATTTCAGTTTATCTATATTAAAAAGCATTGTGCGGGAGGCATTTGTGTAATCAGTGGCATGGACCTTTCCGCCTGTGAGCTTCCACAGGATCCAGGTGTCTGTAGTGCCGAATAAAAGCCTGCCCTTTCTGGCCTTTTCTAAAGCGCCAGGCACATTTTTTAATATCCACTCTATCTTGGTGGCTGAAAAATACGCGTCTATGGGCAGCCCTGTTTTTTTCCTGAAAAATTCAACTGTAGACTTTTTTCTTTTTAATTCATTACAGCGGCCTGCTGTCCTCCTGCACTGCCATACTATAGCCCTGTAAACAGGCCTGAGCGTATCTTTATCCCAGATAACTGTTGTCTCTCTCTGGTTTGTAATGCCTATAGCGGCAATAGAGCTCCCGGGCACCTTTTTAAGCACTGATTGTATTGAATGATTCACACTCTGCCATATTTCAATCGGGTCATGCTCTACCCAGCCAGGTTTTGGGAAATACTGCGTGAATTCTTCATAAGAACTTGCTATTTTTTTACCGTTTTTATCATAAACGATCGCCCTGGAGCCTGTTGTGCCCTGGTCTATGGATAAGATATATTTCATGCTTTAATTTCTCCTTTTTGATTTAAGCAGAGCAAGCTCTGCAGCTACATTATGCATAACACATAATACGATGTTCTATCCATTTAACAATGTCCCCGAATACATTTTCTTTCCCTAAATCTATTGAAAGCGCGTGATACATTCCTGGATAAATAAAGATCGTCTTATCTTCCAGTTTCAGACCATTAAAAATCCTTTTGCTTGCCTCTAAATCAACCATCTTATCCCCTCCTGCCAGTAGAAATAACAGTGGCATTCTAATCCTATTTTTTAATCCAGCTGCCTTTATCTGCCCTCGAGCTATATTTATTAAAAGTCCTGCTGTGGCAAGCCTGTGCTCTCTCGGGTCGGAATTAATAACTTCTTGATATTCTCTATCGCGCGTCAATATAGCTGAATCAAAATTTATTCTAAACTGTTTTTCAGGGCAGAATATGGAGTTCAAAAATATCTTTATGTACATCGTAGCGCTGAATTTTAGTATACTTTTAAAAGCAGGCGAGATACATATAACGCCATCGAACAATTTTTCCTTTTCTCTCGCTATTAAAAAGGCAAGGAGAGCGCCCATGCTTTCGCCTATAAGAAATATTTTTTTGCCTGGATTTTCCTGCGCGATTAGATTGTGAAGCGTTTTTATATCTTCAAGGTAGGTATTTAAGGAATCCGCGTGGCCTTTAAGGCCCTCTGTCTCTCCGAATCCCTTGAGTTCAACGGCGTATGAGGAGATATTATTCTGGAGAAAAAACTCTGATAGGAAACGCCATCTTTCGCTATGCCCTCCAAGACCGTGAACAAGAAGCGTCACTGCCCCGGGTGCATCAAATCTCCACTCCCTGTAAAGGACACCATTGTGATTTTTCATCCTTTTAAATTGTAGCACAATCAAAAAATTATGGAAAGATTATTTCAGGCAAGGAAAGTTTGGGGTCTCTTTTTATACGAGTTTAGAACTAGTTTATTAGATTTACAACAAGACCCTAGTTTTACTCCAGATAAGGATTTGCTTGTAAAATCTTGTTAAACGTAGGCTCATCGCAAAACCTTATACATAATTCATTGTTTTCTTTCTTTATTGTATCTTTTACCTTTCTAGAGTATTGTATAAACTTCGAGTATTCCTGATATTCCTCTTTAAGCCAATTTACATCTTCAAAACTCTGCTCTCCTATAGGCATTAGCAAATCTTCTATCTCTCTATCTATCTTTTCAATGTAATCATTGCAAGATTTAATAAAATTATCGACTCTTTTCATATGTTCGGCTACATGCATTCCACTATAAAGAGTACCTCGTTGATTAAAACCACTTATTATTTTTTCTTTTTCTTCCTTATCCTTCTCTATTTCTTTTTTTAGCCAACTATTGGCATCTTCGATAATTCGTTTAATTTTAACTCTTGCAATCTTTGTATTATTCTGTATTTTCTGTTGTGGATGACTATCTTGATATGCAAGAGGCTGTTCCTTTATCCGTTGCATTCCATTTTTTATCATCATACTACCAAAAATAGCACCTACAGCACAAAAAGCTACTAGTAAAATACCGATAATTATCTGACTCATGGTCTTTTTAGTGTTTTACCACTATTGTTAGCAATACCTAAAAGTGAGCCAAAAACAATAATGGTGGCTCCGCTACCGACTCGTAATTCCCCCTGGGTCATATATAAGTATACTACGCCGTAACCATTATAAAAACAAAAAAATGATAAATTTGGAGAGGCTCTGGACATTTATAGCCTCCCGACAAGCACAAAAAGCCATAAACTAAGCGCCATAAACTAGGATCGATTTAGATAGGAATTGCACCTTTTTGGCTATTATCGGTGAGATAGATCTCGGTAGGAAATGCCCCGAACCGCACTGAACAGAAACGACAAAACCATTGCCCTAACTCTTTGAAACCTCAAGAGATACAAAAGGCCTGATTTCAACTTGGAATCAGGCCTTTTTCTTTATATTAAGCTATAAATCAGATAGTTTACTGGGGTCACCTGAGGGGATTTGAACTATAAAATAAGATCGTCAGATCGAAAATCTGATGTTTGGGTGAAATGTATAGTTGCAACTTCTTATTTTATAATCTGTTAGGATAAATGACGCTTTTAAAGTTTATCGCCAGTGACCAAATAGTGACTGGTAAAAGTCTCTTAAAATAAAAATTTGACAGAAAAGACTACCCTGGAATTATATAGGCAAGATAAAATGGTGAGATGTTGAAAGTAGCTATATTAATGTATTATTTTAAACGCCTGCTGCTATAGCTTTTATTACTTTTTCGTCTATTCTGTCATCTAATTGGCCTAGATTGAAATTATCAAAAATACCTGTATCTATAGGCCCCAAGACTCTAATTATATCGTCCCACACTATATCTCTCATTATCATCTCTTCAGGAATACCTTCTAAATTTTCTCCAAGTGTATCAAGTATCTTTACCCACACCAAGTTTCCAAACATTTCAATAGCTTCATCATATTCTTGTCTTGTTCTGGCTATTAATACAACTGCATGCTCTTGACGTTGATTTGCAACAAATTGTATAAATTCAGACTTATTCGCTAAAGCTTTATCTGCAAGAACAGTAATAATTTTGTTCTCCTTATCAACATGTTGTCTTCTTCCAGTAACAGGGGTACCCCCTATTAATGTTGCACTTGTTTCAGAATCTACATCTTCTCTCGAATCTTCTAAATTGGAAGTAGTTATATTAGAGGCTAACCATACATTACGTGAGTCTTCGTAATAAAAACGCGCTCCTGTTTCTCTTGCGAGTTGTTGCATTTGGCCTTCAGAGACTATAGTATTATGAAGTACGATGTCTTTCAAAACTGCCCACGACAAATTTGCACCACGTAAATCAGCACCAACAAATTTTGATCCAGTTAAATCTGCTACTCTAAGATCTGCCCCAACAAGAGATGCGTTTGTAAAGTCTGTTTTCGTTGCATTAGCATATGAAAGATCAGCCTCTTTTAAATTAGTGCCTTCTAAATTTGCAAACTTAAAAATTGCCCAGTTAAATCTTGCCTTCTGTAAATTCACGCGCTTAAAATCTGTAAATAAAAACGTCGAAAACCTAAAATCTGCTTCTGATAGCTGTGCGCCATTCATTTCAGAACCAATAAAAGTTACTCCGATCATTCTAACTCCTGGCCAGTGCACATCTTGCATGTTTACCCATCCCCAAAAAGCAAAATTAATGTTTTGCCTTGGTTTTGGGAGACCGCGAAGGTCTGCTCCTGCCAAATGATAATCAAGCATTTCTGAAAAATCATCTGATTCCCACACATCTCTAATTTGACTAAAATTCACTGGTGACTTTTTCAATCTCTTGCTATCAAACAAAATTACTTTTTTGCCATCGTTGCTCACAAAAATATTCCAAGGATGGGGATGACAATGACTTAAGCCTACAGCATTCAATTCGCACAATATAGCACGAACTTCTGGTCGTATTACTTCCATATCAGGACGCTGGTCAGTTAAGCCCAACAAGCTATATCGTAAGGAAGGAACATACACTTCATAATATCTATCATCTATCCCAGGAACTAAAAAGGTAGGAAGAGTACCTGGTATTCTGGCGCTGATTAGTTGTTCAATTGCATCTCTATTCTCCTCAAGTATTGGCTTCTCAACTATTAGGGTATTGGAAGTGTTATGTCTTAATATTCTTAACTCTCCATAATCGACAGGAATAGCTGCAACTAGTTCAAACTCAGAGAGTCCATATGCTTGCAAACTTTGAGCAATTCGTTCAATTTCTGGATTACTCCAACTAAAATTAGAGAAATCATATCCAACTACTGCTTCCACAGCTTCAAACCCCGGAGTGGAGGAATAATATATAGCTTCGAGCTCTTCTAGGCTGATTAGACTAGGGTCAACATAAGATAATGCCTCTTCAAGGCTATCTGCTCGAGAAATACCAATGGTTAGTATTAACCTTTCTTTATCTTCTGGCGATTCAATATCAAACCCTGACGGTCCAATATTTTCCATTTTCTTCTTTAATCCAATTGCATATCTCGTAACACGGTATTCCGGAACGTCTTTGGAAAATGCTACGAAAATTCTCTCGCCCTGTCTAAAAATTAGGCTATCAGGATCTAATGCAAGGGTACTATCTCTTATAACGTCCATGAGCTTATCAACCAATTGATCAGTTAACTGCCTATCAGTAATGAAGGAGGGTGCTACTGAGTAGCCCATGTCAATAAGAAGCATACTAAATCTTCCTGCACTAAAACCTTTTCTGACTTCCTCCCGAGCTTTCCAGTTATGGTATAGTGAGATCAGTTTTTCTTTATCCATAGGCTGATGGTAACTAAAATGCTCCAATATCTCGGGAGTAGCCACAGCCCAAGTAATTAACAAAATTCCCATTGTTTCATGAGGAGTTAAAAATCGTCTTTTAACAGACTTTCTGGCCTGAGAACTGATTTGAGACAATTCAGATCCCCCTAATGACGTTAGTATTTCTGTTATTAAGCTAGCTAATCCTTGGGTGGCAGCACGCGACTTCAATATTTCTCCTGCTTCATGTACATCACCTCTACACAATGCACTTACAGCTAATTCGGTTTTCAATGTATCCTCCTCAGTTAAAGGAACGATAAAACCGGTTTTCCCATCTTCAACTTGTAAAAGAGCTCCTGGTGTCGCTGTCCCAACAACCACTTTTCCCGCCAACAAAGTGCAGGTTGTAAAAGTTCCAAACCCATCATATATAGCAGGTACTATAACTAAATCGGCCAATTTAATAAACGCATTTAACCGCAGACAACAAATTTCATACCAATCGAGTGCATCTGGGCCTAATCCCATATTTGATATCGCCATACTTTCGTCTTTAGTTAACGGTGGGCTCGCCAAATTACTTATCAGAACATGAATATCATCTTCAGCTTCTAAATGGCTCTTATATGTTAATACTTCCTGTAAAATAGAACGTGCACGTGCCTCCGTCGCCATTAGAATTAACTGTGGAGATTCATATTTACTGGTAGACTTCAGAGTGGTATAAGCTAAATTAAATGCCGCGAGTGCTGTTAAAGGGTCCTTCCTGATATGATATCCTCCTCCAAATAAAACAATAGGTCTTTCTCTATCTATTCCAAAGTGGTCCACAACCGCTTCTTTAAACTCTTCACTTATCTCTCGATTAATTAAAGAAGTAGGATCTATTGAGGGTGGAGATATAGCCATGGGAACAGATAAGAAAGAATCAGAAACTTGCCCTGGGCCTATCTCTAAGATAATATCTGCAGCAGCTGTCCATTCTTTTAATAAACCCTTTGCTTTATTTGTTGCGTTAGCAATGACATTGGGACAGTACCAGACTATTTTCAAATGTGGGTAGGTTTTCCTTATTAAAGGTAGTAAACCAGCACAATGAATATCATCTACAAAAACGACAGTTCTTTCAGATAAATCTATTGCTTCTAAGTTTCTCCTCATTGCTTCTTGATATTGGTCTATTTGCGATTCAGTCAATTCTTCAGGATGACCATCTACAGCATGATAAAAGGTCCCTATGATATCGCCTGTCCCGGGAATAATTTCCCTATCTATAATTATCCAATCCACAGAAATTCCTAAGAATTGTAACATCCCCACTATTTCCCGCCTAGTCCCCGCGACGCCTCCTGTAGAATCTGATGCTGAAAGAATCAACAACTTATCTCCTCTCTTTTTTATCTCTTCTGACACCTCTAACAGAAGCCTCTTTACACCATCATCTACTAAATTAAAAATCGTTACCCACTCAAATACTGCCCTTGAATTGAAATTTCCAGAATGTGGTCCTCGAGCGGGGTACGGTTGCAGCTCAGTAGCTGCAATACTGGGGGTATAGCCAGTTGGGCTACTATCTTCTTGCCAAAGAGGAAATGTATTTCTAATTTTCTTTAAGTCTTCTATTATCACTTCTCCCACTGCTTCGTTACTTAATTCTAACAAAGCTTTTTCTAATCTTTCTTCTTTTGCTTGATCTTGGAAAGAAGATGGGACTCTAAGATGGGATTTATTGGACAAATCTATACCGTATACTGTACTGTTTAAAATAAACAATACAGTTATAAGCAAAGATATAAATTTTAAATTAAGGTCTTTTATAAATCTCATCATAATCAGGGCAAAAAAATAACCTTCCACCTACTTAAAGGCTATATTAGATTGGTTATATTCAGATAGTATTAAGTATACCATGTATATAGCTCAATGGGAAGTCTTTGAGGATTTTTTTGTTAAAACTACATTAGATAGGAATAGCGCTATTTTGGCCATTATTATGGAGATAGGCTCATTAGATAGCCGGCTTACGATAAATGCGAAGGGTGGCTTAAAAACTAATGCCCTAAGTCCTAGGGAAATCGACAGATAAAAAATCCCAGACAGGTTGCCCCGTCTGGGATTTGTCTTAACTCATTGTGCTACATAGAGATAGGTGATGTTGGGGTGGATGACGGGACTTGAACCCGCGACCCCTAGATCCACAATCTAGTGCTCTATCCAGACTGAGCTACATCCACCGCAATATACTAAGAACGATTCAAAATAAGCTTAAAAAAATTACCCTGAATATTTTTCAGCTTGACCAGTTTATTCTTGAAATTAAATAATAAAATAAAACTTGCCAGAAAAGGAGGTTCTGTTTTCCAGTCACTGTCATTTTTCAAGACTACGTCTTCGGCTTCCAGTAAGCATCTCGCCAAAAGACTGGATTTCGACAACTCTATGGCGCTATCGAGGTCAAACCGTCCTTCTTTCATCACGCGGCTAAGATATTTGTCATGCACCATGCCGAGTGTCTTTATTTTTATATCGTCTATCTGCAGGTTGGCCTTTATCATGCTGTCCGGCCCGGCCCGGCCGCTTAACTTCAAGGGTGACAGGAAATCAGTTTCCCTGTTTTTTAGAAATCCCGATAAAACGAAATCAAAGGCCCTGTCTTTCGAGGAATAAAGACCAGGGGTTTCGATTTCTCCGTTAATATCAATGAACTCAAGCTCACCATTGCCGCCTTTATCATACGAAACCACGCCATTATGTATATATATCTTTGAAAGCAGAAAATCAGGCAACAAAGGGCCTTGTTTCACGTGTTCTTTGTTTACGGATAAAAATTCAGGCGCTCCCCATTTTTCAGCATCCTCTTTTTTTATGCTGATAAACGGGTCAGTTACGCTGATTTTCGAGATTATCAGCTTATTTTTTATAAAAAAAGATGTCGGGCTGGGATAGATGCGGACGCTTGAAATACTAATCGCGTTATCTATCTTTATGTCCTTTAATTCCAGGCATACGGGAAATTTCAGGCGCGCCTGACCTATTGAGATGTCGGCGTTAAAGGTCTTTTCTGATAACCCTAAAAGCCGCGACTTTATATTGCCGGTAAGGAACCTGTAACCCAGGAAAATAAGCCCGGATACACAGAATATAATAATAATAAACGCGCTTCTTTTAAAAAAGTTCCTTATCATATTAAAATAGTGGCGTCCCTAGGCTGATTCGAACAGCCGACTTTCTGCTTAGAAGGCAGATGCTCTATCCATCTGAGCTATAGGGACACATTAGTTCACAGTTCACAGTTGACAGTTCACAGAACTATTCAAAGAACTAATTAAACTGTTTATCATCTTTACCGTCAACTGTGAACTGTGAACTAAACTGGTCGGGGCAGCAGGACTCGAACCTGTCGCTCGCTGCCGCTCGCTCCTTAAAAAGGAACCCTGATGGTTTCTTTTTAATATTTTTTTTCCTTCCGCAAAGAAGTTAACTGCGCCGATAGGGGGAAACAAACTTTCCCCCTAAAACCCCCTTATTCAGCTTCTCGTCATAATGGTCGGGGCAGCAGGACTCGAACCTGCGACCCCCTGCTCCCAAAGCAGGTGCTCTAGCCAAACTGAGCCATGCCCCGTTCCAAAACTTTTAATATATTAAAAGTTTGGAACGGGGCATGCCCCTGACACCTGAGGCATGCTTTCAGATAAACAATTCTTGATCCTATTCCTAATGTACTTCTTGCCTCTACCGCTCTTCAAATATTCTTCTCTCGCTATAGCATCTTCCTTTGACAAACAACCTTCGTAATAAACTAATCTGAATGGTACTCTGCATTTAGTTGAAAACTGACCTTTGCTATTATGTTCTGCTATGCGACGTTCTAAATTATTCGTAAACCCTGTATAAAATTCCCCATCTTTCAAGCTCTGAAGAACATACGCATAATACATATTTAGGTCCTATAATTTTAGCAGTAGGCCTCTAAAAAGTCAAAACGTATTCTTCTATAACCTTCTTTGCCTTTACCAGGGCCTTGCTCCTGTGGCTTATCTTGTTTTTCCTGTTTATTCCTAGCTGGGCAAAGGTCTTTTTGTAACCGTTGGGTATAAATATAGGGTCGTAGCCAAAACCTGTATTCCCCAATGGTCTTTGCGTTATCCTGCCCTTAATCTTGCCCTCTGCCGCCCCTATGAGTTTTCCCTTATCAGCCACAGCTATCACGCATCTGAAACATGCCTTTCTTTTCGACAGAGGTATATCTTGAAGCAGTCTGAGGACTTTTTCATTATTGCTTTTGTAAGTCGCTCCCTTTCCTGAAAACCGCGCTGAATATACGCCTGGTTTATTGCCAAGCGCCTCTATCTCAAGTCCTGAATCATCCGCAACAGCCAGTGTCTTCAAAAACTTCGATATCTGAACTGCCTTTTTTATGGCGTTTGACTCCAGGGTCCGGCCGTTTTCCCTTACCTCCGGCGCGGAGCTGAAATTATTGAGGGAAATTACCTTTAAAGGCAGGTCCTTCAAAAGAGTCTTTATCTCTTTTAACTTATCCCTGTTTCTTGTGGCTACTATCAGTCGCATTATAACTCGACTTTTAATATCCTGCGCTGCATGGCAATAAGCTCCTTTATGCCCTTTTCCGCCAGCGCTATTAATTGACTAAGATCTTTTTTTGAAAACGGTTTTTTTTCTGCCGTGCCCTGCACCTCGATCAATTGCCCTTTACCTGTCATGACTATGTTCATATCGACCTCTGCCCTTGAGTCATTCTCGTAATCCAGGTCCAGGTATAGTTTACCGTCTACAATACCCACGCTAACAGCAGCCACAAAATCTTTCAGCGGCAGTTTTTCTATAATGCCTTTTTCCTTTAGCCCTGATAACGCGTCGGCAAGGGCTATAAAACTCCCTGTGATGCTGGCTGTGCGCGTCCCCCCATCGGCCTGGATCACATCGCAATCTATCCATACTGTCCTCTCGCCCAGTTTATCAAGCTCCACCACTGACCTGAGGCTCCTTCCCACAAGCCGCTGTATCTCATAAGTCCTGCCGCTCTGTTTGCCGCGCGAGGCCTCTCTCGGAGTCCTAGTCTTGCAAGAACGAGGCAACATCCCATATTCGGCCGTTACCCAGCCAGAGCCTGTATTCCTTAAAAACGGCGGAACCTTCTCTTCGACTGACGCAGTACATATAACCTTTGTGTTCCCCACCTCGATCATGCACGAACCTTCCGCGAATTTCATCACATTGCGTTTTATCCTAACCTTCCTCATGCCATCCTCCCAAAAAATAACTTTACACTTTTCTGTGTGTCAACTTTGTGTAAAGTTACAGTTTTATACAATAGATACTATTGCTGGGAAATCTTTTATTACCAGCCTTCTTATCGCCTCTGTTCCCAGGTCCTCATACGCTATTATTTTATTCTCTATAACTTTCTCGGATAGATACGCGCCCGCGCCGCCGATCGTGACGAAATACACGGCGCCGGCCTTTTTGATGGCCTTTTTTACCTCTAGCGACCTTTCACCCTTACCGATCATGCCCACAAGCCCGTGTCTTAATAAAATCGGGACAAAACTGTCCATCCTGGAACTAGTGGTAGGGCCACATGAACCTATAGTCTCCCCAGGCCTAGTGGGAGTCGGCCCAGTGTAATATATCGTCTCGCCTTTTATGGAAACCGGTGGTCTTTTTCCTGACTTTATAGTTTCGACTAGTCTCTTATGCGCCGCGTCCCTGCTTGTCAGGACAGGGCCATCCAATAAGACTTCCTCTCCCTGTCTCAGTTTGCGTATAACCTCTTTCTTTAAAGGCAGGTATATCTTTCTCATCCTAAGCGTTAGATCACCTTTCTCGCGTCTCTTGTGGCGTGACAGCTTATATTCACCGCTACAGGCAGTCCGGCTATGTGAGTAGGGTATGTCAATACACTCACGCCAAGCGCTGTAGCGTCGCCGCCCATCCCCATGGCGCCTATTTTCAGGCCATTGATCCTTTTCAGCACGGACCTTTCCATCCTGGCAATATGAGGGATACTGCTGTTTTTCCCCAGCTTTCTAAAAACAGCCTGCTTTGAAAGCGATACGGCCTTGTCCAGGGTCCCGCCAATCCCTACTCCTACGTAAACAGGAGGACATGGCCTTGAGCCGGCGTCTTTTACACTGGCTACCACAAAATCCTCTATCTCCCTGGCGGAATCCACGGGTTTAAACATCCTGGTTTTACTCACGTTCTCACAGCCGAATCCTTTCACGGCAACCCTTACATCTATCTTATTGCCGGGCACCAGGTCAATATAGATGACCGCGGGTAAATTTGTCCCCGTGTTTTTCCTTACCAGGGGGTCTCTCACGATAGATTTCCTCAGATACCCCTCTTTATAAGCCTGGCCAATACCTTTTTCCGCGGCTTTTTTGACATCACCTTTTATCCTTACGTCCTGGCCTATCTTAAGATAAACCATTATCATGCCGGTGTCCTGGCATATCGGTAATCTTTTCTTTTTCGCTATGGCCGCGTTTTTTATAATAATATCCAATATACGCCTTGATTTAGAGGAGCGTTCTTTCCTTCTCGCCTTTTCTAAGGCGGAAAGAATATCGCCGCGAAGCTCTATGTTAGCCTTCAGACATAACTCCTTTACCGCTTTTGTAATAAGGCCTGTATCCGCGATCCTCATTATTGAACTCCTAAAATTTTATGTACCTGCGGAATTATTCTCACATCCGAGAGCGTTTTATCCGCGGCCTTGAAAAACTCATGTAATAACTTTACTTCCTCGGCTTTATTATTATAACTTACTGGCTGAATAATAAAAGGTATATTTTTATTAACAGATCTGACGATAGCGGCCGCGGTTTCAACATCAGGTATAACAGTTTTATTGGTGACAACCGCCTTAACAAATACCTCTTTCCTGGACGCCTCTTTTAAAAACATGGCGTGGTCTTGCCAGAAAGACCCCAGGCCTGTTGAGGAAGGAAGTTTTATGTCCATGCTTATGATATCAACGTAATCCATGAGCTGCGACAGACTATACCGCAGTGTACCGTTTGTTTCGAGGTAAACTTTTCGCTTCAGCCCTGGCAGAGTTTTTTTTAAAAAATCGACCTGCAAGAGCGGTTCACCCCCTGTCAGGGAAACCGTGAAATCACCCAACCGGACAATCTTTTCGATGAGTCCTCCAGGTGTATATTCCGAAAAAAGCGCCTTATCTTTCTCGTCACAAAAACCGCACGAGAGATTACAGCCATAGAACCTGACAAAGACCTGCTTTTCTCCCATGTAAAGTCCCTCACCCTGGATCGAACTGAATATCTCTGTAATTCTGGCCTTTAACATATATCGTCACCTTTCTTAACTTGACAAAACTTGCATTGTAAGAATCGTCAAGTTAAGCTGGGACTATTTGAAGCCTTTTGCTCTCAGCCTGCAGGCGTCACATTTGCCGCAGGGTTTCCTGCCGCCCTTATAGCACGACCAGGTCAATTCAAAGGGCACTTTTAATCTTTTCCCTAATTCCACGATTTCCTTTTTGGTCTTGCGCAAAAGAGGTGTTCGTATTTTAATACCTCTGGCCTTCGTGGCCTTTTTTAAAAGCTCGTTAAACTTTTTGAAATATAAGGGCCTGCAGTCAGGGTATCCTGAGAAATCCCTGGCGTTCGCGCCTATAAAAACCGCCCCTGCTCCTATCGCCTCAGCGAAAGACAAGGCGAAACTCAGGAATATAGTATTTCTCGCCGGCACGTAAGTAACCGGTATGCCCGGGCCCTTCCTGTTCTCGGGAACCGATATATTCCTGTCTAAAAGCGCGCTGCTCCTCCACGGTAACTTTATCTTCAATACCTGATAATCGGAACGGGTCAGCCGCGCCAGTCTTTTGGCGAACTCAAGTTCTTTTTTATGACGCTGGCCATAATCGAATGTAAGACAATAAGTCTTATAACCTTTGTGACGCGCGTAAAAAAGAGTGACCGCTGAGTCCATCCCCCCTGAAAGCAACACAACTGCCTTTTTGCTCATTTTATCTGTCAACCGTTAACTGTCAACCAAACTATGCCCTGGGATGTACCTTATCGTAGATCGACTTGAGGCGTTCTGTTGTAACATGCGTGTATATCTGAGTGGTGGACAAATTAGCGTGGCCCAAAAGCTCCTGTACCGAGCGCAGGTCAGCGCCTCTGTCCAGTAAATGCGTAGCAAAAGTATGGCGCAGGGCATGAGGCGATATCTTATGGTTTAAGCTCGTCCTATTGATATACTTCTCAACCACCCTCCTGACAGCCCTGTCAGTCATGCGCCGCCCGCTTTTATTCACGAAAACAGCTTTTTTATCCTTCAGACTGGCAGCATCCAGTTTTTCCAGATAACTCCTTATAGCCCTGCAGGCCCTGTCGCCTATCGGCGCAAGACGTTCCTTTTTACCCTTGCCGAAGACCTTCAGGACACCTCCTATAAAATCGATGCTATCCCTGTTCAACGCCACAAGCTCACTGACCCTTATGCCGCTGGAATAAAGCGTTTCCAGTATCGCTCTATCCCTTAGGCCATACACATCAGAAACATCAGGGGACTCGATAAGTTTTATAACCTCGTTTGTATTTAAAAATAACGGGAGCTTCTTGTCTAATTTAGGAGTCTTGAGACTTGAGGCGGGGCTCGATTTCATATAACCCTCCCTGCAGAGGAACCTGAAAAAACTCCTCAAGGCGGCCATCTTTCTCGCCACCGTCCTCTTGGAGAAATTTTTCTCCTTCATGCGCGCCAGAAAGAGCCGGACGTCTATATGCGTAATGCCCTCAAGCGCCTTATCTTTCACGGACTCGTTAAATTCCTTAAGGTCTATCTTGTAATTTGTAAGGGTATGCCGCGAGGCATTCTTTTCAATCTCCAGATAGGTCATGAATTTTTGAATATAGCGGTCCAGCATCTTTTATCGAGTTATTCTTTTGGGGAAGGAAGCCGCCTGGAGATGTGCCTACACTTAGGGTAATTGCTGCAGCCATAGAAATGGCGTCCCCTTTTAGAGCGCCTCTCGATAAGCATCCCACCACAGCCCGGTTCAGGACAGTCTACCCCGCTAGGAATGGGTTTCGCGAATCTGCACGTGGGAAAATCGGAGCAGCTCAGGAACCTGCCTAGCCGGCCCCACTTTATGACCATGGGCTTGCCGCATTTATCGCAGACCTCTGATGTCTTAACGGTTTCGCCCTTGACCTTGCGCATATTGTCTTTTGCATGAGCAAGTTCCTTCTCAAAGGGGCCATAGAACCTCCTCAACACGTTAATCTTTTTTTCCTTCCCCTCTTCTATTTCATCCAGCTCATCTTCCATCTTAGCCGTAAATTCAAGATCCAGTACCGTGGGAAAGCTCTTCATCAGAAGATCCGTAACTACCATGCCTAGTTCTGACGGATAAAAATAGCCTTCCTTCCTCTTGACATAGTTCCGCGCCACGATGGTCATGATAATGGGCGCATACGTTGAGGGCCGGCCTATGCCATATTCCTCGAGCGCCTTTACTAAAGAAGCGTCGGAGAACCTGGCTGGCGGTTTCGTAAAATGCTGACCTGGACTTAAATTAACAAGCGTCAGTACCTCTTTTTCCTCCAGAGGAGGCAACATCTTCTCGCTGTCGTCCTTTTCGTTGTTATTCTCCTCGCTCTCCTGATAGACAATGCTGAACCCGGCGAAGATCCGCTGTGAACCCTGGGCTTTAAAAATAAACCTGCCAGTCTTTATCTCCGCACTGACAATTGAGAATATCGCGGGCGCCATCTGGCTAGATACAAAACGGTTCCATATAAGCGTGTAAAGCTTGAACTGGTCTTCGCTCAAGTACCCCTTTATGCTTTCAGGCTCCCTTAACGGCAAAGCCGGCCTTATGGCTTCATGCGCCTCCTGTGCCCTTTTCTTGCTTTTAAATTTATTAGGAGAGCCCGGTAGATACTTATTGCCGTATTTCGAATCCACATAGTGCCTCACGGCGTCAAGGGATTCTTTGGACACCCTGACAGCGTCTGTCCTCATGTAAGTGATAAGACCTACGTTGCCTTCATCTCCCAATTCAAGCCCCTCGTACAGCTGCTGCGCGACCCGCATTGTCCTGGAAGCTGAAAATCTAAGTTTATAGAACGCCTCCTGCTGAAGCTTACTTGTGGTAAAGGGCGGCTGGGGGTTCTTTTTCTTATCTTTTTTCTTTACATCGCTGACAACGTATTCTTCCTTCTTTAACTCCGAGACTATGCCATCCGCCTGTTTTTGATTCTCAATATCAGCTTTTTTCCCATCTATCCTATCAAGCTTCGCGGTAAAACTATTTTCTTTCTTATCTTCCTTCTTCGCTAGCTCCGCTTCTATGTCCCAGTACTCCTTCGTGATAAAAGCCCTGATCTCATTTTCCCTGTCAACTATCATCCTGACCGTGACCGACTGAACCCTGCCGGCCGAAAGCCCTCTGCCGACCTTTCTCCATAATAGAGGACTTATGCTGTAACCCACAAGCCTGTCAAGTATGCGCCTCGTCTGCTGGGCGTCCACTTTTTTCTCGTCTATGTCCCCGGGGTGCTTGATCGCTTCCTGTATAGCGCTCTTCGTGATCTCATGAAACGCTATCCTGCGCACATTATTCTTTTTCTTCCCCAGGAGATTATAGAGATGCCAGCTGATCGCCTCGCCTTCCCTGTCCGGATCTGTGGCCAGGAAAATATTATCTTTGCCTTTAGCGGCTTTTTTGAGGCCTTCTATCGTCTTCTTTTTGCCGGGGATTATGATATACTGGGGGTCAAAATTATTTTCTATATCAATGCCCATCTTGGACCCCGGTAAGTCCATTACATGGCCCATGGAAGAAGTAACTACGAAATCCTTGCCCAGTATCTTGTTTATGGTATTAGCTTTAGCTGGTGATTCAACTACCACGAGTGATTTCGCCATATATTAACTCCTCATAAAATTCTTGCCCTGAAGCTGTTTTACCAGTTTCCTTGTCTCCAGATCCAATAAGATCCTGGACATCTCGGGAATACCCAGCCTGCTTTCTTCCAAAAGTTCATCTATATGCCTTGGATCGCTGGTTAATAGATTATATACTAAAGTTTCCAGTTTGTCCAATTCAGGCGGAAGATTGCTCGACGCGTCCACAGGAACCCGCGAGGCGCCTAAATCCAATTCCTCCAGTATATCATCCGCTGTCTCGGCGAGCTTAGCGCCCTGCTTGATAAGGGCGTTTGTACCCTTTGACGTCACTGAATCCACTTTTCCAGGTACGGCGAAGACATCCCTTCCCTGCTCCATGGCGCAATCGCTTGTGATAAGCGCCCCGCTTTTCTTTGCCGCCTCCACCACTACCACACCCAGAGACAACCCGCTTATAATCCTGTTCCTTTTAGGGAAATTTCCTTTATCCGGTATTGTCATCATCGGAAATTCAGATATTACGGCTCCGGACATAGCTATTTCCTCGGCCAGTTCCAGATGCTCTTCGGGATAAATATTCAGGAGCCCGGAACCTAAGACCGCCAGCGTCCTGCCCTTTGCCCTCAAGGCGCCTTTATGTGCCTTTGAATCAATGCCCCGCGCGAGCCCTGAAACCACTGTCACGCCTCTTGAGGCAAGCTCAAAACCCATTCTTTCTGAAGTCTGCATGCCGTAAAACGACGCCCTGCGAGAACCAACTACCGCCACCGCCATACAATCCCGCGACAATATCTCGCCTTTTACGTATAAAACTACCGGCGGATCGTAAATGTTCCTCAGGTTCTCGGGATAATCCCTGTCTAAAAAAGTTATAACCCTGACCTTATTTTTCTCTATCAGCTCGAGTTCCGGCCCTATGTCTATATCCTTAATGGACCTCAGGATCTTAGGGGCAAGCTTTGGGCCTATCTTATCAATGCCAGCAAGCTCCTTTTCCTTTGCCTTAAATATCTTGCCCAGAGACCCTAATTTCTCAAGAAGCGCCCGTGTCCTGACGCTACCCAAGCCTTCCACCATATTAAGGCTAATTAATCTCTCTCTGTCATCCATCTTATTATCTTGTCCGCTACTTCTTCCGCGCTCAAACCATCCGTATGCACGCTGAAATCAGCCTTCTTATAATAATGTGCCCTTTTTTCCAGCAGCTCTTTTATCCTTTTTCCCGGATCATGCACATTCAGGAGCGGACGATTTCCCAGGCCTTTTGTCCTGTCAAGAATAACATCGGGTGACGCCTCCAGGCACACTATCAGAGCGTTCTTTTTAAGATTCTCGAGGTTTTTTTCATCAATAATAACCCCACCTCCCGCTGATATAACGACTCCATCCCTTTCAGCGGACTCCTTTACCACCTCTCGTTCTATCTTCCTGAAATAAGGTTCGCCTTTACGCTCAAAAATCTCCTTTACAGAGATCCCTTCTTTATTTTCTATAATCTCGTCCAGTTCTAAAAACTTGCGGCCTAATTTTGCCGCGAGGGCCCTGCCAGTAACAGTCTTACCTGTCCCCATAAACCCAACCAATACTATATTTCGCATAATACCCTCCAGATGCTATCTTTATAAACTATATCAGATGCTCTATTATTAGTCAATGAATCTCATTAACCGCTTGCATATTAGGTCATTGTGTGATATGCTTTTACTCAAAAATGAAAAAATTTCTTGGTTTATTAATGCTTGTGACGCTTCTGAATTTTCTTTTTACGGCCCTGGGCCATTGCTGGGAGATAAAAGACAGGAATGAATATCTCATCGATGTAAGAGGTGATGACGGCGATATCATCCTTAACCGCTTTTCTCTGCATAATAAACTAAAACCCCCTGGACTGGAAATAACAGCTTTTGGCGAGGCCCAGTGGAATACTTTAACAAGCGAATGGGAAAAGATAACCCTGGGCGGTGAAACAGGAAAATATATATGGAAATGGCTTTATATAGGACAATCCATACAGTTTATCTCCGGAGAGATGCTAGATTATATGGTTTTTAACACAGGCAATAACTCCGTGGATTCCACTACCACCGTGGCCTTTGACCTGCCCTTGAGAAAAAACCTCTCTCTTTGCCTCTTTGAGCAATACGCCACAAACCTGGAAAAAGGCAGGGGTGAATACTGCGAGACAGGGATAGAGCTAAGCTATAATTTTAAGGAAAGTTACACGCTGGGTTTCGGATGGCGCCATACTGACAGGATTCATAACCTCGACACTGATTACGTAAGTTCCTCTTTTACCTTAAGCTTTTAATCTTTTCAAATAGGATTCGTAACTCTTTTTGATATCAGAAATATTATCCCCGCCGAATTTTTCCAATAGGGCGCTGCCCAGAACAAGCGCAACCATCGCCTCCCCGATAACCCCCGCAGCAGGCACGGCGCATATATCAGACCTTTCGGTCGCGGCCTTTACGGTTTCCTTTGTGTCTATGTCCACCGTATTAAGTCCTTTCATAAGCGTGCTTATAGGTTTCATATAACCACATGCTATTATGCTCTCGCCATTGGACATGCCGCCTTCTATCCCACCCGCGTTATTAGTTTTCCTATAGATGCCTTTTGACTTTGAATAAAGTATTTCGTCATGGACCTTTGAGCCAAGTTTTTTGGCGGCCTCGCAGCCATTGCCTATCTCGACTGCCTTTACGGCAGGTATAGACATGATCGCCCCTGCTATCTCAGCATCCAGGCGCCTGTCAGGCTGGACGTAACTTCCGAGCCCAGCTGGTACGCCGTCCACTATTACCTCAAATATCCCGCCTAACGTGTCTTTTTTCTCCCTGGCGTTATCGATTTCTTCTACCATCAATTTCTCGGACGCGTGGTCAGCGCAGTTCAATTTTGAATTTGACAGGTTTTTGGCTATCTCGTCAAAACTCAGGCTGGCTGTATGCGACTCCACGCCGCCTATCATCACCACGTGGCTCAATATCCGTATGTTAAACTCTAAAAGCAATAGCTTGACAACAGCTCCCAATGCGACCCTCGCGGCACTCTCCCTGGCGGATGCCCTCTCAAGGACAGGCCTGGCATTGTCAAAACCATACTTCAACATCCCGGCAAGGTCCGCGTGGCCCGGCCTGGGATTTTTAAGGTCAGGAAGTCTATCTATTGAAAAATCCTTATTTTCTATCAGAATCGACAAGGGGCTTCCAATCGTAATGCCTTTCACGAGGCCTGACAGGATCCTGGCCGTGTCTTTTTCTATCTTCATCCTGTCCCCTCTGCCGTATCCTTCCTGCCGCCTCTGGAGTTCTTTATTCACAAAATCATTATCTATCCTGACGCCGGCCGGCATACCCTCCAAAATACCCACAAGCGCCTCACCGTGAGACTCTCCAGCAGTCAATATTCTCAGCATAATTCACCCCCGTGTTAAAAAAATAAAAAACTCAGTATTCTGCCGCCCCACAGCATGGCCACGAAACTTGCCATAGAGATAAAAGGGGCGTAAGGAATCACGTCCTGTTTTTTCATAAATTTCAAATAGACACCTACGGGTGTCCCGAAAAAAGGAGCGAGAAAAAAAATAAGTATCGCCATCTTCCACCCTAGAAAAGACCCCAGCATGGCCATGAGCTTGACATCTCCTCCGCCCATGCTCTCTTTTTTAAAAGCAAGATTGCCTAAAAGTCCCGTGATATAAATAAGCCCCCCTCCGGCTACCAGCCCCAGAGAAGAATTGATCAATCCGTCTTTCCATGTCGGGCTGTTATGAATCTGCGGCATTAAGGCGCTCAGGATGACTCCCAGGACTATCCCCCCTATACTGATCCTGTCGGGTATGATCTGAAATTCTATATCGATAAAAGTAACCACTATCAGACTGAACGTCGCCAGGCTATATACCCAGAACAGGTGCGTGAGCCTGAAATTCATGAACAACAAGAGGAATGCCGCGGCGCTTATAAGCTCAACCGCGAAATACCTGAAAGAAATCCGTGCACCGCAGGACCTGCATCTGCCTTTGAGAAACATGTAGCTCAAAAAAGGTATATTATCATACCATGGTATTGACTTTTTGCAGGATACGCACCTTGAAGCCGGGAAGACAATAGATTCTTTCCTGGGTATCCTGTAGATGCATACGTTTAAAAAACTCCCGATTACAGCGCCGAAAACAAAAATTAAAAAATATATCATCTTTTGTCCTTTAAAGCGCTGCTTAATGCTTTCCTCATCACGTCGATTACTTTTATAGCCGGTACTTCAGTCCAAATAAAAAAACTATAGGCGCCCTGGGCTACGAGCATGCCTTCACCTGTTACGGCTTTAGCGCCTAAAGATCTTGCGTCCTTTACAAGCTGAGTCTCTCTATTATAGACAACGTCATAAACATATAAATCTTTTCTCAATAGCTTCTTATCTATAGGTAAGGGGTCTCCTTCTTTCATTCCTATAGGTGTAGCATTGACCAGCAAATCACATTCTTTTATCTTGTCCTTTATTTCCTCTTGGGAAATAACCGAAAGTTTTGAAAATTGTCTTTTTGCCGACTCTACAGCATTCTTATCTATGTCATAAGCGTATATTCTGCGCACGCTAGACGCATGCAAATCTACCATAACAGCTCTAGCAGCGCCTCCGCATCCCAATATAAGAACATTAGTTCCTTTATGTTCTGATGTCTTGAATCCTAAATCTTTCTCGATAGAGTAAGAAAACCCCGAAACATCTGTGTTTAAGTATTCGATTTTATCCCCGACTCTTTTTACTGTATTCACTGCTCCTGATAGGATAACAAGACGAGAAAAAGCGTCGGACCGATTATAAGGAAATCTATTCTCCAATATCTCTCTTGCCCTTACCTTGTGAGGTATTGTTATGTTAAAACCTTTATATTTTGTATCATTCAGCAGGAAATCCTCAAGATCCTCAGGCCTTACTGGAATCCTTTCATATTTCGCGTCAATGCCTAATGCCTCGAAAGCCGCATTCTGCATCGCAGGAGACAGACTATGTTCTATTGGCCAGCCTATAACGCCGTATAAATCCATAATAAATATAAAGGCGGACACGCTAGGTCCGCCCCGCTTCTCTTCGCGCCTGGCCTGTACGAAAATTTGAGATTTTCGTACAGGGTTAGTTCCGCGTGTTTCCGCGATTTATTATAATTCTAACTTGGTTTTCCGCGCCTTGGTAAAAACAAGTTTATTTACCGCATTCACGTAGGCCTTGGCACTCGCCTCTATGATATCCGTGGAAGCCCCTCTTCCCGAAACCTCTACTCCGGAACCGGACACGACCCGCACTGACACCTCTCCGAGCGCGTCTTTCCCACTTGTCGTTGACTTAAGGGAATAATCCAGCAGATTAAACTTCGCGCCTGTTATCTTCTCAATAGCCTTGTAACAGGCATCCACAGGCCCGTCCCCGGATGAAGATTCTTTTTTCACAATATCGCCTTTAGTCAGCTCTATAGTTGCGCAAGGCTCAACATTCTTGCCGCTTTTGTATTCAAACCCGCTTATCCTGTAAGTCTCTGGCACGGATATTATCTCGTCCTCCACTATGGCCAGGAGGTCTTCATCAAAGACCTCTTTTTTCTTGTCCGCCAGATCCTTAAATCTCTTAAAGGCCTTGGCAAGATCATCTTCACTGAGTTCGACGCCCAGTTTTTTCAGCCTGTCTCTCAGTGCGTGCTTGCCCGAATGCTTGCCCAGGACAAGCCTTGTAGAACCAAAGCCTACATCCTCGGGCTTCATGATCTCATAGGTGATCCTCTTCTTTAAGATACCGTCCTGATGAATGCCGGCTTCGTGACTAAAGGCGTTCTGGCCCACTATCGCCTTATTAGGCTGGACCACTATGCCGGTGAGCTTGCTCACTAGACGGCTGATCTTGTAAAGCTCCTGTGTTTTTATGGATGTCTCGCAGTCAAACAGGTCTTTTCTGGTTTTAAGCGCCATTACTATTTCCTCAAGGGAAGCGTTGCCTGCCCTTTCGCCCAGTCCATTCACAGTGCACTCGACCTGCTCAGCTCCGTTCTGGACAGCGGACAGGGAATTACTGACCGCCAGCCCAAGGTCATTGTGGCAGTGCACGCTCAATACGGCCTTATTCGCATTAGGCACTTTTGTCTTTATGATCTTTATAAGAGATCCAAACTCAGACGGCATTGCATAACCCACAGTATCAGGTATGTTGACTGTTTTCGCTCCTGAACTTATAACTGCCTCTACAACACGGCACAAAAAATCTATATCAGAACGAGAAGCGTCTTCCGGGGAAAACTCGACGTCATCACAATAATTACATGCATATTTTACAAAATAGGCTGCTTGTTTTAATATTTCCTCTTTTGCTTTTTTCAACTTAAACTTCATGTGAATATTTGAAGTAGCTAAAAACACATGTATCCTGGGTTTTTTTGCCGATCTAACTGCTTTAGCACATTCATCTATATCCTTTGTTTTGGCTCTAGCAAGGCCGCATATAGAAGGCCCTCTAACCACAGACGCGATTTCATGTACCGCGCTAAAGTCGCCCTTTGAGGCTATCGGGAAACCTGCCTCTATCACGTTCACACCCAGCCTGGCCAGCTGTTTCGCTATCTCTATCTTGGCCTTTATGTCCAGGCTCGCGCCGGGCGACTGTTCGCCGTCCCTTAAAGTTGTGTCGAAAATTATTATACGTTTCATAACATATTCTCTTTAGTCATTGCGAACTCGCATATCCTCCGGATACTCCTATTCGTCGCATCCGAAGGATAAATTCGCACTTATTACTTACGTCGCTTCGCTCCGTAAGTAATGTGCTCATTTAATCCAATCCATCATGCCGCGCAGTTTTTTCCCAATTACCTCAACAGGGTGAGTGTCATCCGCCTTTGAGAGTTTATTATAGAGCGGTCGGCCGTTCTCGTTTTCCTTTATCCACTCTTCGGCGAATTTCCCTGACTGGACTTCTCCGAGTATCTTTTTCATCTCCTCGCGGGTCTCGGCAGTTATAATCCTCTTGCCCCTTGTAAGGTCGCCGTATTCCGCGGTATCTGAAACTCTCTTTCTCATGCCCTGTATGCCGGACTTGTATATAAGGTCTGTTATAAGCTTTAATTCATGCAGGCACTCAAAATACGCTATCTCGGGCTGATAACCGGCGTTCACCAGCGTCTCAAACCCGGCCTTTATGAGTTCGCTTACACCGCCGCACAGGACAGCCTGCTCTCCAAAAAGATCCGTCTCTGTCTCTTCTTTAAAAGTGGTCTCTATGACCCCTGCCCTTGTGCCACCGATACCCTTCGCGTACGCCAGGCCTATGTCCTTAGCCTTGCCGCTCGCGTCCTGATAGAC
>JAHIYJ010000055.1 GCA_018814825.1 Candidatus Omnitrophota bacterium
CTTGTATCCATTCTCTCTCAAAAATTCCACCAAGAGTTTTGAATGCGTGGTCTTGCCGCTGCCCTCCGGCCCCTCAAACGTAATAAACAACCCTCTTTTAGGCATAGTTTTTAGATGCTGGTTTATGGGTGTAGAAGCTGGTTAAGAAGCTAGATGTGGAAACTGGAAGCTTGTGTAAATTCCAGCATCTAGCTTCCACTTATCTTACTCGCCAAACTGTTCCATCCTTAGTATCTTCTAGTATAATCCCTTTCTTATCTAAATCCTGTCTGATCCTGTCCGCTTCCTTAAAATCTTTTTTCTCCCTGGCCTTTTTTCTTAATAGGATCAATTCCTCGATTTCCTTTTTTGATATCGGCGCCTTTTTCTCTTCAAACGCCAAACCAAAAACAGAAAACATCTCTTCCATCGCTTCCGCGGTATGACGCAGTATAAAATTCTTTGATTCATCTTTGCTTTCCAGCAATATATTACATCTATTGACCATGTCAAAAAGGACCGCCAGCCCTTTAGGAGCGTTGAAATCGTCATCCATGGCCTCTTCGAATCGCTTTTTAAAAGAATCCTCTAGGCTAGAGACTGTAGGCTGTAGGGATTTTTTCACCTTGAGCCTTGAGCCTTGAGTCTTGAGTCTGTTTAATCTTTCTATTAATATATTTATGCGGTCATATACCTTTTTTGCCTCTTCCATCTTCTCCCACGAAAAATCGACCGGATGGGAATAATGCGTCTGTAAAAATAAGATTTTCAGGACATCAGCCGGATAGCTCTTCAAGACCTCCTCTATCGTGACAAAGTTCCCCAGTGATTTAGCCATTTTCTCTTTATCTATGGTCAAAAGCCCGTTGTGTATCCAAAAACGGGCGAACTTCTTGCCCGCGCCCTCTGACTGCGCGAGCTCATTTTCGTGGTGCGGGAAAATAAGGTCTATCCCGCCGCCGTGTATGTCAAACTCATCTCCAAGGATATCCGAACTCATCACCGAACATTCTATATGCCAGCCGGGTCTGCCGGGCCCCCAGGGGCTGGGCCACGAGATTTCGCCTTCCTTTGCCGATTTCCACAGAGCGAAGTCAAGAGGATCTTTTTTGTTTTCTCCAGGAGAAACTCTTGACCCGTACGAAATCTCTGATTTTCGTACGGGCCTTGCCCCGGATTCCAGCATCTCAAGGCTTTGATTAGAAAGTTTTCCGTAATCCCTGGCCTTCTTTACGTCAAAATACACGTCCCCGCCTGATTCATAAGCCGCACCCCGCTCAATCAATATGCCTATAAAATCCTGCATCTTTTTTATATATTCCGTAGCCTTTGGCTCCTCATCAGGACGCAAGATACCCATTTCATCCATGCGCTTATGATAAACATCCAGGTATTTTTTGGAAACCTTCGCCACGGCTAAAGTTATGTCCTCATCCTTAAATTCCTCTCTGGCCTTATTTATTATCTTATCATCCACGTCAGTAACATTACGGACAAATCTTATCTTATATCCTTTATCTCTGTATTTGTATAAAAAATACCTGCGGATCACGTCAAACACATAGGCGCTTCTCACGTGGCCTATATGAGGGACATCATAGACCGTGGGGCCGCACACGTACATGCTGATTGCCTTCCCGTCCGGCCTAAAGTCTTCTTTTTTCCTTGTAAGGGTATTATATATCTTCATCAGGATTTAACATATTAAACTAAACACGCAATCGCATACGCGGCAATCGCTTCTCCTCTCCCTATGGCGCCTATGCCTTCCTGTGTGGTCGCCTTTATGCTGATTCTATCTTTATCCACGCCAAGCGCCATAGCTATCTCCTGTCTCATGCTGTCCTTGAAAGGCGCTATCTTTGGCTCCTCCAGTATAATAACGGAATCCACGTAATCCACCCTTAAATCTTTTTTCTTTATCATATCGCTGATTATCTTCAAGAGTTCCGCGCTGGCTATACCCGCGTAAGCATCATCAGCCACGGGAAACTGATGGCCTATATCATCCATGCCGGCCGCGCCTAATATAGCGTCGCATATAGCGTGCATAAGCGCGTCGCCGTCTGAATGCCCCTCGAGGCCTTTTATATGCGGGATTTCGATCCCACCGAGCATGAGAGGGCGCTCATCCACGAATCTGTGTATATCATAACCTATGCCGACTCTCATATAACACCTCTCTGTTTAATGACAAATGACAAATTTCAAATGACAAAATAAATCCAATCCTTCGACTACGCTCAGGATTGGCCCTGAGCAAAGTCGAAGGGCTAAAATGCTAAATATTAAACTATTGGTCTTATTTTTTTGAATTTTGGATTTTGTCATTTGGATTTTTAAGTAGTAATTTTGCCAATTCTAAATCTTCTCTTGTCGTGATCTTTATATTACTATACGAACCCATAATAATCTTGGGCCTTATTCCCATCATCTCAACAAGCATGGAATCATCTGTTATATTAATATCTCTTTTGTAGAATTTCTTATAGGCCTTCTCTATTAAATCCCTTTTGAATACCTGGGGTGTCTGAGCCTCCCAGAAATCCCTCCTGTCAGGCGTATGATTAATGCGGCCGTCTTTCCCGGTTATCTTCAAGGTCGGCTTTACGGGTACACCGGCTACCGCCGCCCCGAATTTCATCGCGGCTTTCAGGCAGGCGTTTATCAAAGCATCGTCTATAAATGGCCTGATCCCGTCATGTATCAACACATAGCCTATGTCGGGCGACACGCTTTCAAGCGCCCTGGCTACAGAGTCTATTCTTTCTTTCCCGCCCCTGACGACCTTTGCGTTTCTTATACCGTACCTATTTATTATGTCTCGCTGGGCGCGGCGCACCCTGTTAGGGCTCACAGCGATTATTATTTCTTTTATATTGCTGTTGTGCGAAAGACGCAATAAAGTCCTGGCAAGGATAGGCTTGCCATTAATCTTTATATAAGGCTTTTCTATTCTTGATTTTATCCTTGTACCCTTACCTGCGGAAGGAACGATAGCGGCTACTCGCATCAATTTCTTTTATTCTTATTTAAATCCGCCGGTAACTTACCGAATATCATCCTGCCGGCTGCGGTTTGGAGTACGCTTCCCACGACCACGCGCACATTCTGCCCTATAAGTCTCCTGCCGTTATCCACCACCACCATGGTGCCGTCCTCAAGATACCCTACCCCCTGATTGTACTCCTTGCCTTCTTTTATCAATCTTATGTCAAGTGTCTCTCCGGGGAGCACCACAGGCCTTAAGGCATTGGCCAGTTCATTCACGTTTAATACGCTCACGCCCTGTATCTCGGCTATTTTATTGAGATTAAAATCGTTGGTAAAGACCTTCGCGCCCAGGACCTTCGCCAGCTTGACTATTTTTGCGTCCACCTCTTTTAAATCAGCAAAATCCTCATTGTGTATCTTTATGTCTATATTAGGATTTTTCTGGAGTTTCCCTAGTATGTCCAGGCCACGTCTCCCGCGCGCACGTTTTAAAGAATCGCTGGAGTCCGCTATCTGCTGCAGTTCCTTTAGCACAAAACGCGGGACAATGAACTTGCCGTCCAAAAATTTAGTACTGCATATATCGGCTATGCGGCCGTCTATGATAACGCTCGTGTCAAGGACAACCAGCTCGTCCTTCTGGTCCTGCCTTGAAAACTTCACATACGGGACAATGATGTTAAACTCGTCTCTCCCGCGTATAGCCACTATCATACCGAGATAACAAAATACCAGCGTAAGCGCCACGCGCAATGAGTAAAAGACAGTTTCATCAATATGAATGAGCGCTAGAGTATCTGAAACCAGTTTCGCCATTATAAGACCGAATATCAGACCGAACACAGCTGATGAAAGGCCCCTTACCGAGACCTTTCTCATTATAAACTCAAATAATATTATTATCGCGGCCGCCACAAAGCCTATCACTCCGCCCAGCCTGCTGAAATCAGCGTTATCTATATGGACAAATGAGCCTATCTGGTTGCCCACAACCACGCTGAGTATGATGAAAAAAACACGTATAAATATTAACGTCATGCATTTACCTCCTGTTCTTGCTTTCTTTTGGCCTGTATAACAATTTCCATGGATGCTGTTTTATATCAAGTATCATCTCGTCGATATGCTTGTATAAGCTATCGTCGGACAGGAGCTTGCCGACAGTGCCCTTGCCCTCTTTCGCGGTCCTGATAAAATCCTGAAGGTTTAGTGTCAGGGATTCAAGATTGGAAACTGTGTTTTTAACAGAGCTCCTGAACGTCTCGTCCCCTACTATCTTATCTATGGACTCTATCATATTCTCTATCTTAAGGAGCGTTTCCTGGGTATTCCTTGTGAGCTCCTCTGTTGAAACAGGGTCCTGGCCCATGAGGGTATCGTCTTTCCCGAGTAACCGCGTCTCTCTTGAGCCGGGAGCTATCTCCAGATATTTTTCACCCAATAGGCCAAGGGTGTTGATAGTCGCGGCCGCGTCCTCATTGATCCAGGTATTCTGCGCCACCCATATAAGAATCTTTACCATGGGCCTGTTTTCCTTCTCGTCAAAATAGACAGTTATATCCTGGACCTCACCCACTTCCACTCCGGCATACCGCACGGGAGCGCCCATGCTTATGCCATTGGCAAAACTGAAAAGCACATTCAGGGTGTATCCGCGCTTGACGCTGTAAAAATTACCGATGGAGAATACTATTACCGACAGGATGATTACTCCTATAAAAATAAATATGCCGACCTTCAGCTCAAAACTTGACCTGGTAAACATCTCTAGCCTCCGTTTTCTGTAATAGGCCCTTTTGAGGCGCCCGTGATAAACTGTCTCACGACAGGATCCTGAGAATTTTTTATCTCTTCCGGGGTCCCGACAGCTATGATCCTGCCCTTATATAACATGGCGATCCTGGTGGCTATCTTATAGGCACTTACCATATCATGGGTAACCACGATAGAAGTAACCTTCAATTTATGATTCAGGTCTATTATAAGCTCATTTACCGCGTCCGCCATAACAGGATCGACCCCTGTTGTCGGCTCATCATACAAAATAATCTTAGGGTTATTACATATGGCCCTGGCCAGGCCGACACGTTTTCTCATGCCCCCGGAGAGTTCGGCGGGCGTCAGGTCCTCTATGCCCTTAAGCCCGACCATGCCCAGGGCCTCGGCCACTTTCTCCCTGAGGAGATCCTCTTTCATGTCAGTATGCTCCCTTAATGCGAACCCCACATTCTCGCCTACTGTCATGGAGTCGAACAAGGCGGCTCCCTGGAAAAGCATGCCAAATCTTAACCTCAACTCATCCAGATTTTTGTAATCCATCTTTGCTATGTCGTTTCCGTCCATCAATACCTGACCTGAATCAGGTCTCAAGAGGCCTATTATGTGTTTCAAAAGCACGCTCTTCCCGCACCCGGAACGGCCTATTATGACCATTGCCTCGTCGGAATTGATGGTAAGGTTCAGGTTGTCTAGAACCTTGCTGTCGCCGAATGATTTTGAGAGGTTTATTATCTCTATCATAATTAAACTATTTTACGGGAATACAAAGTAAAACAAAGCCGTAAACAGACAATCCGCCATTATGATCATTATAAAGGACGTCACGACGGACAGCGTGGTAGCCCTACCCACCCCTTCGGCGCCGCCTTCTGTCCTGAATCCCTCATAACAGGAAATAATACAGATGATGATGGCAAAAACAAATGACTTTAGAAGACCCGTAAACAGGTCTTTGAATAACAACGGGTCGAATGTCATTTTTATGTATATCGTGTGGCCTATAAGTAACTTATAAACGCCTATCAGGTAGCCGCCTATTATACCCAGGAAATCAGCGTAGACCGTCAATATCGGAAGCATTACACAGAGTGCGATAAATCTCGGGACAACAAGATATTTAACGGGGTTAACCGCCAGTGTCTCCAGAGCATCTATCTGTTCGGTTACTTTCATGGTCCCGAGCTCGGCCGTGATACTCGCGCCTACCCTGCCCGCTATTACAAGAGCTGTCAGAACAGGGCCCAGCTCCCTTACCATGGAAAGAGCCACAAGGCTCGATATATAGATCTGAGCGTTCATCTTCGTGAGCTGGTAAGCGCTCTGGAGCGCAAGCACCATGCCAGTAAAAAACGCTACCAGGAATACAATAGGGAAGCTGAGCACCCCGACCTTGTACATCTGCGTGAATATCTCTTTTCTGCGTAAAGGTGGTACAACTAACTGAAAGAGCGTGCTTATCAGAAGATGGAAAATCCCTCCTATGTAAATAAAAAAGTTCACCGTCCTCTGGCCAAGCTTTTTTATCATGTCCCTCATACCATCGCCTTTTTGTCAGAATTTAACGCTGTGCTCCACTCCGAAAAATTCCTCATTTTCCTTAAGCTTCATTTTTAGGTATTCCTGCGCGCCTACCTTATACTCAAGGCTCATTTCCTCAGGATTTTCTCTGTCCCTGTAAGGGGTCAGAGGTTCCCTGGCAAAGGCCTTAAAACCCACCCGCATATTGTCGCTTATATCCTTTGTCATGCTCAACGCGTCCTTGCCCTTCTGGTCTATGTCCCATCCGTCCCATACTATGGTCTTCATGTCAGACTTAACGCGCAGGCCTTCGGACAGGGACCTTTTCCCGATATTTCTTAAGTCTATATATCCGTCTATTGTCAAAAGGCTCTTTCCCCACCTCGCCCTTGAATCAACGATATTTATTATCGGCCCAAACCCTTCTATCCTTATGGTGGCCACGTCGTATTCTATCCTGCCGACCCTACCGTTCCTGCTCTCAAGTATGCCGTTTGAGTAAATATTCGACAGCGCGCCTTTAATGTAAAAGACGCCGTTCATCATCCCAAGAGCGATGCCAGGGTTCTTTGGGCTTACTACCGCGACAAGGTCTCTTATGTCCGCTCTCTCGACATCAAAGCGCAAATCAGTTTCAAATGGCGGAATAAGGCCTATTTCCCCTTTTAACTTGTAAGCCTTACCGAGGCGCAGAGACTTAATCTTCATTGTGTTTCCGGCTATTTCAAAAGACCCTCTTATGGACACAAAAGGCCTTGAGTCAACACACATGTCGCCTGAAGATAATTTTCCTGAAAACTTCCTGGGATCTCTGTCTTTAGTATCGATAAACCGGCCTTTTAAAAAAACATTGCCTGATATCAAGTGGCCTTTTAGTTCCAACCCCTCTATATGCAGCTCCGAGAAGACATACCCTTTATCTAAAAAACTAATATCCAGGGACACGGCCCTGTTAATATCTTCCTCCTTTAAAAATCCCGGGGCTCTCAAGCACCACGGGGCAGGTCCTGGACCCACGAGATCCTCTTGATCTATAAAAACCCTGCAATACAGCCAGGGCGCGATAGACGCGGCCGCGGCGACCAATAGCATCACGAGAAGTATTGCCCTGGCTTTTCTCCTGAGGATCAAGTACCGCATTATTTAAACACAATCTTGCCGTTCTTCTCAGTTACCTTGATCGGCTGGCTCTTTTCAAAATTCTTGGCTATGATTTCTTCCGCCAGAGGGTCTTCCAGCAATTTCTGTATAGTGCGTTTTAGAGGCCTTGCCCCGAACATAGGATCGAAACCTTTTTCTATAAGGATATCTTTGACTTTTTTATCCACCTCTATGACTATGTCTTGTTCCTTTAGCCTGTTCTTTACCTCGGCCAGCTCTATATCCACTATCTTGTACAGGTGTTCTTTAGTGAGTCCGTGAAAGACAATGATATCGTCTATCCTGTTCAGGAACTCAGGTTTGAATGTCTTCTTCACCTGCTCAAGGAGCCTCTCCTTTGTGTCCTTGTAGGTAACCTCTCCTTTTTCGGGTTTAAAGCCTATGGAACCTTGTTTCCTGAAAATCTCGGCGCCGACATTCGAGGTCATTATCAGTATGGTATTCCTGAAATCCACCTTTCTCCCAAAGCTATCCGTCAGCCGGCCATCCTCCAGGACCTGAAGCAGTATATTAAAAACATCAGGGTGCGCCTTTTCTATTTCATCCAGCAATACCACGGAATACGGCCTGCGCCTTACTTTTTCGGTAAGCTGTCCCCCTTCCTCATACCCCACGTATCCGGGCGGCGCGCCTACCAGACGGGATACGTTGAACTTTTCCATGTATTCTGACATGTCAAGTTGTATAAGCGCGTTCTCGTCTCCGAACATAAATTCCGCTAGTACGCGGCCAAGGTGAGTCTTGCCGACTCCAGTTGGCCCCAGGAACACAAACGAGCCTATCGGCCGTTTAGGATTCTTTATTCCGGCCCGCGAACGCCTGATGGCATTGGCAATGGCGGTTATCGCCTCATCCTGGCCCACGATCCTTTCATGTAGCTCATCTTCCATCTTTAAAAGACGAGCTGATTCTTTCTGCTCCAGCCTGACAATCGGGATGCCTGTCCACTTCGAGACAATATAGGCTATCAATTCCTCGTCTACCTTAGGTCTTGCCTCCATCCTTGATTTTTTCCATTCCTGCCTTATCTGTTCCAGTTTTTTGCGGGCCTCTTTTTCCTGGTCCCTGAGATGAGCGGCCTTCTCAAAGTCCTGGTTTTTTATCGCCACTTCCTTTTCTTTGCGTATATTTTCTGTCTCGGCTTCCACGTCTTTTATCTCCTGCGGCGCAGTCATTATCGAAAGTCGCGCCTTTGCGCCCGCTTCGTCTATCAGGTCAATGGCCTTGTCAGGCAGGAACCTGCCGGCTATGTACCTGTCAGAAAACTTACTGGCCGCTTCCAGGGCCTCGTCCGTTATCTCCACCTTGTGATGCGCCTCATACCTGTCTCTTAACCCCTTCAATATTTCTATCGTCTGCTCCACCGTTGGGGGGTCCACCATTATTGTCTGAAAACGCCTCTCAAGCGCGGCGTCCTTCTCGATGTATTTTCTATATTCGTCAAACGTGGTAGCCCCTATGCACTGTATCTCGCCCCTGGAAAGAGCAGGCTTTAGAATATTTGAGGCGTCTATCGCGCCTTCCGCGCCACCCGCGCCCACAAGCGTATGCAGTTCATCCACGAACATGATAACGTTCTCAGACCTCTTTATCTCGTCCATTATAGCCTTTATCCTCTCCTCGAACTGCCCCCTGTATTTTGTCCCGGCGACCATGAGAGCCAAGTCCAGAATAATGACCTTCTTGTCTTTAAGCAGTTCGGGTATGTCTCCCTTTACTATCTTCTGCGCTAGCCCTTCCACTATTGCTGTCTTCCCCACTCCCGCCTCTCCTAACAGGACCGGGTTGTTTTTAGTGCGCCTAGACAGGGTCTGTATAACACGTTCTATCTCATTCTGACGTCCTATTACAGGGTCTAATTTATTTTCGCGCGCCAGCTGCGTGAGGTTCCTGCCGAAAGCGTCGAGCGCCGGAGTCTTTGAGCTTGTTTTGGCGGTATGGCTATAGCCTGCGCCTGACTGGGGCACAGACCCGCCCGTAAAGCCCGGCGTGGCTGACCCTAAAAGCTCCACTATTTCTTTCCTGACATTATCAAGGTCAAGGCCCAGATTTAACAATACCTGAGAGGCGACTCCTTCCCCCTCTTTAATAAGACCCAGAAGGATATGTTCAGTGCCGATATAATTATGTCCAATCGCCCTTGCCTCTTCGCCAGAAAGTTCTATGGCCTTTTTGGCCTTTGGCGTAAAAGGTATATCTCCTGATATTACAGTGCTTGGCCCCGGCTTCACTATCTTCTCGATCTCCAGCCTTATCTGCTGTAAGCCCAGGCCTATTTTCTGGAGGATAACCGCGGCCACCCCCTCGCCCTCGCGTATCAGACCAAGCAGAATATGTTCAGTTCCGATATAATCGTGGTTAAACCTCTTCGCCTCTTCTTTCGCCAGTAAAATCACTTTTCTCGCACGTTCCGTAAAACGATTCAACATTGGTCAGACCTCCTTTTAATCGTGATTCTGCACAAGCTTGTTCCTCACTATATCCGCCCTTTTGATATCGCGTTCGTTAGGGTTCAGCCTTTTTTTCTCTATCTTCTGTAAATGAGCGGGCTGCGTTATAATAAATAACTCATTTATCAGGGCACGGTCCACTGATTTTATCAGATTCAGGTCAACGCCAAGCCTTACGAGAGACAATAGATCTATGGTTTCGCTGCTTGTTATGATATGCGCACTCCTCAGGGTCCCGTACGCGCGGAAGATCCTGTCTTCCAGTACCGCCCTGTTCTGCGATAGCAGGACTTCTCTCGCGCTCTGCTCGTGATCTATAATCTGCTTGATTATCCTTTCTATATTGTCCATGATATCCTCTTCCCTGTGCCCCAAGGAAACCTGGTTGGAGATCTGAAAGAAATTACCGCTGGCCTCCGTTCCCTCACCGTAAAGCCCTCTGGCTGTAAGGCTGAGCTTTGTGATGGCCTGCAGGACTTTTCCGATCTGTTTTGTCATTACCAGGGAAGGCAGATGCAGCATAACAGACGCCCTTATGCCGGTGCCGGCATTTGTAGGGCACGCCGTCAGGTAACCAAAATCAGGCGAATACGCGTATAAAAGCAGGTTGCTCACCTCATCGTCAAGGGTATCTATTATATGCCATGCGTCCTTAAGGTCAAAACCTGATCTCATTACCTGCATCCTCAGGTGGTCTTCCTCGTTAATCATTATACTTATGACCTCCCTGTCGCTTATGCACAGGCCTTTTGATTCTGAATCCATGGAATGTTCCTTGCTCATCAGGTGCCTCTCCACCAGAAACTGCCTGTCTATGGAATCCAGTTTTCCTATGTCAAGGCATAAAGCTGTTTTCATCTTTTTAGAGGACCCTATCGCGTCTTTGACCATCGCAAGGATCTCCTGCTGTTCTTTCTTGCTTGCCCAGTGGGAAAAAGGGTATTTCGCCAGATTCCTGGCGAGCCTTATTCGCGAAGACATGACTATGTCGGCATGGGGGCCTGTTGATCTTAACCACTCCCCCTTATCCCTTAACAAATCCTCTAGATTCATAGAAAAGCCTCCTGATCATTAAACACTAAACTCTAAATCCTAAACTCTAAACAAACTCTAAATTCAAAATCACAAATCCAAAACTTCATGTTTGAAGATTGGTATTTATGATTTGGGATTTGTTTAGTGTTTAGGGTTTCGGATTTAGGATTTATCATATTGTTTCTGATCTCGAATTTATTTTTTATTCTTTTTTTCCATCTCTCTTATCATGTCACGCAGTTTTGCCGCTTCCTCGAATTCTTCCTTCTGGATTGCCTGCTGAAGCCTGTCTTTCAGTTCCTGTAGCCCCTCTTTTTTCTCTTTCGCCGCCTTTGGAGACTTCAGAACCTTAGGGAGCTTCGCGAGTTTCTTAGGAGACTTGCCGTAATGCTGGGTGGAGCCGTGTATCCTTTTCAATAAAGGCAAGAGGCCCTCTTTAAACGCGGTGTAGCATTCCCCGCATCCAAGACGGCCCACCTTTTTAAAATCCTCGTAAGTCAAGCCGCAGCGCACACATTTTATCTTTGTCTCTTTTTTTGTTGTGGCGAACTGGCCTCCCAGGTCAGCCAGCCCGGCGAGTAAATCAGCCAATCCGAAATGGCTTTCCATCTGGGCGCCTTTTTTCTGGGCGCATTCCTCGCACAGATGCAGTTCCGTCATCTTGTCGTCTATGATCTCCGTGAGATGGACCGTAGCCTGGGCCTTCGCGCAAATATCACATAGCATGTTATGCCTCCACTATCCAAAAGGTTACCTGAAGTTGCTTTTCGCAACCTCAGGTAACCTCTGTTTAATACTTCACTCCATCTTTTTTGGTCAATTCCCTGAACTCCTTCATGATCTTCAGGGTGGTCTTTCCGGGTTTCCCGCTCCCCACAATCCTTTTCTCTATACTCACCACCGGGACGATCTCCGCCGCGGTGCCGGTAAGAAAACACTCGTCAGCCGTAAAAAGATTATGGCGCGTCAGGACTTCCTCCTTCACGTCAAGCCCCAGTTTCTTCCCGATATCCATGGCCGCGGCCCGCGTGATTCCCTTTAAAATCCCGAGATACGCGGGAGGGGTTACCAGAGAGTTGCCTTTCACTATAAAAATATTATCTCCCGTACATTCCGCCACATATCCGGAAGCGGTAAACATCAACGCCTCCTCATAACCGCTATTGATGGCCTCTATCTTCGCAAGGATATTGTTCAGGTAATTCAGTGATTTTATCTGAGGATTCAATGCCTCAGGGATATTCCTCGGGGTCGGGACCGTGATAATGCTCAACCCATCTTTATATAACTTCTCGGGATAGAGCTGTATCTTGTCCGTGATAATGATGATCGAGGCATCCTTGCATTTTCTCGGGTCAAGCCCAAGGTCGCCTATCCCCCTGGTCACAATCAGCCTGATATAGGCGTCATCGAGTTCGTTCAGCTTCAATGTTTCAATAACGGCCTTCGCCATCTCTTTCCTGGATATCGCGATATTAAGCATGATACCGTGTGCAGACTCGTAGAGCCTGTCGATATGCTGATCGAGCCTGAAGACAAGCCTGTTGTAGGACCTGATGCCCTCGAAGACGCCGTCCCCGTAAAGAAGACCATGATCAAAGACAGAAATTTTCGCTTCCTGCTTGTCAAAATACTCACCATTGATATAGACTTGTCGTCCCATAAGACCTCCGAGTTTTAAACTAACATACCATCGCGCATCTCTATGACCCTGCCTGATCTCTTCGCGATTTCCCTGTCATGAGTCACGATAATCACTGTCATATTATTATTCCTGTTCAGATCGAACAAGATATTCAGTATCTCTTCCCCCATACCCGAATCCAGATTGCCGGTGGGTTCGTCGCATAACAGGAGCTCAGGACCGTTTATAAGTGCTCTCGCTATGGCCACCCTCTGCTGTTCGCCGCCTGAAAGTTCGCCGGGCCTGTGCCTTAACCTCTCCCCAAGCCCGAACTTCCTTAATAAATCCTCGGCCTTCTTTCTCGCGCCCCCGAGCTTTACTCTCCACCCCTCACCCTTAACAAGCGCAGGCATAAGCGTGTTCTCCAGGGCGGTAAATTCAGGCAATAAATGATAGAACTGGAACACAAAACCTATTTTATTATTCCTTACCCAGGCCCTTTTCTTATCAGACAATCTGTACAGGTCTTTATTGTCCAATAATACTCTGCCCCTGCTCGGTTTATCCAACCCTCCCATTATATGTAAAAGCGTGGACTTTCCCGCGCCGGACGGCCCGACTATGGCAAGGGTCTCGTTTTTTTTGATTTCCAGATCTATGCCGTGTAATATCCGCAGCTCTCTCCCGCCTTTTTTGTACACCTTATGGATTCCCTGCGCTAGCAACATATTTTATTCATATCTAAGCGCGTCCACAGGCTGAAGCCTGGCTGCCTGCCACGCCGGGTAAACAGTGGAGATCAAGGTAATGATCATCGCCGATACTATCACGGTTACCGCGTCATTGACATTGAGGTTAACGGGCAACCTGTCTATATAATAAATATCTCTCGGCAGCTTTATAAACTGATATGTCTTGAGCAGATGACATAAGACAAAACCGCACGCCCCTCCGATTGTCGTACCCAGAAACCCTATAAGGAACCCGTTAAGAATAAAGATATTCTTTACGCTGGAATTTGTAGCGCCGATCGATTTTAAAATACCTATATCCTTTGTCTTTTCCATCACCATCATTATGAGAGTAGAGACTATGTTAAAACACGCCACCAGCACTATCAGTGCCAGTATTATAAACATAGTCATTTTCTCCAGTTTCAGAGCGCTGAATAAACTCTTGTTCAGGTCTGACCAGCTCCTGACCCAGTAATCAAAGCCTATTTCTTCCTGTATGATGTCTTTTATCTGGTCCGCCTTGTACGCGTCAGCCACCCTTACGCCTATGCCTCCCGCTGTGTCCCCGACATCATAGAATCCTTGAGCGCCCTCGATACTGGTAAAGACCAGGTTCATATCATAGTCGAACATGCCTGACTTAAAGATACCTGACACTATGAACTCTTTCGGTTTTGGGCTTACAGCTGATATCAGGGAAATCCTGTCACCTATCTTGAAATTCAATCTCCACGCGAGCTCAGCGCCTATCAGCACGCTGTCCTTATCGAGAGAAAGCGTGCCTTCCTGTAAATAATCGCCGATCTTTGTGACTTCTTTTTCTCTTCCCGGATCTATACCCCTGAATATAACGCCAAGGACCTCTTTCTGGGTCTTGATCAGCGCCTGGCCGTTTACGAAAGGCGAACTGGCCACGACATCCGGCATATTATCGAGTCTTTTAACAAGTGAGTCGTAATTCTCGATCCCCCCCTCTTTTTCAATCACTATATGGGAATTCGTGCCCACTATCTTATCGCGCAGATCATTGTCAAACCCGCTCATCACGGCCAGGACCACAATAAGGGCGGCTACCCCAACCGCCACGCCCATTATCGAGATAAAGCTTATTATTGAAATAAACTTTTCCCTGCGTTTTGAGACCAAGTACCTGAAACTAATCCACAATTCGCATATCATGTTTGTTCCGGCTTCAACTGCGGAAATAAAACCACGTCCCTTATCGACGGCTGGTTCGCCAGAAGCATCACGAGCCTGTCTATGCCTATGCCCAACCCTCCCGCCGGAGGCATGCCGTATTCCAGCGCCCTCACAAAATCCTCGTCAATCTTTTTAACGCCGTCCTGTCCTACCAGCTGCTCCTCGAATCTCTTTTTCTGCTCTATAGGGTCATTAAGCTCAGAATATGCATTCGCTATTTCCATGCCCCCTATAAAAAGCTCGAACCTGTCGGTCAACAGGGGATTGCCTTTCTTCTTTTTAGCCAGAGGGCAGAGTTCCGCGAAAAGGTCAACCACGAATATCGGCTTATCCTTTGTTTCCGGCTCGAGCATCTCTGATATTATGTTGACTATCTGCGAGCGCGTAATATCATTGCCTTTAAAATCAATGCCTTTGACCTTAAGCTTTTTAATCCATACCTTTGAATCGTCGTCCGGGTTTATGTCAAACTTTTTCTTGATCTCCTCAGCGAATGACCATCTTGGCCACGGCGTGGTTAAATCAATCTCCTGGTCCTTGAATTTAATCCTCAACGACCCTAAAGATTCCCGGGCAACGTACGCGAACAACTCTTCCGTGAGCCGCATCATGCCCTCACAGTCAGAATACGCCTCGTATATCTCCACCATGGTGAACTCAGGATTATGCCTTGCGGAGATCCCCTCATTTCTGAAATTCCTGTTTAATTCATACACCTTGTCAAAGCCGCCCACCAGTAGTCTCTTTAAATGCAGCTCCGGCGCCAGCCGCAGGAATAAATCTATGTCCAGGGCATTATGATGAGTCTTGAATGGCTCGCCCGAGGCGCCTCCTGCGAGAGAGTGCATCATGGGAGTCTCTACCTCTAAAAAGCCTCTCTCATCAAGGAACCGCCTGATCTTCGAGATGATCGAACTGCGGAGATGGAAAACCTTCCGCACGTCCTCGTTCACTATAAGGTCCACGTATCTCTGTCGGTACCTTATCTCAACGTCTTTCAGGCCGTGCCATTTCTCAGGAAGAGGCCTCAGGCCTTTTGCCAGCACCGTAATCTCCTCGGCATTCACGGTAATCTCGCCTGTCCTTGTCTTGAAAAGCTGTCCTTTAACCCCTAATATATCCCCAATATCTAATTTTTTAAATATATTATTATAGACATCCTCTCCTACTGACCCGGATTTAACATAGACCTGCACCCTGCCGGTAGAATCACGTAAATCAAGAAAACTGCTCTTGCCGTGTTCTCTTAAAGCTGTAATCCTGCCTGCTGTCTCGACCCTGGACCCCTCCTGAAAATTCTTCACAAGACCATCTATGGCGGAAGTCTTGTTAAACTTCATACCATAAGCATCAATGCCTATCTCCTTGAGGGCATTTAACTTATCAATTCTTTGCTGGACAAATTCATTCATCTCCTGCATGGTAAACACTCCTTGTGTGCGATTATATCCTATATATGATATAGTGTCAATAAAAATAGGGTTGGCTGTCTTTTCGCTCTGTCAGGGCCTACTAAAAGACCAATATGTAACAAGGTATCTATCTAAGCGCATAACCAGTCCTGCTCGCTCAGTCGAAGATTTGCCCCCGCTTGTTCCAAAACTACCTGGGGCCGCCTTTTATACAGCATTTTGTCGGGGGCGAGAAAACTTACCCCACACCAACTGCCTTTGGCAGAAGGTGTGGGGTTCGGACAGTTCTCGTCCTTTTAGAAACCGCCAAAATACTGCCTAAAAGCCTAAATCTTCAATTCGCGATCAGGACTGGTTATGCGCTTATCTTATCGGTCTTTTCGCTCTACCACGGCCTTCGAAAAGACTGGCGAAGTAGTGTCGGACGATTTTTTAATTTAAGCTTACTCTGGAGGTTTTGTAGCCGGTGACAAACAGGTGCGTATTGCCTTCGCTGACAGAGTCATGGATCCTGCCTTTTGAGTCTATGAAGCAGGAATAGCCGGTGTTCGCGCATCTTACGACAGGTACCCTGTTCTCTATAGCCCTGAAGACCGAACACGCGGCGTGCTGGTATGGCGCACCGCTTTTGCCATACCAGGCATCGTTGGTGATGACCACCAGGAATCTTGCGCCATTCCTGACAAACTCTCTAGCAAGAGATGGAAAGATATCTTCGAAACAAATTAATGTGCCAAACTTAATGTTTCGGCTGAAAGCTGAAGGCTGAAAGCTGAAGGCTTTATATTCCTTTCCTGGAGTGAATTCCCCCAGTTCTCCCAGGACTAACCTGTGCAGAATAGGAAGATTATCCGAAAACGGCACATATTCGCCGAATGGGACGAGATGGATCTTGTTGTACTCCGCTTCTACCTCCCCTCTCGGGGAAACCAAAACAGCGCTGTTATAAGTATCTAAACCCCTGGTTGTGTTAGCCCCTATCAGCGTCGGTATCATTATTTCTTTTACCATTTTCAGGACACGGTTTGTCTCTTCCTTGTCTTCCATGAAAAATCCCGGGAAAGAAGTTTCCGGCCATATTATCAGGTCAGGGTTCTGGAAAGCCACAAGCCTTGTGAGATTTATGTATTTTTTTATTATATCATCCGCGGCCGCGGGGTCCCATTTGACCTCCTGCGGGATATTGCCCTGGATAACCGAGACTCTTATATCCTGACCTTCTTTCGTCTCATTAACTCTCATCATCCCGTATCCAAACACCATTGCCAGCATGAGTCCGGCTATCACCAATTCCCTGAGAGACCTTCTGAAAAATTTATAGACAGCCACGTTCACCGTCATTATCACAAAGGAAACCCCATATACTCCCGAGAAGTCAGCGACCTGTATAAGGAGATGGTTTTTGTATTGCGAATAACCTAATAGCGACCAGCCGAATCCTGTAAAGAGACGCGCCTTGACCCATTCAAGAGATATCCATATAAGGGGAATTAAAAATATAGCGTATAGCGTGCAGCGTTTAGCGTATAAATTAAAAAATAGGGCAAAGATGCCAAAATATAACGCTAAATACAGACACAGAATAATTAACCCAATAACAGTCACATGATAAAGCCAGTATAGGACTCCCAGGTAAAATAAAAACCCGGAGATATATGAGATCAGAAATGCCTTCCTGGGAGATTTATTTTGTATCGCGAAAAAAAGCGGGACAAAACCTACAAAAGCAAGATAGCTGAGATTGAAATCAGGGAAGGCTAGGATTAATAGTATCGCTGAAAATATCGCAAGGAGCATATTATCAGCTATCAGCTATCAGCTATCAGCTATCAGCAAAACATTTAAAACTGATAGCTGAAGACTGAAAGCTGAAAGCTCCTCTATTTTCCGCAGCATTTTTTGTATTTTTTGCCGCTGCCGCACGGACATGGGTCATTACGGCCGACCTTTGGCTCTTCGCGCCTGTATGGCCTCGACTCAGACTGGTTACCTGAGTCTTCTATGTCTGCCGGTCCCGCGGAAGAACCGGACATACTGGACATGGGCACGGCCTCACTGTGCTCAAATTTCTTTGGCAGGACCTGAAATACGCCCCGCGGGCGGCCTTCCTCGCGCATGGCCTGCACCTTGAACAAAAATTCTACTGTCTCGTCTTTTATGGAGTCTATCATCGCCATGAACATATCATAACCCTCGTGCTGATACTCAACCAATGGGTCGCGCTGGCCATATGCCCTTAGGCCAATACCTTCTCTGAGATTATCCATGGCGTGCAGATGGTCTTTCCACTTTGTGTCAATCACCTGGAGCATGACCATTTTCTCCATGTGTCTTACGAGCTCAGGGCCCATCCTTTTTTCTTTTTCCTCATAATACGACTTTACCGTCCCGACCAGCTCATCAAGTATAGCGTCCCTGTCCTTCCCCTCCACCATGTCTTCCAGGCCTTCGAGTCTGATATTGAACTTTGACCAGAACCATTCCGTAAACTCTGTGTATTTCCAGTCCGACTTATGCTGGTCAGGATTAAGATATAAACCTATGGCACTGTCTATCAACTCCTCTATTATCTCATAGAGATGTTCCTTTATATTCTCCCCCAGCAGTATCTTTTTTCTCTCCTCGTATATGACTTCCCTCTGCTTATTCATCACGTTATCGTACTCAAGGACATGCTTTCGTATGTCGAAATTATGCTGCTCCACCCTTTTCTGGGCAACCTCTATAGCCCTTGTTATAAGAGGGTGCTGTATGTCCTGCCCTTCCTCTATGCCGAGCCTGTTATATATGGCCGATATCTTACCCGAACCAAAGAGACGCATAAGATCGTCTTCAAGCGATATGTAAAATCTGGAAGAACCCGGGTCTCCCTGTCTGCCCTGCCGGCCGCGCAGCTGGTTATCTATGCGCCTGGATTCATGTCGTTCAGTGCCTATCACGTGCAAACCGCCCAGCTGCACAACTTTCTCGTGCTCATCTTTCACCTTAGCCTTCGCCTCTTCAAGCAAACTGTCCATTTCTTCTTTTGTCACATTTTTAGGCCCCAGGCCTTTCGCCTTAAGCCAGTCACTGACCATCAATTCAGGATTACCTCCCAGCAGAATATCAGTGCCTCTACCCGCCATATTTGTTGCTATGGTCATGGCGCCCAGCCTGCCGGCCTGGGCGATAATCGTGGCTTCCATCTCGTGATACTTAGCGTTCAGGACATTGTGCGGTATCCCGCGGCGGCTCAAAAAAGAACTGATACGCTCTGACTTTTCTATCGAAATAGTGCCCACAAGGGCAGGCCTTCCTTTTCTATATAATTCCTCGATCTCGTTACAGGCGGCGTCAAACTTCTCTTTCTCGGTTTTATAGATCACGTCGGGATAGTTTGTCCTTATTAGCGGTTTATTAGTGGGAATGGATGCCGTGTCCAGCTTGTAGATATGGCTGAATTCCTGGGCCTCTGTCATGGCGGTGCCTGTCATTCCGGAAAGCTTTTGATACATCTTAAAATAATTCTGGAACGTAATGGTGGCTAACGTTTGGTTTTCCCGCGCTATCTTAAAGCCCTCTTTCGCCTCGATCGCCTGATGCAATCCGTCTGACCACCTGCGGCCCGGCATCAGGCGGCCCGTAAATTCATCGACGATAATCACCTCGCCGTCCTTCGCCACGTAATCAACGTCTCTTTCAAAAAGGTTGTGGGCCTTAAGGGCCTGTATGATATGGTGCCTGTATTCCATGGTGCTTATGTCATGCATGTTATCAATCCCGAGCATCTCGGAAACCCTGGCCTCTCCGTCCTCTGTCAGGTGCGCGGTATGCGCCTTTTCGTCAACAATATATTCATAGCCTTTTGAAAGGTCTATGCCTTTGAACTTGGCGTCGATCTCGTCTTTTTCCAATATTATCCTGCCTTTTAAGTGCGGCACTATCTTATTGCATATGTAATACTTTTCGGTAGATTCCTCCGAGGGGCCAGAAATAATAAGCGGGGTCCGCGCCTCGTCAATAAGTATACTGTCCACCTCATCGACAATAGCGTAGTTTAATTCCCTCTGTACCCTGTCTTCTTTTCTGACCACCATATTGTCGCGCAGATAGTCAAAGCCGAACTCATTGTTGGTCCCGTAAGTAATGTCGCTGCCGTAAGCCATCTGCCTGAGTTCCGGACCCATGTCATGCTGTATCACGCCTACCGTAAGCCCCAGGAACTCAAAAACAGGGCCCATCCAGTCCCTATCTCTCCTGGCCAGATAATCATTGACCGTTACGATATGGACGCCTTTCCCGCTAAACGCATTCAAATAAGCGGCCAGCGTCGCGACAAGCGTCTTTCCTTCGCCAGTCGTCATCTCGGCGATCTTACCCTGATGCAGGACAATGCCTCCCATAAGCTGCACGTCAAAGTGTCTCATCCTTATCGTGCGCCAGGCCGCCTCCCGCACCACACTAAACGCCTCAGGCATGATATCATCCAGGGTCTCATCCTTTGAGATACGGGCCTTAAACTCATCAGTCTTTCTACTCAGCTCATCATTGCTGAGCTTCTTTATCTCAGACTCAAGGGAGTTTATTTTATCGACCAGAGGCTTTAGCCTCCTGATCTCCCTCTGATTCTGCGACCCTATGATTTTTCTTAATATCCAAGTAAACATAATTCAGCCTTCAGCCTTCAGCCTTCAGCCTTCAGCAGCTGATAGCTGAAAGCTGATAACCGAAAGCTTACTATTTTACTTCCTCGCCTTCCATTTCAAAAAAGCCTCTATAAACTCGTCTATGTCACCGTCCATAATAGCGTTGACATTGGACGTTTCATGGCTAGTCCTGTGGTCCTTTACCATTGAATAAGGGTGCATCACGTATGAGCGTATCTGACTCCCCCATTCGATCTTCTGTTTCTTGGCGTATTCCGCCTCCAGCTCCTTTTTTCTCTCTTCCATCTTTAATTCGTAAAGCTTGGCCTTTAACACCTTCATGGCCGTGGCTTTGTTCTTGTGTTGAGACCTCTCGTTCTGACATTGGACCACGATGTTCGTGGGTATATGCGTAATCCTTACGGCGGAATCAGTTACATTTACATGCTGCCCTCCGGCGCCGCTCGAGCGATAGGTGTCGATCCGCAGGTCAGACTCATTCACTTCTATCTCTATGTCGTCCTCGATTTCCGGTATCACGTCCACTGACGCGAAAGACGTGTGACGCCTTTTATTGGAATCAAAAGGTGATATCCTGACGAGCCTGTGGACACCTCTCTCCGACTTAAGATACCCGTAGGCATATGGGCCCTCTATAATCATGACAACGCTTTTTACGCCGGCCTCTTCCCCTGACAGCATATCTATTATCTCTGTTCTATAGTTATTGCTGTCAGCCCACATGGAATACATCCTTAAAAGCATGCTGGCCCAATCGCATGATTCTGTCCCGCCGGCTCCGGCATGTATGCTGATAATAGCGCTGTTTTTATCCGTTTCGCCGTTCATCAGGCTCTTGAATTCAAGAGAACCTATATCTTTTTCCAGTTTACGTAGAAAAGATTCTATCTCTTTCGCGTCCTCTTCGTCCTTTTCGTCGACGATAACAAGAAACTCGCCCAGCTCGTCAAACTCTTTCCTGCATTGAAAATAAGGGTCTATTACAGCCCTTACTGTCTTTAATTCCTGGATAACCGGCCTTGCCTTTTCCTGGTTATCCCAAAATCCGGGGCTAGCCATGCTCGCCTCGAGCTCCTTAAGCCTGGCTTCGTTTTTATCAATATCCAGATAATTACGCAGCTCATCCAGCTTACTGTCCAATTCCTTCAATTTTAACTGAATTTCTGATAACATAATATCCTTCAAACACTTTTCTGTCATTTATAGCTGATAATTCTATATCCAGCAATTTCTTTTTCAAACCAGAGCCAAACGCATACCCGCCTAAAGAACCATCTGAAGATACTACTCTGTGACACGGAACTATAATAGTAAAGGGGTTTTTATTAAGCGCGTTTCCCACTGCCCTGGCCGAGCGCGGCTTCTTAAGCCTCCTGGCTATCCAAGCATATGTCCTAACCTGGCCGGCTGGAATTTGCTTTACAACAGTATATACCCTTTTCTCAAACGAAGTCAACGGTTTCATCTTTAATGAGGTACCAGTATCTTTTTCTCCCTCAGCTTATGATGGTACTTCAACGCAAACCTATGCGCCTCGTCCCTTATCTGCTGTATAAAATGTACTATCTCGGAATCCCTGTTTATGTCCAGGGGCGTTTTTGAGCCCAGCGTATATATCTTCTCGTGCTCCTTGGCGATTGATATAACAGGTATCCGCCTTAGGTTCAATCCCAACAATTCCTCATAAGCGGCGCGCAGATGCCCTTTGCCGCCGTCTATTATGACAAGGTCCGGAAATTTAGCTTTCTCTTCCTTTAGTCTCGCGTACCTGCGTTTCACTATCTCACGGATCATCGCGTAATCATCTATGTCCTTTACGCCTTTTATCTTGAATTTCCTGTAATTCGACTTGTCCGGCCTGCCGTTGAGAAAATACACCATGGAACCAGTCGCCTCTCTGCCGGCTATATTCGACACATCGAAGGCCTCTATCCTCAGAGGAAGCCATGGGAGCCTGAGCAGGCGCTTTAACTTCACGGCCACCTCTCCCCACCCGCTGTAATCGCTGAATCTCCTTCCGGGCACTTCTGAAAGCGCCGCAATCCTGTTTCTTATTATAGCGGCCTCCTCGAAATTCCGCGCCAGCGCCAGGCTGTTCATCTTTTTAGTCAATTCATCCAGGAGCTGTGTCTTCCTGCCTTCCAGAAAAAGTATAAGCTGTCGGACAATCTCTCTGTATTTCTTTTGATCTATCTTTCCCGCGCACGGCCCGGCGCATTGACCTATGCGATAAGACAGGCAGACCTGGAAAGACATCTTCGCGCACGTCCTTAAAGGAAAAATGGCCTTCATTATGGACAGGGCCTTACGCAAGAGCTTAACGCGCGCGTACGGCCCAAAATACCTGGCCCCGTTATCCTTCCTTTTTCTTGTTATCAAGAGCCTGGGAAATTTTTCGTTTAATGTTAATTTTAAATAAGGAAAGCTCTTGTCATCCTTTAGATCGACGTTGTACCTGGGCCTTTTTTCCTTGACTAGGCCGGCCTCGTATATAAGAGCCTCCTCTTCCGAGGAGGTGACTATAAAATCCAGGTCTTTTACGTGTTCCAGAAGAGCTGTCTCTTTTGCCGTCCTGGGCCTGGATTTCTGAAAATAACTCGGCACCCTCTTCGAGAGGTCCTTCGCCTTACCTATGTAAAGGACCTCGCCTTTACCGTCTTTCATCAGATAGACGCCCGGTGCCTTCGGTATGTCTTTTAATTTATCCTTAACGCCCACTTTAAAAACTCCTTGGCCTCTTTTACGTCAAAGATAACGGCCGCCAATCCATAACTTAACATGCCCAGGGATATAACGATAAAAAGATTCAGCTTTATCTTAAAAATAGAGACGTAAATAACCGCTGCCATTACTATGCTCGCCATAAACACTTTCAGGAATGAACGCAGTATCTTAGCCCCGTCAATAGCCCCTATTTTTTTTCTCAATATAAAAAACAAAAGAAAGAAATTGAACGTCCCCGAAAGTGATGTGGCCAGCGCCAGCCCGCTTATCTTCAGGGGAAACATGAAAATTATACTAAGTATTATATTAAGTATCAGGGAAGCGCTTGCCACCTTTACGGGGGCAAGTGTATCCTTCAAAGAATAAAAACACGACACCAGAATCTTTATGCCTGCGTAGCTGAAAAGGCCTATGGAATATAACGAAAGCGCCCGCGCCGTAATAAAGGTCGAGTAACGGTCGAACATGCCCCTTTCAAACAACATGCTCGTTATGGGCTCTGAGAGCACTATGAGTCCCACTGACGCCGGAAGCATGATAAAATTCACAGCCCTGAGAGAGAAAGAAAGCGTCTTTTTTAAATTACCGAGTCCAGCTTCAAGCGCCTCTCTTGACATGGTTGGCAGGGCCGCCTGCGCCAGAGCTATGCCGAATATCGCCAGCGGGAACTGAAAGATCCTGTTCGCGTAATAGAGCGCCGCCACGCCGCCTTCGCCCACTATGGACGAAAGAGACGCCAGCAAGGTATTTATAAAAATGTTTATCTGGTACACGCATGAACCCAAAACCCTGGGCGCGAGCAACCTGCCTATCTTTTTTACGGCCGGGTGATAAATGCCGCTTAAAAAATTAAACCCATGCCCCGTTCCAAACTTCTGCTCTCCTTTTATCAATCTTGATGTTTGGAATGGGGAGAACCCCCTGGCCGTTAAAAAAGGCACCTGGACAACGAGCTGTATAACCCCTCCTATCAAGACACCCGTGGCAAGCGCCCTGACGCTGCCCTGCCGCACCAGGGCGCATATTATTACGGAAAGGTTCAGTATGGCCGGAGCGAAAGCAGGCGCTGAAAAATGTTTCAGGGAATTGAGGATGCCCATACAGTACGCCAAAAGCCCCACAAGCAACACATAAGGAAAAAGAAGCCTGGTCAGATATACCGTAACCCTGAATTTTTCGGGGTCATCTACAAACCCTGGAGCTATAAGGCGGATTATTACCGGAGCAAAGGCCACTCCCAGTAAAGTCACAAGGGCCAGGATGATTAACATAGCGTTCAGGAGCGCGTTTGCCAGATGCCAGAATTCTTCTTTCTTCCTGGTCTCTGAGTACTCGCTGAGGATAGGTACAAACGCCGCGTTCATGGCCCCTTCCCCTATTAAATCTCTCAGCATATTAGGTATACGGAACGCCACAACGAATGCCTGGGCGTATTTCGCGGTGCCGAAAAACTTGGCTATCAGGATATCGCGCAAAAACCCAAGCACCCTGCTTATGACAGTGGCAAACCCTATAGTGCCTGCTGATTTAAGGATGTGTTTTTTTGACATATTTAAGCCTTGACATGCTTAAAAACATATGTTATTTTATCATTCACCATATTAATACGGAGCATTAATCCCCTCGCCGCCAAACAACAAAACCAGGGCAGCTCGGGATCAAATTTGCTTCGCAAATTTGAGGAGCAATATTATGCCAATATTACATGCATCTTACAAGAGTATAAAGGTAATCAAAAGAAGAACGGAACACAATCTTCCCGTAAAGTCCCTGCTCAAAACAGAGACTAAAAAATTTATAGAGCTCCTGGCCTCTAAAAAACTGGATGAAGCGAAAAAACAGCTTATTAAGGTCTCCTCAGAGCTCGATAAGGCCTGCTCAAAGGGCGTAATACACAAGAACACGGCGTCCCGTAAAAAATCCCGCCTGGCAAAGAAACTTAATTCCGCAAAAATAAACGCCTAGGGCGTATTATCTATACGGCGCACATCTTTACTATCAATCGCTCTATGGCGTCACGGGGAGGCGTGCCTGATTTAATATCCAGATCAGCCGATAATATTTCTTTCAATAAAGCCAGGATATCCTTTTTCTTAAACCTCGCCGCGTGGGCCGCGATTTTATCAAATCTCCCCGGGCTTAGACTGAGATCCCGGCATATCTCCGTTTTATTCTTTATCCTCATAAGTTCCTTGACCCTTAAAAGCATCCTTGCGTTCCACGCTAAAAGCCCTAACAGTTCCGTCTCTCTTTTCTTGTCTTTTTTCAGAGCTGAAAATATACGCAAAGCCCTCGCTGCATCTTTCCTCTCTATCGTATTCATAAGATCAAATGCCGTGTGGGACGGGTTCACGCCTATGACCTTTTCGACATCTGACTTGGTTATGACCGGCCTATTGCCGATATATAATATAATATTATCCATGCCGGAGTTAAGCACCCTAAGTTCTCCTGCAAGGCTTTCCTTTATCTCGTTTATCGCGTCAGAAGCTATCTTTTTACCGGAAAGCTCCGCCTTTTTAACGAGCCAGGCGCTTATTCCTGAATCCGTCAGCCGTCTGAAATAAGAAAGATTGGCCAGGCCGGACGCCTTTAAAAGAAATCCCCCCTTTATTACGAGAGAAGGGCTTTCGATCACAAATATCGTGCTTTCTCTTGGGTTCTGGAGGTAAGAAATGACTGATTCCTTAAAAGACGCCTGCATAGAGTCAGCGTCTTTTAACACAACCAACCTCTTCTTTGAGAGAAATGGCGTGGTATTCATGGTGCCCAGCATCTCTTTGATGTTGAAATTTTTCTCTTTAGCGTAAAACACACTGTAATTTAGCTCCAGGGAAACACCTGACAGGAACTTGGATTTTAGCCTGCTAATCTCTTCTTCCTTTAAGAAATCTTCCTCTCCTAAGAAAAGATATGCGGGAAAAATTTTGGCGGGCATAGTAAAAGGGTCACCAGTTTTCTACGATGCTGTTTACTATCCTTCTGGCCAGATCTGAGGCGGCATCCGTCAATGCCTGATTCTCGCTTTTTTGCAATGACCCTGTGGTGAAATACGTGGTGTCCCCCGTTATATTCTCAAGTTCTAACAGGACGCTTGAGTCATCCGCGTCCCTCAACACTATATCGCACACAAGACTTATCCTGTACTCCCTGACTTCTTCGTCCTGGTATCTCAGGGGGTCTTTTCTGTATTGAATTATCTCGCCCTCCAGGATAGCATCAGCCTGGTCCATAGCGGCTACCCTGAGATGGCCGTCTAAAAATATCCTGTTCACGATAGCGTCCCTCAGATCAACCTCCAGGTTCGGCCTGTAAACCTCGTATTTATCTTTAGCACTTACCTCTTTTACTATATCCACATTGTTCTTGAATAGCTGCACGTGGATAGTCTTCATGTCCGGAGGCAGGATCACGCTTCTTGTCGCATAGCCACAGCCGGATAATAGAATAGCGTATAGCGTACCCCATACCACAAGGGTACGGGGCAGGTAGCGTATAGCGTATAGAAAAAGTTTATTTCTTTGCGATCTCATCCAATCTCTCCTGGGCCTTTTCCGCCCATTTAGTATCAGGATAATTCTGGATTATATCCCTGTAATATACCGCGGCGCTGGCCGGCATCCTGCGTTCTTCGTAGAACTGGCCTATGTTGTACGCGTTTTCGGATTCCCTGTTCTTGAGTTTTTCTATAATCTTTTTGGCGTCAGACGCCATTTCGCTTTCAGGGTGTTTTTCTATGAACTCCTCGAATTCCTCGCGCGCGACTTCAGTGGGAGTCTGGTCATACTCAGCCTTAAGGGACAGAAGCTTCGAGCATTCCGCCAGTTGGTACCTTGCCTTGTCAATAAGTTCGGAATTCGGGTATTTATCGATCAGGCCCTTGAACATCAGGATCGCGTTGTCATAATCTAAGATATCCTTATAGGTCAGCCCCGCTTTGTACATGGACATGTCAGCATACTTCCCGTAAGGGGCGTTATCAGCCACTTTCTTGAATATCTCTATGGCTTTATCTTTAGCCGGCATCCTTATCGGCCCTAGCACGTTTATCTTATGTCCTGAGAAAAATAACTCGCCTATCCTGTATTCCCTTTCGATTACGTCATCAACCAGCTCCGTGTACGGATAGAGATCTATGACCTTCTGCAAGGCCTTAAACGCGTCATAGTACTTACCCGTGTCCTGCATTATACGGCCGATATAGTACTGAGCCGTAGGGGCTTCCTTTGAGAGAGGATAATATTTTATCAGCTTCTTAAATTCTTTAAGGGCCAACTTAAAATTGCCCTGTTTATAGGCATCTTGGGAATAAGTAAGCTGTTCCTCGGGTGTATCCTTGGCGGCGTATTTCGGGTTCTCCCATTTGCCGCTTTCAGGGGTCCACACCCAGTAAGCGTACGCGGGCTGTATGGCTAGGCCTATTATCAATATCAATGCTATATATATTCTATAAATCATGTCTTAAATCTTATCACACCCCGCTTGCCGTGTCAACTCACTTCAGGAGGGATTACGGGAGTGGTTAATTATCCTTCATATGTAAAAATGACCGAATTTGAGGCCGGCGAAGAAATCTGCCAGGGCGAAAATAACATTGCAGCACAAATTATTCGCCGACACCAGCACCCCTGCCGCAAAGTCCATCCATCCAAACAAAAGAAAGACCAGGCCGGATATCAGCGATACGAACAAAGCGGGTATTATCAAAAGGTTGGCTATAACGGCGACTGGCGTAACTATCTTGAAATAGTACACTATTAATGGCGAAGTCCCGATCCAGGCGGCCAGAGAGACAGCGAACGGCGCAAGGAAGAATCTGTTTATAATAAAATTTTTCTCCGTCTTTATCAGGTTCAAAAATAAAGGGGCTAAAAATATTATTGATAACACGGCGACAAACGAAAGCTGAAAACCCACATTGAATACGTCATGAGGATTCCTTATCAATATAAAAAGTGCCGCCATGGCGACAGAATTACTTATGTCTATCTTCTTGCCCAGTAAACGTCCTATAAAAAAGAGCACTACCATGACTGTCGCCCTGACTACCGAAGGGCGGGATAGGGCGAGCATGGCGAAAAACACAATGAATAATATGGTCAGGATATAAGCGGCCTCTCTTTTCATCCTGAAAAACCTGAATAGATACAGGAGGGCCGCGGCGACAAGCCCCACATGCAAACCGCTTATAGCCATAATATGATAAACCCCGCAGTTTTTGAAGGCGGTTTGTAGATGCTTTGGTAATTCAGAGCGATCTCCGAGAAGAATAGCACTCAAAAACGCTCCACTCTCAAGAGGCATTTTTTCAAGGATTTGGTTCTTGAGTTTCTCTCGGATTAAATATGTATATTTTAGAATAGGATTTGATCTGTAGTTATGCGATAAAAGTGTTATGTTGTTTTCTTTTGTGTTTATAACTGCAAATATATTCTGTCGCTCAAGGTATTCACGGTAGTTGAAATCGCCTTTGCGCAACCTAAACCCCGTACCAAATTTTACAACTTCAAAGATTTGGTACGGGGTAAAGGTTGCGGCTACCTTATCATCATTGGTTGCGGAAACATCACCATTATCGGTAGCCGCAGGCTTTAGCCTGCGAGAAATGGGCCTCTTTACCGTCCCCCTCACAACCAACCTATCCCCATACCCATAATCTTTTTCTGTCTGGATCCTGATCTGAGCTAAACCCTTTACATCCCGCCAATCGTCTTCTTCCTTTATCGCCTCTATCTCAAATAGATACATAGAATTAATCTTCCCATAATAGGGTTTCCGAGTCAAAACAGGACTCTTTATAACTCCGACTATACCTGTCTTAAGTTTTTCTTCTCCCAGAAAATGGCTAATATGATGTTTGGGGAATATATTGGAATTAATATATAGAAGTGCTGCAAATGAACTAACCGATAAAACCAGGAAAATATTGGCTATCTTTTCCCGCATTGTAGGGGTTCGATTCATCAAACCCGAAACCTCTGGTTCGGACGCGATACCCTTGCGGGCATAAGTAAATCGCGCCCCTACAATAAAGGAAGAAAGGATAAAAACTAACGTGATTATGGATATATGAAGGAATTTAATTGAATCAGGAAGAAATCGAACTAAGATTATCCCTAATATAAAGAAAATGGCGATTACTGCAAGCGGTCTTTTATCCATATTCTTTAGATATTTTTACATCTAAAGGATGTTTTGTCTATAAAAAATATTTTTGCTCTTGAGGAAATTACAAAAAACAAGGCCTTTTGTACAGTTATAACTACACAACAAAAGACCTCTCATGGAATTATAACATCGAATATGATATTGGTGTATTCTAGGTACTTAATATTATACGCCCCTCGATAAATCATCTTCTACTTCTTTTTGTCTGTCTATTAGTTCACTCAAACTATCTAAATCTATTCCATTTGCCTCATAATAGGTAGTAAGTTCAAAAAATAATTTATTGAGCTGGGTCTCGGACAAATCCTTAATTATCTGGGTTGGTTTCAAACCAAGCCCATCCACTCTCTCTCCTTCTCCATGTATAACCCTACCAAATTCATCCACTCCTTTTCCTTCTCCATATACCACCTTTATATGAACCCTTTCGTCATATTCAAGATATTCAACATCTCTATATTCCGCTGGATTCCTGGCAATTATTACTACTGTTTCATCTGCATCTAATTTCGTCACAAGCCAGGTGGCAAATCTACTTCTGCCTTTATTTACTACACTTTGCGCAGCCCAAACAATAATTTTACTTCGCGCTTCTTCTACATCACGATCTTCACTAGAAGCAGCTTCGATAACTCGTTTCTCAGGAACCTTAGCTAACTCAATACCAACTTCTTTTTGTAAACCCTCTCTTATCTCTGCCCTCTCTTCTGTCCTCACTCTTCCCATATCTAATTTTGTCCTTAAATCTCTAATCCCTTGTGAAGGCTCTTCTGGAACTAAGGCTTGTAATCTCTCACTTGTAGCACCTGCAAGCACTTCATACTCATCCTTTCCATCTTCGTTCTTCCCTATACGTCTCACTAACCCAATATCTTCAGCATCTCTCAATTCTCTCCGAACTGTAGTTTCAGAATATTGACGAGTTTCATCTGGAGTACCATCTTCATGTTCGTAAAATCTGTTTTCATGAACCTTGCTTACAGTTACTGTAGCACCTTCTTCGAACTTACCCATTCTCGCAAGGGTCTTCATAAGACCGACTGTGGAACCCCTGCTTTTCAATTGTGTTTCAGGACTCTGTCTTGGCCCAGATAATCCAAGTGTAAGGAATTGTCTTCGATCTATCTTTGGAGGGTCATGCAGTGAATTTGATAATACACCCATTGCAACTACTGCAGCACCTAGCCCTTCTATTGCTGGGATAGCACTATCTTGTTGCATTAAACCTAACTCAATAAGATAATTTCTTGCTCTTTGTGCTATCTCAGGATTAACATCATTCACAAGTTCCCTCAAAGAACGAATAGCAGCATTACTTAAATAGGGGTCTTCTTCTCTTGCAATTTGATATACATAATCGACTCTCTCCGGAGTTGTTACTCCAACTATAACGCTGGGAATAGGCTCTTCGTCAAAGACACCAGATTCCAATGCTATAATATGGAAAAGTGGGAAATCAGCATTTCTTAAGTCATCGGTCAATAATGCATTTGTAATATTCTGGATAGTAGGTGAAAAAGGGAAATTTGTTATTATCATCCAAAGGAAAAAATCTGGGCCAAACTGCTCTACGGCATAATTATCATAATTTTCATAAATCCAACTACCTCTTAGTAAGTCTTCAAAACTAGGGGCTAAAGGCATACTAGCCCTTTCGCCTTGCTCCTGGAGTTCAATCTGTCTATCGATCTCCTGTCGTAAAGCAGCAACACCTGCTTCTATAGCTAGATAAGGATTAGTTAAAAGCATCTGATTTATTTCTCTATTAGATAAATTTGACGCATCTATACCTAGTCGTTTCCAAAGCCCATGTGTTTTTACGTTTCTTTCTTCAGGAAATTCTTTGACAGGGCCTGCACGTACCTGCATAAGCCCTGAGGTCGGAGAAGTATTTGCAGCCGAACCCAACCTGTCAGCTATACTATCTTGTAACTTCATATCTGTTGGTAAAATACCTGCCAACATATCATAAAAAGGATATCCAGTTTGTCCGGATCTCGCTTCATCTATACCAACATCATCAGGCAACATATCATGGTGCCAGAAAAACATCCCTAATCCCTCCTTAAGATCATAGGTAGGAAAACGATCTTTTATCATCTTGTTATATAAAATAAAAGTTGCAACAATGTCTGGAGGTATATTATGTGCTTCTGCAATTTCCTGTATATCTGCTTTTAACGGCAAAAGTATTTCCCTTGCTTTTCTTACTGCCTCAACGTTTTCAATAGCCACCGGTCTCCTTGGTCCATGCTGCAATTGTCGATAGTATTCAACTCTCTCGCCAAACATCTCTTCAGAATAAACAGGGGGCTTTCTATATGCAAGATCATCTATATCTCTGCGATGAGGCAACCCTCTCGATTCTATATCTCTTTTTTCTCCTTCTATTCTTTCTCGAATTTGTCCTAGCAAAATTAAAGCATCTGCATCCTCAGGGTAATCGCGTTCAATAGCCTGAAAAATGGACTCAAGTCTTTCTATGTTCAAAACTCGTAAGCGATATGTATCAGCTAAAGATAGGAATTGACTCGGAAACTCCTCCCCAAGCTCTAGAGCTCTTGTAAAATCAAAGGGTGTATCTATGAATTCTTCTATATACTTAATAAACTCTATAACATTAAAATCATCTTCTCTTGTCTTACCATAATACTCATAAAAGTAGTATCTATCATTTACATAAATCTCTAACAACAAGATTCTCAAATCTGCAGCTGCCCATTGTGATTGCCAATCAGGAAATCTATCTGGTCTTAATTCCGAAATTAGCATATTTACATATTCTAATTCTTCGGCAGTTGACATGCTCATTAAATTAGGTGTTCTATCGTATTCATCATAGTCTCCGAAATAGCTATCGTATTTTGGTCTATATTGATCTACAATCTCTATTAACCTTTCGATTTTTTCTTCATTAATCTCTTTCTCAAGTTCCAATCCTCTTAGTTCATCTATAAATACTGCTTGATGTAGCGCCCTAATAACTTTTATCTTACCTATACCATCTACTATTATTGGTGGTGGGGTAATATTAAAATTTGCAGGCCCTAGTTGTGGTGTAGAAACCGGTAAAGATTCTGTTCCCACAGGTCTTACTCTTGCGATTTCATCAATATTAAGATAACCATATTTCCAACTTTTAAAACTTCTATCTCGTGAAAATATATATAAAAGATTAACTCCCGATAGATTCGCAATAAAAGTTGCTAATCCAGCACCTAAACTAGCACGTAAAAAAGTCCGTCTACTCCATTTTTTCGATTTCGAACCTTCTTTATGTCCCGCTGACAGTTTAGATGATCTTACTAATCGAAATTCATATAAAATAAATCCTCCCATTATGATAACAGCAGGTAATAAAAGCGGTAGAAAAGGTTTTATAGCTATAGCAATATGTTCTTTATCATTAAATACTACAAATACTATCAAAGTTGCAACAAAAGATAATGTTGAAAAAATTGTAAACTTTTTCCTTTTGATTTTAGAAATAGTAGTTTCTCTAACCTCTGTCTCCTTATAGCCTAAATCAGCCGAGGGAGAAATATCTCCCTTTTGTGCTCCAGCATCCCCTCTTGCATCACCTATATCACCAATAATTAAAGTCCTTTCTATCCGCTCTCCTGCAGTAGGTTCTTCAGCAGAAGAAGGCGATCCCTTACCCTCCTCCTTACTAACTTTTGTCACCCTATGAATCCTCTTACCTTCTCCCTTTCTATCTTTAATCACCCCTTCCTCTTGTATTTTAGCTACAATTTTACTCTTTTCTTTTAAGTCAAAGAAATACTTAAAGAAATTTGCATATTCATCACCTTCTGGTCTTAGTATAGGCATCATTATTGCAAGAAACGCTCTTTCTTCTTGTGTAAGATCTGATTGATCGACTAAATCCTCTGTGATATATAAAAGTTCAAAGGCTTGGGAGATTATATCATTAAAGAGTCTATTTTGATTTTGATGTGCTGGTTCATGATGAGGTAATGCATAATACAAAGTCATAATATCTGGATTGTGTAGAACTTGTTCCATTATTCTTTCATATCTGCCTCGATGAAGAACTTGCATCCTTTGCATCAGGAGTTCATAATCTTCATGTGTAATATATCGAATCAATCTGAGATCATCATCATAAACTTCCTGATCTACTACGTATATGCCATTTCGACGAATTAAGGCTTGTGTACCTTCTTCATTCAAACGGTCTCGATTTTCTCCTATATGTCCTGCAACACTTATATTCCTACTTTCTCTATGCATATCAGCTATCATTTTTCTTCTAGTTTCAGGAAAATATTTAGATACGATAGGCGGTCTTAGGTGGGAATTATTAGAAAAATCTAGCCCATAAGCTATGGTAGTGATACAGAAAGTAATAGCTGTAACAAATGATACCACCTTCAAATTATAACCTTTTTTAAACATCATCATAATCTTGGCAAAAAAATAGCCTCTCCTTCTCCCTGAAAAGCTATGTTAGCCCAACTATAATATTAAGTATACCACATATATGGCTCAATAAGAAAGATTTTCGCAGGAATTTTTCGCAGATTTTCCGGATTTTTATAGAACCTGCAAGGAGTCAAAACCTCTTAACCGCCCCTCTCGCCAACTCTGATATCTTCCTGCCTGTTTTTTCCGCTATTTCTCTCAGCCTTCTATCCTGCTCTATGGTTATGGTTCTCGGTAAAACCTTCATACCAAGGGGCGAGATTTTTCTGTATGGTTCAAATGACAAGCCTCTAGTTTCAATGCTCTTTAAGTAAGCATCGAGCACCTGTCTTAATGCCCCAGATTCAGATTTTCTATGCTTTTTGGCTAAATTCCTGAGCTTTTGGGCTTGTTTTGGGGTTAGGCTGACGTATAGGGTTGTATAATTCCTGCACGGCTTATTTGCCTTAACTAATTGATTTGTATAGGGTAAGGTCACTTTTAAGTGAATAATTAAGTTTTTTCGTGTTTTGTACTGGCAAGATATGATAAACCCCGCAGTTTTTGAAGGCGGTTTGTAGATGCTTTGGTAATTCAGAGCGATCTCCGAGAAGAATAGCACTCAAAAACGCTCCACTCTCAAGAGGCATTTTTTCTAAAATCTGATTTTTCAATTTCGCTCGGACTGAGTAAATATATCTCAGGAGAGGATTTGATTTGTAATTGTGGGATAAAAGCGTTACATTGTTCTCTCTTGTATTTATAAGAGCAAATATATTCTGCCGTTCGAGGTATTCCCTGTAGTTAAAATCGCTTTTACGCAACCTAAACCCCGTACCAAATTTTACAACTTCAAAGATTTGGTACGGGGTAAAGGTTGCGGCTACCTTATCATCATTGGTTGCGGAAACATCACCATTATCGGTAGCC
>JAHIYJ010000056.1 GCA_018814825.1 Candidatus Omnitrophota bacterium
TCTATCCTGTCCATGCCTTTTTTGATATTATCCATGCTGGTGGCGAAACTTAACCTTATATGCCTGTCGGAGCCGAACGGTTCACCCGGTATAACGGCGACCCTGGCCTCTTCCAGGAGCCTCTCGCTCAAGCTAATCCCGCTCAAGTCTCTCTTCTCTATCTTGCAAAAAACGTAAAACGCACCCCCAGGCTTAAAACAGCTCAGCCCTTTTACGGAGTTTATCCTTTGTACGATATAATCCCTCCGCTTCTCGAATTCTTTTACCATATCCCGCACGATAGAGTCTCCTCCATTCACGGCCTCTAAAGCAGCGGCCTGGCTTATCGATGAGGGATTCGACGTGGAATGGCTCTGCAGGTTTTTTATCGCGGATGTAATGTCATCCAAGGGCGAGGCTATATATCCTATGCGCCATCCCGTCATCGCGAAACTCTTTGATACGCCGTTGACAACTATCGTGTTTCTGAATATGTCCTTGTTTATGGACGCTATTGACACGTACCGCCTGCCGTCGAACAAAATCTTCTCGTAAATCTCGTCGCTTATAATCAGTATATCGTTCTTAACCGCTACTTCCGCAATATCCTTCAGCTCAGCCTCATCGTAAGTCGAACCCGTAGGGTTCGAGGGGCTGTTCAGTATAAGTGCCTTTGTCTTTTTTGTAACAGCCTTTTTGAGCTGATCCGCTGAAATCTTAAACCCGGACTTTTCGTCCGTATCAATAAAAACAGGTATGCCCTGAGCCAGTTTCACCATTTCTGGGTAACTGAGCCAGTAAGGCACGGGTATTATAACCTCGTCCCCCTTGTCACATATTGTCTGTATTATATTGTATATGGAGTGCTTGGCCCCACAGGAAATCACTATCTGTGAAGGCTTGTAGGTAAGGTGGCTGTCTCTGCGGAATTTATCACAAACGGCTTTTTTGAGAGCATCCGTACCTGAGGCGGGAGTATACTTAGTAAGGCCATTCTGAATGGCCTTTATCGCGGCGTCCTTGATATTGTCAGGGGTGTCAAAGTCAGGCTCACCGGAACCAAAACCTATAACGTCAATGCCCTCCTGCTTCATTTTCTTGGCCTTGGCCGTTATAGCGAGCGTCAATGAAGCGGATACATTTTTTACGCGGGAAGAAAGATTCATTTTTGTATCTTTCGCTTCTATGCTAAACTTTTAACTCTACATGCCCTTTTTTTGTCCGAATATCTTCCTGAAGAAACCAGGCTTGGGCCGCGATTGAGGTTTCTTTGGTTTTTCAGGCTGAGTTTTTATCGGCTTCTCCGGTCTTTTCTGTTCTTCCTTTTTCTCGACAGGCTTCTTAGTCGGGGCAGCCTCTGTTTTTGGCTCAGGCTGTTTTGCGGCCGCCTTTTTCTTTTCCTTTTTCTCAGGGATCTCTGTTTTTGGCTTCTCGACAAACTCAAGGATAGCCATCTGTGCGTTGTCGCCCCGCCTTTTACCGGTCAACATGACCCTGGTATAACCGCCGTTTCTTTCCTTAAATAAGGGCGCTATCTCATTAAAGAGGGTGGACACCAGATCCCTGCTCCGCAAAACGTCAAACGCCCTTCTCCGGCTGGCTACGCTCTTTTCCTTAGCCATAGTGACCAGCTTTTCAGCGAGCCTGGATGCCTCTTTGGCTTTTACCTTAGTGGTAGTGATGCTCTTGCTTATGATAAGGCCTGACACCAGGTGGCGCATCGTGGCCTTGTAGTGACTCTTCTGTCTCCCGAATCTTACAGTATGCTTTCTATGCCTCATCTCTATTTTTTCCCTTCCTTAGGCAATTCCATGCCAAAAGACAGGCCCATACTCTTTAATGTCTCTTTTATCTCACTAAGGGATTTTTTTCCGAAATTCCTATATTGAAGCATCTCCTGTTCTGCCTTTCTCGCCAGGTCCCCCAGGGTCTTTATCCGAGCCTCCCTAAGACAGTTGCTGCTTCTCACTGAAAGTTCAAGCTCCGAGACAGGCAATTTTAATTTATCCAATAGCTCCTTATCGGCCCCTGCCTCCTCACTCTCCTCATCCTCGACCTCTACCTCTCCGAGTTTCGAGAATATGTCAAGGTGGCTCTTCAATATATGCGAGGCGTAAAGAAGCGCCTCTTTCGGCTCCATACTGCCGTTTGTCCATATCTCCAGTATCAGTTTGTCGTAATCTGTGATCTGGCCGACCCTCGTGTCCTCAACATGGAAATTCACTCTCCGAACAGGGGCGAATACAGAATCCACCGGGATGACGCCTATGACCTGGCCCTCTTTTTTATTCCTCTCCGCCGGGACATAGCCTCTGCCTTTGCCAACCTCAAATTCTATGTTAAGGTTCGTGTCCTTGGTTAAAGTGGCTATAAGCAGGTCAGGATTCATGATTTCAACTGTATCGTCAGTAGTAATATCCTTCCCTGTCACTTCGCCTTTTTTTGAGGCCTTTAAACGCAATATCTTGGGCGTTCTGGAATGAGACTTCAAGACAAGCTGTTTTATGTTTAATACTATCTGCGGGACGTCCTCAAGTACACCAGGTATTGTGGAAAACTCGTGCAATACGCCGTCTATTTTTATGGATGTGACAGCGGCCCCCTCTATAGAAGATATGAGGATCCGCCTTAATGAATTGCCTATAGTAGCCCCAAAGCCCCTCTCGAACGGCTCTGCCGTGAACCTGCCATAAAATGCCGAATAACCTTTCTCCTCGCATTCTAGTTTCCTAGGCATCTCGAATGTCTTCCAACTGATACCCATCTGTCTTCCTCCTTAAATTATTTTGAATATAATTCCACTATTAATTGTTCCTGTATATCGATACCCATGTCACTCCTCTTGGGAAGGCCGGTGATATCGACCCTGAGATTATCAAAATCACCTTTTAACCAGTCAGGAACACCTCTGTCTTTTACTTTTTCTATTATTTCCTTCGTGTTCTTTACCAGCTTCTCTTTCTGTTTTAACTGCACGACATCCCCCGGCTTAACCGAATAAGAGGGGATATTTACTTTCCTGTTATTAACGAGCACGAGCCCGTGGCGAACCAGCTGTCTGGCGTGCGTCCTGGAATAGGCGAAACACGCCCTGAAAATCACGTTATCCACCCTCCGTTCCAAAAGCTCCAGGAGCTTTTCCCCTGTGATGCCTTTCGAGCGGTTGGCTATGTCAAAATATCTCCTGAACTGTTTTTCCAAAACTCCGTATATCTTTTTAACCTTCTGTTTCTGCCTGAGCTGTAACCCGTAATTGGACATCTTGAAGCGCCTGCTCTTGCCCTTGCCGTGCTGGCCAGGGGGATAGCTCCTTCTATCAAAAGCGCATTTATCCGTGTAGCATCTTGTGCCTTTTAAGAAAATCTTCTGGCCCTCGCGCCTACAAACCCTGCATGATGATCCGGTATATCTCGCCATGTTTTCTCCCTGTCTTAGCGTACAGCGTTTAGCGTATAGAAAAAGATAAAAAGAAATATTTTTAATCCTATACGCTATCCGCTAAACGCTATACGCTATTATTATACCCTTCGTCTCTTCGGAGGCCTGCAGCCATTATGCGGTATAGGTGTAACATCCCTGATCGCGCTGACTCGCAAGCCCGCCGCCTGTATAGCCCTTATCGCCGATTCCCTTCCGGACCCGGGGCCTTTTACGTACACCTCGACGTCCTTCAGTCCGTGTTCCAGAGCCTTTTTCGCGGCGCTCTTGGCCGTAATCTGAGCGGCAAAGGGGGTCGACTTCTTCGAGCCTTTGAATCCGACGGAACCGCAGCTGGCCCATACTACAGCGTTGCCCTGCCTGTCTGTAATCGTGACTATTGTATTATTAAAAGTGGCAAAAATATGAGCGATTCCGCTAGTTATGTTTTTTGCCGCTTTTTTCTTCGTCTTTTTTTTCTCAGCCATTTTTATCTCCCTGTTATGCCGCCGGCGCCGGTGTCTGGGTCTTGCTTTTCCTGGTCACGCCTACGGTCTTTCTGGGTCCTTTTCTCGTCCTGGCGTTTGACTTTGTCCTCTGTCCTCTCACAGGGAGAGACCTCCTGTGCCTGTAACCCCTGTAAGACCCTATGTCTATAAGGCGCTTTATGTTTTGAGAGGCGTCTCTTCTTAAATCGCCCTCGACTTTATATTCTTTCTGTATTATCGCCGCTATCCTGGAGATCTCCTCCTCTTTCAGATCTTTGGCTTTTGTGTCAGGATTGACGCCGGCCGCCTTAAGGATCTTATTAGAAGATGACCTCCCTAAACCGTAGATGTAAGTAAGGGCAATCTCTATGCGTTTTTCTTTTGGCAAATCAATTCCTGAAATCCTGGCCATATTTCCACTCCTTAACCTGTCGACTGTGAACTGTTAACTGTAAACTAAACTACCCCTGCCTCTGTTTATGTTTCGGGTTTGTGCAGATCACCCTGATGATGCGCTTGCGTTTTATGATCTTACATTTATCACAAATTTGTTTTACAGATGGCTTGACTTTCATATCAAATTATCCCCGTCTACTTTGACCTGTAAGTTATTCTTCCTCTGGTCAGGTCATAAGGCGAGAGCTCTACCTTAACCTTATCCCCCGGAAGTATCTTTATGAAATACATCCTCATCTTTCCTGAGACATGGGCAAGCACCTTGTGCCCATTTTCCAGCTCTACTCTGAACATGGCATTTGGCAGCGCCTCTAAAACCGTACCCTCTACCTCTATAGCTTCTTCCTTAGCCATTTTTCCCCGCTCTCTAAGTAAGTATCTTTGGTTCTTTATCCGTCACGCACACTGTATGCTCAAAATGAGCCGACAACTTCCTGTCCTTTGTCACCGCCGTCCACCCATTGCTCAATATCTCTATCTCAAAACCGCCCTGATTGATCATGGGCTCGATAGCCAGCACCATGCCGCGCCTCAGCCTCGACCCAGTGCCAGGCTTGCCAAAATTAGGGATCTCAGGTTCCTCGTGCATCTTCCTGCCTATGCCATGGCCCACGAAATCCCTGACTACGGAATAACCCAGCCTTTCCGCGTAGTCCTGTACGGCATATGATATGTCAAATAGCCTGTTCCCCTGGACCGCTTTTTTTATCCCGGCGTTCAGAGCGTCGCGCGTAGCTTTTATCAACTCTCTCGCGCCCCTTGAAACAGTATCTCCTATCTCAACAGTAACCGCCGCATCAGCGTAAAAACCCTTTTTCTCAACGCCGACGTCAATGCTTAATATATCTCCGGCCCTTAGAACTGTCTTGCCCGGGATGCCGTGCACCACCTGCTCATTGACAGACGCACATATACTCCCAGGAAAACCCTTATAGCCCTTAAATGCCGGGCGCGCGTTAAATCTCTTTATTAGTTCTTCCGCTTTTCTGTCAAGCTCGCCTGTGGTCACGCCTGGCGCGGCGGCACTTGATACCTCCTCAAGGACGGCTTTTACTATCCTGCCCGCCTCTTGAATCAGCGAAACTTCACTTTCGGATTTTATCTCTATCATTTAAATGAGCACTGCAGTTATGAAAATCTAAGATTTTCATAACTGCATATTTTTATCCCCTTCTCTGAAAGTGCGAATTTACAAAGAGCTCTTCGTAAACCACGTCCGCGTCCGAATCCCCGGAGAGTTCCTTCAATATGTCTTTTTCCCTGTAATAACCTATGAGTTCCTCTGTCTGGCTGTTATAGACTCCTAATCTCTTCTTTATGGTCTCTTCGCTGTCGTCTTTTCTCCGGTACAGTTCGCCGCCGCACTTATCACAGACACCTTCTTTTTTAGGCGGCATGTTCTTGATATGGTAATTGGCCCCGCAATTCTTGCACAGCCTTCTGCCGGTTAACCTGGATATCACGGTATCGGTGCTGGTCTTAAAATAGGTCACCATGTCTATCGGCAGGCCCAGCTTTTCCAGTTCGGCGTCTATTTTTCTCGCCTGATACAGCGTCCTGGGAAAACCGTCCAGGATAAAACCTTTTTCTTTGTCGCCTGATTTTATGGTATCAAGCATCATCTCTATAACCATGTCGTCAGGGACCAGTTCCCCTTTATCCATGTAAGACTTGGCCTTTTTGCCTATCTCAGTACCTCTCTTTACGTTTTCCCTGAGGATATCTCCTGTGGAAAGGTGCAGGATACCCATTCTTTCGGAAAGCATGACCGCCTGTGTCCCTTTTCCCGCGCCCGGAGGCCCTAAAAAAACCATTCTCATTATCTTCTGCCCTTAATCCTTCCTTTTTTCATAAAACCCTGGTAGTGCCTCATAAGGAGCTGTGACTCTATCTGCCGCATGGTATCCAGCATGACACCCACGACTATAAGAAGAGCCGTGCCGCCGAAAAAGCTGGCTATTAAATAAGGTATCTTCAGCCATGCTCCAAGCATGTCAGGGAAAACCGCTATAAACGCGAGAAATACAGCGCCCGGCAGCGTAATCCTCGTCATAATAAAATCAAAGTACTCAGCGGTGCGCCTCCCGGGTCTGACCCCGGGCACGAACCCGCCGTATTTTTTCATGTTATCCGCCACATCAGCCGGATTAAAGCTTATAGCGGTATAAAAATACGCGAAAAATATTATCAAAAGACTGTAAACAATGGTATAGAGCAGCTGACCTCTCACCAGAGACTGCGCTATCTTCTGAAACCCGGCATTGGGTATAAACCCTGCTATGGTAGCCGGGAATAATATTATGGATTGCGCGAATATAATAGGGATGACGCCCGCCTGGTTGACCTTGAGCGGTATATAAGTGCTCTGCCCGCCATACACCTTTCTGCCTACTATCCTCTTCGCGTACTGGACAGGGATCTTTCTCTGCCCCTGGGTAATCAAAATAACCGCGACTATAACCAAGAAGCCTATGACTGACATGACGCCTATGGTTAAAAAGCTTATCTGTCGCTTCTCCGGGGCAAAAGGCGATAATAAAGCCATGACCTGATATAGCGCTGTAGGCAACCGCGAGATAATACCGGCTGTTATTATAAGCGATATACCGTTACCTATGCCGCGCTCTTGTATCTGCTCGCCAAGCCACATTATAAAGGCCGTGCCGGTGGTAAGTGTAATTACTGTGAGTATCCTGAAAGACCAGCCAGGGTTATCCACTATCTGAAGCCCCTGAAACCTAGCGGGATTCTCGAGCCAGAGACTTATAAAAAATGACTGGATAACAGCCAGAATGACTGTCCCGTATCGTGTATACTGGATTATAGTCTTCCTGCCCGCCTCTCCCTCCTTTGAAAGCTTCTCAAGGTGAGGGACGACAGTTACCAGGAGCTGGAGAATGATCGAAGCCGATATATACGGCATGATCCCGAGCGCGAAAATAGTAAGCCTTGTCAGCGCTCCTCCTGAAAACATATTCATTATGCCAAAGAGCGTTCCGCCCTGCGTCCTGGCTACGCTCTGAAAAAATTGGACCAGCGCGGCGCCGTTTACCCCGGGCGTCGGGATATACGCACCTATCCTGTATACACTGAGAAGCGCCAGGGTAACTAAAAGCTTTCTTCTGAGATCCGGTATTTTAAAAGAATTGGCTAGCGCTTTTATCATAAGCCTTCAGCAGTCAGCCTTCAGCAGTCAGCCTTCAGCTGCTGATAGCTCATTTTTTTACTTAATAACTTCGCACTTTCCTCCGGCGTTTTTGATCTTCTCGATCGCTGTCTTTGAAAACGCGTGCGCGCTTATATTAAAGGGTATTTTCACCTCGCCGTTTCCCATAACCTTTAAAAAATTCACGCGTTTCTTTATGACTCCTTTTTTCTTTAATAGCTCCGGGGTTATGGCAGTCTCTTTTTCCAGCCCGGCCAGCCTGTCAAGATTTATAACGGCCTTGTCTTTTCTCGGGACCGTATTAAACCCTCTCTTGGGCATCTTTCTTATCAGGGGCATCTGTCCGCCCTCAAAACCAGGGGTAACACCCTTGCCGGTACGGGACATCTGGCCCTTATGGCCTCTGGTTGAAGTCTTCCCGTGGCCCGATCCAGGCCCCCTGCCGACTATCTTTCTCTTTTTTCTCGCGCCTATCGCTGGTTTCAGATCCTGTATTTTCATCTCTATAATCCCTTTACGCCTCTTCCTCGGTTTTCCGTTCCAGCCTTAACTCCTTAAGTCCGGCCAGTGTAGCTTTGGTGACGTTTATCGGGTTCTGCGTCCCTAGCGATTTGGTAAGTATATCTTTTATCCCTACCGCGTCGCATATAGCCCTGACCGTTCCGCCCGCTATAACACCAGTACCTTCAGACGCCGGTTTCAAAAGTACCTTTCCGGCTCCGAAATGCCCAATTACCTCATGAGGTATGGTCTTGTTTTTTAGCGCAACCGCGAAACAACTCTTTTTCGCGTTTGAAAGGGCCTTCCGTATAGCGTCTGCAACTTCGTTTGCCTTGCCGTATCCGCACCCAACACTGCCGCGGCCATTACCCACGGTGACAAGGGCCGTAAAAGAAAATCTCTTGCCGCCTTTGACGACCTTAGCGACCCTGTTGACAGCTATGACCTTCTCTATGTACTGCTCTTCCTGAGTATCCTCGATTTTTTTTATAAACTTGTTTTTTGCCTGATTCTTGTCTGTCAAAATTTCCTCCGATATCCAATTGTTTTTAGAATTTCAATCCCGCTTCGCGCGCTGCTTCAGCGAAGGCCTTTACCCTGCCGTGATACAGATAACCGCCCCTGTCAAACACGACACGATCTACACCTTTCTTTTTCGCCTCATCGAATAGATATGAGCCTAATTTTTTAGCCGTCTCGACATTACCGCCCCAGGCCTGATCTTTTTTAAAGGCCTTATCTCCCGTGGAAACGCTCAGGAGGGTAGTGGCCGAAGCATCATCTATCAGCTGCGCGTAGATATTCTTATTGCTCCTGTGCACAATAAGCCTGGGCTTGTCTTTTGTGCCAAACATATTTTTTCTTATCCTGTAATGCCTCTTTATGCGCCATAATTCTGATTTATTTTTTATTTTTTTTCTCATTATGCTACCGCCTTGCCTGCCTTTTTCCTGACATATTCCCCTACGTACCTTATGCCCTTGCCCTTATAAGGTTCAGGCTTGAGATAGTCTCTTATCTCAGCCGCTACCTTGCCCACCCCTGCCTTGTCTATGCCCTCTACCACAATCTGGTTAGGTTTAGGCGTCTTTACGGTCACCCCTTCCGGCACATTGTACACCACGGGATGAGAAAATCCCAACTGAAGGCTTACCGCCTTACCCTGAGCCTGGGCTTTATACCCAACTCCGCGGATCTCAAGCTGTTTGGCATAACCCTCACCCACCCCTTTTATCATATTACTTATACACGCTCTAGCAAGGCCATGGTTGGCATTGCCTATCTTGTCATCCTTAAGCTTCTTCACTATAAGCTCTGAACCGTTTACCTGGATTTCCACGCTTGAAGGTAAAACCCAGTCCAGCTTACCCTTAGGTCCTTCCGCAAATATCTTTCCTGATTCTACCTTTACTTTTATCTTGTCAGGAATCTGTATTGGTCTTTTTCCTATTCGTGACATTAATGAGCACTTGAGTTACGAAAAATCAAAGATTTTCGTAACTCAACCCCCCTTGTTTTTGCTACGACGAGGTGCGAATTAACCCCGCACCTTTTATGTGTCCATCGTCCTTCGGGTTAATAACTACAAGCTACTATGTTCTTCAATATTAAAAAGGTGCGGGGTAAGTTCGGGCAAATAAGTTACGAAAAATCTTTGATTTTTCGTAACTTATGCCCTCACTTACCAGACGTGGCACAAGACTTCGCCGCCTGTCTGCATCTCCTTTGCCTGGACACCAGTAACCACGCCCCTGGACGTGGTGATAATGGCCGTCCCGATCCCGCCCAGGACTCTCGGGATCTCGTCCTTATCCACATATTTCCTCAGGCCGGGCCTTGATATCCTCTTGATTCTTTTAATGGCCGACTCACCTGTCTGAGTGTATTTAAGGTACACCCTCAAAAGACCCTGCTTCTTGTCCTCTATCAGCTTGAAATCTTTGATAAACTTTTCTCTTTTAAGGATGTTCAATATCTCCTGTGACAGCTTGGAAAACGGCACGTCCACTTTTGTCTTTTTAGACATGGCGCCATTCCTTATGACTGTCAGCATGTTCGCTATAGGGTCTGTTAAACTCATTATAATCCTCGCTTATTTTACCAGCTTGCCTTGGTCACCCCAGGGATCTCTCCCCTGGAAGCCATTTCCCTGAAGCATATTCGGCAAATGTGGAATTTTCTCATAAACGCCCTGGGCCTGCCGCACAACTTGCACCTGTTGTACTTTCTCACCTTGAACTTAGGCGTCATTTTTTGTTTAGCTATCAAGCATTCCTTCGCCATAAATTATTTCTCCGAATCTTTTTTGGTTTTACTCGCGAAAGGCATGCCAAACATCCTTAATAATTCGTAAGACTCTTCTTTTGAGTCTGACCGGATATTGATTATGACGTCCATGCCCTGCACTTTGCTTATCTTGTCTATGTCTATTTCCGGAAATATGGCCTGTTCTTTAAGGCCGAGCGCGTAACTGCCTTTCTGGTCGAACGAATCAGGATTGACTCCCCGGAAATCCCTTATCCTCGGCAACACCACGTTAATAAGCCTGTCGAGAAACTCGTACATCCTGTGGCCTCGCAGAGTAACCTTACAGCCGACCGGCACGCCTTTTCTGATCTTGAAATTCGCTATTGATTTTCTGGACCTTGTAATAGCCGGCTTCTGTCCCGATATGACGGCAAGGTCACTGGACACCTGCTCAAGTATCTTTATGTCCTGACTGGCGGCGCCAACCCCCATATTCAGGACCACTTTCTCAAGGCGCGGTGCTTGCAGTGAGTTTTTATAGTCGAATTTCTTGCTTAGTTCCGGTCGGATCTCTTCTTTGTATCTCTGTAATAATCTGGGTATCACTTTAAATTCTCCTTAATTTTACACTTTTCTGTGTGTCACAAAAGTGTAAAATTATTTTTATATAAGCTCTTTGCACTTCTTGCAGATCCTGGTCTTTGTCCCGTCTGACAGTATCGTAAAACCGATACGCGCGGGCTTGGAGCATTTCTGGCAGATCACCATGAGGTTTGAGACATCGATGCTACTTTCCTTCTGTATGATCCCTCCCTGCTGGTCCTCGCGTGTCCTTCTCGTGTGCTTTTTAACAAAATTGATCCCCTGAACCAGAGCCCTGCCCTTTTTCGGAAAAACAGTCAGTACCTTGCCGGACTTCCCTTTATCCCTACCGGCCAGGACCATTACCGTATCGTTCTTTTTTATCTTAGCCATATTAAATGAGCACATAATTTACGCGACTAAAAGGAGCGTAAATTATAAGTGCGAATTTATCCCGAGTCTGCCATAGGCGGACAAGGGATTTCTTTAGGGATTGCTTCTCCGCCTATGGCAGATCGCAATGACATTTTCAAATTCCTATACTATCAAACTACCTCTGGGGCCAGGGATATTATTTTCATAAAATTTTTCTCTCTTAATTCCCTCGCCACCGGTCCAAAAATCCTCGTACCCCGCGGGTTCAGCTGGGGGTCTATCACTACCATAGCGTTCCTGTCGAATCTCAGATAAGACCCGTCGGGTCTTCTTATGGAATGCGCGCTCCTGACTATAACGGCCTTGACCACTTCGCCCTTTTTGACCACGCCGTCAGGAGAGGCCTCTTTTATATTGGCGGTTATGATATCGCCTATCTGCGCGTACAGTTTGCCGTGCCTGCCTATAACGCCTATACAGGAAGCCTTTTTAGCCCCTGTATTATCAGCCACATCTAAAATTGTTCGCATTCTAATCATAATACTAATACCCTGTTTTCCTGGATTACTTCAATATCTCGAGAAGGCGCCATCTTTTCTGCCCTGACATAGGCCTGGTCTCCTTTACCCTCACCTTATCCCCGAGTTTTGCCTGATTATCTTTGTCATGGGCCATCAGCTTAGACGTCCTTCTCACGACACGTTTATATTTCGCGTGTTTTGTGGTGCGCTCTATCCTGACCACAATGGACTTGTCTATCTTATCGTTAATGACAACCCCTGATCTGGTCTTCATCATGCCTCTTGATTCCATAAAATCTATTTCTCCTTTTTCTCGCGAAGTATCGTTAAGATCCGCGCTATATCACGGCGCGTCTCCCTGATCTTGCTGGGCTTTTCTATACGGCCACTCGCGCCCTGGGAACGCGTCTCAAAAAGAAATTTCTTTAGCGCTGTGACCTTTTCGTTTAATTCCTGTCTTGATAAATTTCTCAATTCCGATAGCTTTAACATTTGGCCTACCCGCGTTCTTTCCTTGTGACAAACCTTGTCCTGAAAGGCAGCTTTGAGGCCGCGTATCTCATTGCCTCCCTGGCAAGAACCTCGTCCACTCCGCCCAGTTCAAACACAATCTTGCCTCTCTTTACAGTGCTGACCCAGTAAAGCGGGGCGCCTTTGCCTTTGCCCTGCCTGGTTTCCGCCGGTTTTTTCGTCACTGACTTATCGGGGAAAGCCCTTATCCAGAGCTTACCTGCGCCCTTAAGGGCCCTCATGACGCTAACCCTGCAGGCCTCTATCTGAATATTTGTCAGCCAGTCATTCTCAAGGGCCTGCAACCCGCAGTCCCCGAAAGAAAGGTTAGACCCTTTCGTGGCGATACCCGTTCTTCTGCCCCTCTGATATTTCCTGTATTTTACGCGTTTCGGCATTAAAACCATAATTTTTACGCCTTTTCTGTAGCAACAGGCTCTTTCTCGACAGCCTTTTTCTCGCCAGTCTTCTTACCCACTATTATATCACCTTTATATATCCATACTTTTATACCTATAAGGCCGGCTGTGGTATGAGCTTCACTAAAACCATAATCCACATCAGCTTTTATTGTCTGAAGAGGGACCTTGCCGTACTTGTAAGATTCTTTTCTGGCAATCTCGGCCCCGTCCAGCCTGCCGCGACATCTTATCTTAATCCCCTGAGCCCCTGAAGTAACGGACTGCTGTACAGCCCTCTTCATGGCGCGCCTGAAAGCGATCCTCTTCTCAAGCTGAAACGCTATGTTCTCCGCCACCAGCTGGGCCGAAAGAGTCGGCTGTTTTATTTCTTTTATATCAATCTGCATCTCCTTGTCGACTACATTCCTAAGCTCATCGCGCAGCCTGTCAATCTCAGTACCCTTCCTGCCGATTATCACGCCAGGCCTTCCGCTGTGTATGATGACCCTGATCCTCTTGCTCGCCCTCTCTATCTCTATCTTGGCAACCGCGGCCTGCATCAAACTTTTCTTTATATAAGACCTTATTTGGGCGTCTTCTATCAGCAGCGCGCCATAATCTTTTTTTCTGGCAAACCACCTGGAGTTCCAGTCCCTGATATACCCTAACCTAAAACTATACGGATGTACTTTCTGGCCCAATTGAGTTCTCCTTACTTTTTCTTCTTGTTAACGGTTTTTGGTTCTCTCTCTTTCCGTTTTCTTCTTACGGCCGCTTGTTTTTTATCCAGTCTCTCTTCTTTCGCGGCCTTCGGCTCTGGCCTCTTTATCTTATCCAGCTCAAGAGTAACATGAGTAGTCCTGTGTTTGATCATGGTAGAGCGGCCCATGGTCGCGGCCCTGTACCTTTTAAGCATAGGCCCCTTATCCGCCTTTACCATGGAAATGTATAGTTCCGCCGGCGTGAGCTTTAATTTTTTCTCGGCGCTATCTACCGCGGAATGTAAAAGCTGTTTTATATAGATAGCCGGGCGCTTGTTAACCGTGTTAAGGATAGTCTCGGCCTTCACAACAGACTTGCCCCGCACCAGATCCAGCACGTTACCTGTTTTCCTTGTCGAAATCCTTATATATCTCGCGATTGCCCTTGATACCATAACTCTCCTTAAGTCTTCGACATAGACTGCTCTGTGTGTGAACCATGTTTCTTAAACAACCTTGTGGGCGAAAATTCGCCGAGCTTATGGCCAACCATATTCTCTGTTATAAACACAGGTACTAATTTTCTCCCGTTATGTACGGAAATCGTAACGCCCACGAAATCCGGGACAATGGTGGACCTGCGCGACCATGTTTTCACCGGTTTCCTGTCGCCTCTTCTCTGCATATCCTGGACCTTTGCCAGTAATTTCTCGTCCACAAACGGCCCTTTTTTTAACGAACGTCCCATAATATTTACCTCTTATCTGGCGATTATCTTGCTGTTTCTCCTTTTGATTATAAACCTGTCAGAAGGCTTTGCCTTTCTGGTCTTCAGCCCTTTTGACTTCTGACCCCACGGGCTGCAAGGGTGCCTTCCGCCAGAAGACTTTCCTTCTCCTCCACCCATCGGATGGTCCACGGGATTCATCGCAACCCCTCTGACCCTCGGCATACGACCAAGCCATCTTGACCTGCCTGCTTTACCTATTGATATGGTGTTATGTTCTATATTTCCGAGCTGGCCTATAGTGGCCATACAGTTTATCCCTATCAGCCTCACTTCGCCGGAAGGCAATTTTACGTGAGCGTATTCGCCTTCTTTGGCGAGTATCTGCGCGTAAGAACCCGCGCTTCTCACTATCTTTCCACCTCTGCCTTTCTTCAACTCAAGGTTGTGTATAGTTGTTCCCGGGGGGATACTCCTGAGCGGCATAGCGTTGCCAGGCTTTATGTCTATCTCTTTCGTGCTCGCTATGACCGTGTCACCCTTAGCCAGGCCAGCCGGCCACAATATGTATCTCTTGTCATTGTCCTCATACTGAACCAGCACTATCCTTGCCGAACGGTTAGGGTCATATTCTATGGATATCACCTTTCCGGGCATATCCATTTTATCTCTCTTGAAATCTATTATCCTGTAACGCCTCTTATGCCCCCCGCCTCTCCATCTGCAGGTAATCCTGCCGGAAAAATTGCGGCCTCCTGTCTTTCTCTTGGGGACAGTCAAGGACTTCTCAGGTTTTTCCCTGGTAAGCTCTGAGAAATCAGACAAAGCTGTCCATCTCAGCGTCGAAGTCGTTGGTTTATATTGCTTAATTCCCATATCTCTTCCTCTTTTTCCTCTAAGCCTAAAGCCTATTAAGTGCTGGCTATATCTATCTTGTCTCCCTCTTTAAGAGTAACTATCGCCTTTTTCCAGTCCGGTGTCTTACCCGCCTTATGCCTGAGTCTTTTTATCTTACCCCGCATGACCGTGGTATTTACGCTCACGACTTTTACATTGTATACATCTTCAACCGCTTGCTTTATCTCTATCTTATTGGAGTCGGTAGTGACATGAAAAAGGTATTTATTAAGAGGCAGTATTCGCGTGCCTTTCTCTGTCCTTACAATACTTTTGAGTACATCATAGGCTGACTTCATCCTTCGACTCCTTTCAGTCGCTCAGGATAACCCTGAGCCCTTCGACGTTGCTCAGGATGCTTCGAAGGGTGCTGAGCTTAGTCGAAGCACTTGTCGAATGGGTCATTTCCCAACCCTCTTTATCAGGCTGTCGTGAGTCTCCTTCGAGAACAATATGTTAGTGTTCGATAAAACGTCGTACGCGTTAAAATCACTGCTCAGTCTCACGGTAAGGCCTTTTATGTTCCTGCATGAAAGAAATAAATTATCGTCTCTTTTCCCGTAAAGATAGAGGTTCCTCTTCCCTGACGCCTTTAAGGCCGTCAGGACCTTTACCATCTCTTTTGTCTTCGGCTTGCTGAACTCCGGGTCTTTTTCCAGCACCATAACCTCGTTATCTTTTGTCTTCGCGCTCAGGCTCGATAAAAGCGCCAACCTTTTCATTTTTTTGGGCATCGAGAACCTGTAATCTCTGGGATGCGGGCCGAAAACCACCCCGCCGCCTCTCCATAAAGGCGACCTGATAGACCCTGCCCTGGCCCTGCCAGTACCCTTCTGCCTCCAGGGTTTTCTACCTCCGCCTCTCACATCGGCCCTCGTTTTAGTGGAAGCGTTACCCTGCCTGAAGTTCGCCATGTACATAACCACTACCTGATGGAGAAGCGCCTTGTTTATGGCTACATTAAAGATATCCGGACTCAGCTTGAATTTTTCCACCTTTTTGCCCGACAAGCTATATACATCCACTACCGGGATATCCGTTGTTTTTTCGGTTTTTTTCTTAACTCCTGCCTTTGTCATTTATTTCTTCTCTTGCTTTGATTCCTGTTTCGCGGTTTCCTTCGGTTTGACAGCCTGTTCTCTTTTTGCGGGTTCTTTTTTCTTCGCTACTCGTATTTCAAGATAACCGTTATTGGCGCCGGGCACTGAACCTTTAACCAGCATAATGTTTTTATCCTTTACAATCTTTAAAACCTCCAAACTCTGGATGGTGTTTCTCTTATTGCCCATACGGCCCGGCAATCTCTGCCCCTTCAGGACCCGGGAAGGAAAACTGCTGGCGCCCACAGAACCTACTCTTCTGTGATGCATAGAGCCATGCCCGCCAGGACCACCCTTCCAGTGCCAGCGCTTTACGCCCCCCTGAAAACCTTTGCCCTTGGAGACTCCAGTGACATCTACAAAATCTTTTTCCCTGAAGATATCCACTGTTACCTCCTGGCCGGCGCTGATGCCTTCCAGTGAATCAAACGCGATTTCCCGGACAAACGCCCTGGGCTCCACGTTAAGTTTCTTATACATCGTCAACAGGGGTTTTGTGGTATTTTTTTCCTTTTTCCTGTCAAAACCTAAAAGGGCCTTGCCCTCGCCGGTCTTCAATACAGCGCATGGACCTGCCTCTATCACTGTAATGGGCACAAAGCCGCCCTCATCCGTAAAGATCTGAGTCATGCCTAATTTTTTACCTAATATTCCCGCTTTCATGAATGAGCACTGTAGTTGTGAAAATCTTAGATTTTCACAACTACATCTCCTCTGTTTTGCTTCTTTGAAGGTGCGAATTTACCCCGTACCTTTTATGTATTAATAATCCTTAGAGTACACTCCAAACCCGCATTGCAATTAAATTGCAATGCGGGTTTGATAAACTCATTTAATTTCCACATGAACGCCAGCAGGCAGATCCAGTTTCCTGAGCGCGTCTATAGTTTTCGCGGTGGGACTTATAATGTCGATCAATCTCTTGTGGGTCTTCATCTGAAACTGCTCTCTGGACTTCTTGTCCACATGAGGACCTCTAAGCACCGTAAAGATCTCTCTTTTAGTGGGTAAAGGGACTGGTCCCGAAACTATGGCACCCGTACGTTTAGCCGTATCCACTATCTCAAGAGCGGACTGATCCAGGAGTTTATAATCATAACCCTGAAGCCTTATGCGAATTTTTTGTGCCTGCTGTTGTTGCGTCATCTTATCTATCCTATTCTAATATCTCCGATACCACTCCTGCGCCCACGGTGTGTCCGCCTTCGCGTATGGCGAAGCGGAGTTCTTTCTCCATGGCTATGGGAATAATGAGTTCCACTTCCATTTCCACGTTGTCACCGGGCATCACCATCTCA
>JAHIYJ010000057.1 GCA_018814825.1 Candidatus Omnitrophota bacterium
CTAAAGTCTTAAAACCTTCGCTCTGAATTGCAGTATGATGCACAAATACGTCTGCACCTGACTCAGGCGTAATAAACCCGAATCCTTTCTGGTCATTGAACCACTTTACTGTTCCTTTTGCCATTATTTACTACCTCCTTTCCTCAAAATTATAGTAAACAATGGCAGAAAAATAAAAAAACCGTAAAGCGAATTCTTTTTGCCCTACGGCTAAAGACTTCTACTCACTTATTTACTACTAAACTAGTATTATTATACACCAATCACTTTTATTTTGTCAAGCAAATTCTAACCTGAATTTTTCAAATGGGCCTTTGCTTCCTTCAATCTTTCTGCAAATTTGTCTTTTTTAAACTCTCTTGTCCAACCCCTTATAGTAATCCAGCCACCGAAACGAATGAGATGGTTATGCCAAAGCCTGTACCACTTTTTCCATCCTGATTTAATGTCATGCAAAAAGAAGATTAAAGCTGGGAAGGAAAATATATTCATGCCTATCATAAACATATATTTAAATTGATAAAACTTGCCCATGATGTTTCTGATAGATGCCAGCATCTCTTCGGCGCTCATCGGCTCATCCGGCTCAAACAATGGAAAATTTCCATCATAATACTTCCAGCCTACATCTTGAATCGGATAGACTCTTTTCTGTCTCTCCAGCCTATGCCTTAATTTTGTCCCCGGCAAAGGCACAGGCAACAAAACCTGAATTGTGTCAATCTTAGCCTTTCTAATAAAACTCTTGATGTGCTTTATTCTATCCTTTGCCGCCATTTTGAAATTTATGCCCTCCTTCATGGGATAGCCAAAGATAAACATGCCGTGTACCAGAAATCCGAATCTATGGAATATCCTTGCCAGGGACACCATGTCTTCAGGTTTCAAATGTTTATTCATGGCCTCTAATTCTTCTTTTATAGGGGACTCCAAACCAATGGCTACTGCGTTAATACCTGCCTGGCGCATGGCTGAAAGAAGCTCTGGGTCTTTGGCCTTATCCAGCCTTATCTGAACAGTCAGATCCAAGCGTCTGCCTGTACTCTTCTGGTAATCCCTGAGCATATTGCAAAATCTTATTGTCTCTTCCCTCTGCTGCCCAAATAGATCGTCAACCACAAAGAAATGCCTCGCATCCTTTGTTTCCAAAAGAAAACTTATACTCTCAAGGAGCCTTTCAGGAGAAGCATATCGCGGCCTGCCTTTGACTGTGCAAAACTCACAATCCATTCCGCATCCCCTGATCCTCTCAACAGGGTAAAGTTTAATCTTAGCGTAACGAATCAAAGAAAAATCCGGCAAAGGCAGTTTATCAAAATCAGTTATGGGTTCTCTTTCCGGAGTGCGTATAATCTTCCCGCCCTCAAGATAAGCAATGCCTTTTACATTACCTATATCCAGTTTGCCTTCAAGCGCTGATAAAAGCTCCCTGATAGTTTCCTCTCCTTCGCCAATAACCACATAATCTATACCTGAATTTAATGCCTCAGCGATATTGTCTCCCGCGAAATGCTGCCCCCCTGCGACAGTCGTAACACCCTTATCTTTATAAAACCGGGCCAGCTTATAGAGCCGCGGAATAGTGCTTGTCAGCCCGCCGTAAAATCCGACAATATCAGCAGGCCTGAGATTCTGTAAAAATTCATGGTCAGCCCCGCCAGAGTCATCTACAGGGCCGTATCTACGAAGATTATTTTCATCAATAACCTCGACGTCCCATCTTTCCATCTCATTTACAGCGCTTGCTACGCACACCGGCCCCAGGGCCGTAGTCCTCTCAGCAATATAAGAATAAATATTAAATGCCGGAAAGGCAGGGATTATAATTCTCAGCCAGTGTCTTTTCTTGGATACGTCAAACATCTATACCACCTCTTTTTTTATTATACCTCTGCCCAATTAATACCGAAAGGTAACTAACAATACCATTGAATATAAAATCTTCTTTGGAAAGACTCATGATATACTCTCCCGGTAAAATCTTTCCTTTTTCTCTGCCATATCCAGCAGATACTTACACGGCCTGAAACGTTCGGCACTCAATCGTTTCTCAAATCCTTTGAGACCTACCACTATATTCTCAATGCCTACACTGTCAGCATACCTCAATAATCCTGCGCGGAACGGGGGAAACCCTGTCCCCATTATCATGCCTATATCTATAGTCTGAGGCCTGTCCGTTACCCCTTCATCCATGCACCTTGCCGCCTCATTTATCATGACATAAATCATCCTCTCAAGGGCTGCGCCTTCCGAAATCACCTGTCCTGCGCCATGTTTAACAAGCCTGTATATTTCAGGATTCGGCTCTTTCTTATTTTTGCCTTTATAGATATAAAAACCTGCTTTTCCTTTTTTGCCGAGGAGATTTTTTTCCTTGACCTTTTCAAGTACAGGAGAGATCTTCATCCTCGCGCCATATGCTGCTTCAAGTATCTTGATTACCTTATACCCTACGTCAATACCCACCTCATCAATAAGCTCAATCGGCCCCATCGGCATACCAAACTCGCGCGCGATCCTGTCGATCCGCTCCATATCCATACCCTCGCCTATCAAATATCCGGCCTCATTAAGATAAGAGAAAAGGATCCTGTTTATCAAAAATCCAGGCACATCCTTTACGACTATCACAACCTTACCTATCCTTCTGGCAAATGCGATAAGCGTGGCCAGCGTCCTGTCGCTGGTCATGTCGGATCTGATCACCTCGACAAGAGGCATCCGGTGCACTGGATTAAAAAAATGCAGTCCTCCTACTCGCTCAGGCGCATCCGCGGCCAATGCCATCTCTATCACAGGAAGTGATGAAGTGTTTGACGCAAATATCGCGCCGGGCGAGGAAACCCGGCTTAATTCCTTAAACACTTTCTTCTTTACTTCTATATTTTCCACCACCGATTCGATTACAAGGTTCGCATTCTCAAATCCGCGATAGGTCACAGAAGACGAGATAAGCCCTAATTTATATTCCGCCTGATGCCTTTTAATCTCCCCCTTCTTAAGGCTGTATCTGAAAATGCCCGAGGCTGTCTTAAGGGCATGTTTCAGCGCATCGTAATTTATATCCTTTATCCTCGTTGGAATATCACAATAACTCAATAGCTGGGCAATGCCGCCTCCCATAATACCCGCGCCAACGACCCCGCATTTATTGACCGGCAGAGGCTCGATCGCGGAATCCACCCATGGAAGTTTTTTATACTCCTCATTGAGAAAAAATACCTTTATCAGATTTTTGGACACATCTGTTACGGCAAGTTCGCTGAACACCTCTGTCTCTAAGCGAGATCCTATTTTGACAGGCCTTCCGTACGTACGCTTTATCAGGTCAAGTATCTTAAGAGGCGCTGGGTAAAATCCCTTCGTCCTTTTAATGACATCTTTTCTTGCCCGGCTAAAAACAATCGAACGGCCTACAATCGTATCTTCAAGAAATTTCTGAACAAGTTTCTTCCTGCGCCTTCTTTTTACATGTATCCTGCATTCCAGGATTCCATTAACAAAATCCATGATGTCATCTACAAACCGCGCCTCCGGAAACAACCTGTCCACAAGACCGTATTTTAAAGCGTCTTTGGCTGAGACTATCTTTCCGGAAAGAATCATCATCAGGCCGCGCGTCAGCCCGATAAGCCTAGGCAGCCTCTGCGTCCCTCCCCATCCAGGCAAAATACCTAATTTTACCTCAGGGAGTCCTATCTTGACCTTATCGCTGAAAGTGGAGACCCTGTATTTACACGCAAGGGATAACTCTAATCCTCCACCTAGGCATATGCCGTTTATTGCCGCTACAGTGACTAAATCCAGATCGTGAAGCTTGTCAAGGATCTCCTTGCCGGCTTCTACCTTCTGCTCTGCCTCTTCTTTTGAATATATGCGGTCTATCTCTTTTATGTCTGCCCCTGCGATAAATATGCCGCTTTTTCTGCTTGTAATAACAAGAGCTTCTACGCCGGGCTTACCTGTAATTTCATCTATTGCAAGAGAAAATTCCTGCATTGATTCCGAATTCAGCACATTGACCTTTGAATCAGGCTGATCAAATTCAAGAATGGCTATCTTATCTTTTATTTTTAAATTAATGGTCTTCATTTTATCATCTCCAGGATAATCGTGCCGCCCTGGCCGCCGCCCACATAATTCGCCTGCTGAATAAGTGAACAAATAAAAAAAGCCTCGTCCGCCTTAAGGCAGACGAGGCTCGAAAGCAACCACCTCTCCGACAAGGTCGCCGAGCTGCCGAAAAAAGCTCGTTACAGGTTGCCTGCTATATTTTATACCACAAAAAACAGCATGTGTCAAACTTATTAAACCCCAAAAGAAGTACCTACTGCCATAGCTGCCTTGATAATCGGATCTCTGGGATTCACCTGCCTGTTACGCCTTACAGCTTCCTTCAGGCTGACAGCCACTATATCCCTGCCTTTTAGAGACGCCATTTTACCAAATTCCCCCTTAGCGGCAAGATCGCAACCAAATGTACCTAAACGAGTCGCAAGTATCCTATCAAAAGGGGTTGGCACTCCGCCTCTCTGTAGATGACCCAGAACAGTCACCCTTGTTTCCAACCCTGTAATAGACTCTATATCGCTGGCTATCTTATTGCCAATGCCACCTAATCTCACAGGTTCCGCCGAATCCTTAACAATCTTTTTAACCACCATTTTTCCGCCGCGCGGCCTGGCTCCTTCCGAAATAACTACTATACTGAATCTTTTACCCCTCTTATGCCTTTCTTTTACTATCTGACAGACCTTTTTAATATCATAAGGTATCTCAGGTATTATAATTATGTCTCCTCCACCTGCCACTCCAGCACATAGCGCTAACCATCCCGCGTATCTACCCATTACCTCTAAGACCATTACTCTGTGGTGTGACTGCGCGGTTGTGTGGAGTTTATCAATGGCCTCTGTAGCTGTAACAACAGCGGAATCAAAACCTATCGTAGCGTCTGTAGCCATAAGGTCATTATCTATGGTTTTTGGCACTCCTACTATTTTAAGGCCCTTTTTATAAAGCTTGTAGGCCACCGTAAGCGTGCCGTCCCCGCCTATACAGACCAGGCTATCCAGTCTAAGTATCCTGGCGTTGTTCAATACCACACTGGATACATCTTTTGTTTTTCCTGAAAGGTCAGCGTATTTGAATGGATTGGCTTTGTTGGAAGCGCCTAAGAAAGTTCCGCCTTCGGTAAGTATGCCCGAAACATCTTCGTAATTTAAGATAGAATACTTATTCTCAATCAGTCCGATGAAACCGTCTTTTATGCCTACAACCTCCATGCTATAATTCAACATAGCCGTCTTAGCCACGGCCCTGATGGCAGCATTAAGACCTGGACAATCACCCCCTCCGGTAAGTACACCTATTCGCTTATTATCTCCTCGCATGTCTCTTGCCTTTTCTCTTCTTTTTTAATTTTGCCCTTCTTTTTTTACGAGTCATTCAAGCCCCCCTGTCTGTTTGTTATCTTTTTTTCCATCTCATCGAGTATTCTGTTTATACCGTCCGCGATGGATTTAAGCTCGTCTTTTTTGCGGAATTTTATCCTTATGGAAAAATTGCCTTTCGCTATATCCTCCAGATCCTTTTCCAGCCTGTATACAGGCCCTGCCAGGCGATGGGACAGTATCAGTATGTGCCAGGAAAAAAGCAACACCGCGGTTATTGCCATAATCAACACATAGGCATTTCCCCTGAAATAATAAAGGGCCGCTGATAGCGCCACCACAGGGATGATTATCCATTTAAGGAAAATCCCTAGCTGTAATTTCTTATTTACGATAAATCTTTTTCTTTTTGTATAGCTCACAGCGCCTCCGTTATTACATGCTTCTGATAGATACCAGTATACCCTTGTGGTACAATTCTACCCTGTAATCCGTAATATATCCGTACCTATCCCTATACACGCTCGGTACGCGTATCTCTGTCTTGTGCCATCCTCTTTTAATATTATTAAGCCCTGAGCTTGTGAAGGAAAGTTCGCTCCCCTTGCTGAAAGAGCAAAAAAGCTTAAATACAAGGCTATCCACCCATTTGTCTTCGGTGGTGTAATTTATTTTAAAGATATAACTCTTCGACGTCCTTATCTTAGAAAGACTCTCTATCGAAGAAGAAGCTGAATAGACAGGCGCCGCGCAAAAAACGAGAATCGCCAGTATTGCCACAAATATCTTATTAAGCATATCTTTTTTTGATTATACTGTCAGGGCTGGTAATAGTCAAGTTTTTTGAATTTACTAGCAGGAAGGATTTTGGATTTAAAACTATATTTTTTAAAGTATCCTTAATTGGGAAGAGTCATTGATTATAATCTCTTTAGAGCCTTTGTATTTTTTTATTATGCCATAAACCCTGACGGCCTTATTCCTGAAATAACTGTCAGGTGAGCGTATCGCCTCTTTTGGGAAAAGGCTGAAATTGTTCCTGAATATCACTATCTTAAAATCATATCCGCAGTTTAAAATAAGGGCCTTTTCTGAAATATATGTGCTAATTATAGTCGCCTGCACTATCCTGACAAACCCAATGTTCTCACCTGTGTCTTTGGGGCTTATAATATTCTCTTCTACGCCAGCCCACAGGCCCCTTCGAGCTTCCCTAGCCTCATCCTGAGCCTTTAAAAACATTTCCGAGTATTTCACGTTTGGGGGATAAGTGTACATCATGGCGTAACCCCGGCTTAACATTTCAAGATTAACCATCCTGTCCCCGACATGCACATAGGCGAGAATACGGTCATATTTATCCAGCTTTTGAACGTCAAATTCCAGTTTCACGGCCTTCCCCTCCACAAGATCCCTATTAAACTCCCGCGCTTCCTCTGAGTAGGGCATTGGTTTATAGCTCCAGGTGCCGTTATTTTTTTCTCTTATCTCAGGCGTGTCTATACCGATATATCTCACTGTGCGGCCATCTGACAGCTCTATGGTATCTCCATCTATTACGCGTGAGACCAGGACCTCTTTAATATGGCTTCCGTAAAGCAATAGGCCAGGATGACTAAGGGTCCTGAAAAAAGAAATGACGACAGCCGCGATAGCTATCGTAATTATTAATTTCTTCCTGTTTTTCATTGTCTCTAAAGCATCAGGGGATTATAACCGCGGCTGGCAAAAATCGTGTATGAGGTCCCTGCGGTAGAGCCTGTACTGGAGCCTGCCGGAGCCCTCCAGCCATGCCCAGTATCAGCGTTGTCCTGAGTGGCATAAGGGAGACATCCTTCCCCCTGCCCTACTTTTGACGGGCTGATTATCACCATTTTTTCTAACTCCGAAAGATAAAAATCCCCTCTTCTCTTATAATATTTTTCCTTTAAGTGGTCATTCAATTCCCTGTGATACTCTTCCATTATCCTTAACGTAACCACCATCTGGGCTGTCCATTCCGTGGATACAACCCCGCCTCTTGGCATGTGTTCAAATTTTCCAAAATCAAAACCCGTGATTTCTATCTCCTCACCCGAAGGCCTTTTGTAGTTAGTTGTAACCAGACAATTTGTCTCGGCAAAATCAATAATCTGGTCAGGATCCATACCGGACTCCTTAAGCCGTTTGGGGCCTATTGCCGCTATGGCCCACGCAAAAGTATCCGTGGCTATGGTAGCGTCGCCTTTTCCCCTGTTCAGCCTTCCCCTTTTTCTGTCAAAGGCATTCTTCTTTAGCCAGTCAAATGTCCTCTCCTGCGCGACAAGATACCTGTCTTCCTGTGTCACCTGATAGAGTATGCCAAAAAACGCGTAGGCATCAAGATTATGCTCTGTGCTGAACCATGTAAAATCAGGGCCTCCTCTTATGCCAAATTCAGGGTCTTCTTTCTGCAACCCTATCAACCAGTTCGCTATGTCTTCCGCGACCGACAGATATTCGTCATCCTTAAATTTATTCCCGTACTGGAGCATGGCGATACCCAGCCATACATTAGGGCCGGTATGCACGTTATACTCAACCACCGAACCGGCATAGACGTCGTATGCATTCGCGAAGACACCGTATACCCTCTTCGCTTTGTCTTTATAAAAATCGAACAATTGTCTGGCGTTGGTCTGATCCCCCATCAAGGTAAAACACTGCGCGGCCAGCGACTGGTCATAGCTAAACGCCCAATCCTCGACATTCTTATCTCCCTCATAACTCACGACAAGACCCGTAAATTTGTTCTGATGATTTTTTATCCATTTGTACATGGTTGATATCCCTTTTTCTTCCACATGTTCAAACGAAGACAGGAGTTCCTTAAGGCTGTCCTCCGCCGTGACCCTTTTTTTAGAAAGCCTTTCTATCCTTTCTCTTAAATATCCTGAATTTTTTGAGAGATCCGCGACCTCCTGAGATAATTTATGTTTTTCGGCAATGGCTTGCTTGAGTTTTTCTTTCGCCTGGACCCTGTCCTGCTCAAAATATTGCAAGAGCTCGTCTTTGCGCTTCAGTTCCTCGCTCAGTTTCTTTAATTCCTCTACCTGCTTTTCATACTCCCGTATCTTTTGCTGGTTTTCGGAAAGCTTCTCTTCGGTCTCTTTGTGCTCTAAGTCAAATCTCATGAGATCCTTCTCGACTTTGGACTTCGCACTGGAAAACTCCACCAATTCCTTTACCAATCGCCTGTTTTCACTCCGCAGGTTAAAATCCATAGCGTAAAAGTATATAAGCGCCACTATTAAAGACAGGGTTACGACGGAAACTACTCTCGGGGTTAAGGTTATCCTCTTGGCGTGAAGATAGATGCGGTTGCGCTCTCTGGGGTCTATGTCAATAAACGACAGGCCTATAACATATTTGTTGGGGTAGCCTGATTTTATTTTTTTGTACCACGAAATCGCGGCTACCGCCTTCGTCTCTCTCTGGTTCAAGGGTATATGGAGACGCAGGTCAAGTTTCGCCTTGCGGGCCTTCAGTATGTCCTCGAAGCCTTCCTCTATATTATTTACCTCCAGGCAAATGCCGCCTTTTCCCACGTCCCTGGTAAATCCTTGCTTTATATCGCATATCGAACCGCCTGTATCAGGGTCCAGGAACTGAAACTCCACCGGGAATACTACGTTCAGCCTTATATATCGCCTGCGATCCGCGTGGTCCATCCGAACTTGGCTGTTATCCTTTTTTTTATCCGTATTTTTTCCCATTTAATTAAAATCTTATCAGTAAGAGTCGATAAAAGCAAGGGAAATGTTGGCATAATGTTGGCATAATACATATTCTTGCTGTAAAACATATTTCTTGCTTTTATCATATGAGTACATTAAAATATATTTGATATTATGCCCGATAAAAACTTAAAAAAACTTGGGTTTACCCCGTTCCAAATCTCAAAAGATTTTGACAGTTCAATAGGCTATCATAAAAAATTTGGAATGGGGTTTACACTACTGGAACTCATGATAGGAACAGCGGTATTGATTATCGCGCTTGTGGGCCTGATAGCGGCTTATATAGGCTGTTTCTCGCTCAATGAAAGCGCCAGAAACCTTACTATTGCCGTAAATGACGCCCAATGCGTCACAGAAGAGATCCGGGACATAAACATACCTTTAAAAATAACTTCACAAGACTGGACAGCATGGGCTCTAGCAGATTCTCCGGGTGGGGGTGGCTGCAACAGCCTGGACAATGAGACAGTAATCGTGACTTATCCATCAGGTACCAGCGCGGAACCTCTTGAGATTCTTGTAACTGTCAGCTGGACCGAAAAAGGCAGACAAAAAAATACACAGGTCGTTACACTTCTGTCAGAGAGGTAGACAATGCGTGGATTCGCCCCGTACCAAATCTTAAAAAGATTCATATTCTCATTTAGGCTAAATAACAACGAAGAAGAATCTGAAATTTTATGCGGCTGTCTTCGAAGATTTGGTGCGGGGTTCAGTTTAACAGAATTAATGATCGCATTACTGATATTTTCCATATTGCTGGGCGCGATATATAGCGTAATGTCTATGGGCAGCACATCATTCCAGACAGGCGATATCCAGATCGCGGTACAGCAGGAGACGCGAAAGGCAATGGATAAGCTATCAAAGGAAATCCGCGAGGCCAGCTCCGTGAATCTCGCAAGCGCCTATCCATTCACAATATGGGGAGAAAATATAAAATACGAAGTAACCAATAATCAGCTTTTGAGAGAGGTCCAGGGGCAATCGCCGACAGTTCTGGCCAATAACGTAACAAGTACACAATTCAGCCTGCTTGGTGGGGATATGGTATATATAACACTGGTAGCTCAGAAAAATACCTTTCTCGGGCGTTCACTAACAGCCACGCTAAACTCACAGGTTACGTTAAGAAATTGATATGATGCTAAAAAATAAAAAAGGAATAGTGCTTATTACAGCGTATATAGTTATCGCTGTCCTGACCATTTTAGGGGCAGCTTTTATATCACGAAGCATATCAGAGATGCGGGTGGCTGAACGAGAAAAGAAATCCATGCAGGCTTTTTATCTGGCCGAGTCAGGCATTGATTACGCCATCAACCGCTTAAGGGCCACGGGAAACAGTTCTGGACAGATAAGCAGTACCCTTCAGAATATAGGCTCTTATGACTGTTCCTGGCAGCGTGTCGGATCCTCGTCCACTTGGGAGGCTATATCCACCGGGACCGTGGATGACGCGCAACGCGCCATAAGAGTAGAATTACAGCCTGATACATTCGCGCGCTACCTGTATTTCACTGACACCGAACATTTCCGATGGTATGGATGGAGGCTTCCCGTCTGGTTTGTCACTGGCGATTTGCTCGGGGGGCCATTACAGACAAACAGTCATTTTCATGTCTCAGGTAATCCTTTATTCAGAGACCCTAATTTTAATAAGCCTGTTAAAAGCCAGGAAGATTTTATAACGTACATGAACGGCGGCTGGCCAATCAACAGCACGGCAACCTCCAACCCGCCTTATGATAACCCCACTTTCGAGGAAGGCCTCCAGCTTGGAGCGGAGCGCGCGCCTTTTCCAAGCAAAGCCCTGGACCTTCGAACCGCTGCCGTGCAGGACGGGCTTATGCTTACAGGACCCACCTCAATCGTGCTAGAAAACGACGGGACCATGACCGTAACTAATCCGAATCAAGGGTGGAACAGCCAGAATATGGCCATGCCCTCGAACGGCGCCTTGTTTGTCAATGGCGGAAATACCACCATATCAGGGACCCTGAACGGCCAGTTGAGCGTGGGGACGAACAGAAACATCGTAATTGCGGATAATGTCACTTATAACACAGACCCAAGGATCAATCCTGCATCTACTGATACCCTGGGCCTTATAGCAGAAAAAGACGTCATTATAAGCGACAGCGCACCATATGACGTGGAAATCAGCGCCAGCATAATGGCTTTGGGTAATTCTTTTACGGTCGAAAACTGGTGGCAAGGCCCGCCTAAAGGCACCATAACCTTATTTGGAGGCATGATTCAGGATGAACGTGGGCCTGTCGGGACATTTAATCCTGCCACAAACAGCAAGGTTAGCGGTTACAGTAAAGACTACCAGTACGACGCGAGACTAATGACTAATCCGCCTCCATTCTATCCCACTACGGGAGATTATGTCGTGGTAACCTGGAGGGAACAATAGGTTATGAGTAAAGACAAAAAAAATAACATTGAATTAAACATAGCGATTGGACTGGCGGTATTGGTTCTTATATCAGTCGTTTTTATATTTACCAAGAACGCCGGACACAAAGAAACACCTTCCTCCGAAAAAGAAGTACAAAGCTCTGCGCAGAAGAAAGAATCCATGCTTCTCAAATCACGGTTACCTGAGTTCGAACCTGAGGAATATAAACAAGAACCCATAAGGGAAAAACCAAAGGACATCGAAGAAGATTTTGAGCCAAAAGAAGAAACGCAAGAGATAATGTCTCTGAAGGACATCTCCCTTGATTCTATCTCACCCGGCCAAGAGACCCCTGAAAAACAAAGGTCTGGAGAGGCCGAGGAAGCCGGGAAAAGCCTGGGACCTTCGCGCAACATCCAACCCAGCGTCGAAGACGTCAGAATGCTCCAACAAAAAGGCCTTATAATCTACTGACCCTCCCCTCCGATTAATTTCTATATAATTTACCCTTGACAGATATAGTTAGGTATGCTAATATTTAGTTAGGTAAACTAACTAACTTAAGGAGGATTTATGGCCACGATAGATGAGATAACCCGGGAAATCTCTCGTCTTATACCAAAAATAGCGACACAGGCGCATCCAGGGTCTTTTGCAAATATCAGAATTACTCCTGCGCAGATATTAATGCTCATGTCTATCCACGCTCACGGCAAATGCCATTTAAAGACCCTAGCCAGGGAACGCAAGGTCTCCCCTCCTACTATTACAGGACTAGTGGACAGGCTTTTAAAAGACGGCTATGTGAGGAAAGACCCTGACCCTGAAGACAGGCGGGCAGCAATGGTATCACTTACAAAAAAAGGCGAAGGCGTGGTCACGCGTCACCTGGCAAGCATTCAAAACTTATGGAAAAGCATATTAACGCACCTATCTCAAAAAGAAAGAGAACAGTATCTTGGTATTCTCAGGAAAATCGTAAATATACTTTCAAAGAAAGAAGGCTGATCGTATTGAAAATTATCAAGGCCCTATTCTTAACGCTGGTTATTATGTCATTATCGTCTTCGGGATCTTTTTCTCAAGGCCAAGGCCCTGAAAGAAATAACGTGCTGTCTGTCTCGGCTGAAGACGTGAGACTTATCGCCGCAACCAACAGTCTTGACATCAAACTCGCCAGGCTGGACGCGAAAATAAAAGGCACCGAATTAAGCTACAAAGAATCGATATTTGATACCTTTATAAACGGCGAGATCGGTTATACAGACGACCAGAGAAAACCGGCCTCTTCTATCTCCGGCTCAAAGAACATAACGAATACTTATGATTTCGGTATCGACAAGAAACTAAAGAGCGGCACGGACATAGACATAAACTTCAGCAATGAGAGAGAATGGACAAATTCCTCCTTTGTCTCCACTAATCCTTATCACAATTCCGAAATAGCGATAACCCTCACGCAGCCTGTGGCGAAAAACTTCTTCGGGCTAATAGACAGGGGAAGCATAGAGATAGTGAAGCGGGAAATTAAAAATGCTGGCCTGGATTCCTATTCGAAAATCGAGGACGCTATCATGCTGGCCGAAAAGGCCTACTGGAAAACTGTACTTGCCAGAGAGGAATTCAGCATAAGAAAAGAGATACTAAAAAAATCTATCAGATTCTTTGCTCAATACCGGAATAAGTTAAGGATAGGCCTAGCGGAGACAGGCGACGTCCTGGCAGCTGAAGCCAATATGCATGTAAGAGAGAGTGATCTTTTGATCGCCTCAAACGACCTGAAGACCGCGGAAGAATTACTGCTTCTGAGGCTGAACATGGGCAATAAGATAACTGTGGTCCCGAAAGACAGGCTGCCGGCAATGACCACAGATACCACTTTCATAGAAAGCTTGAGAATCGCCTTTGAAAACAGGCGCGACTATACATCCAGTAAAAACGATATCGAGGCCCAGAAGATAAAACTCTCTATGAAATCTAATTCCAGGTTCCCTGAGATAGATCTTAAGGCTACCTTCGCGACAAACGGGCTTGACGCTAAATACTACAAGGCGTTAGAGGGCGTCGCGGAGGACTCAAATCCCAAGTATTATATGGGCATAGAGTTCAAATACCCTCTCGAAAACAAGCAGGCCGAGAGCGAGCATGAAAAGGCTGTCCTGGAAAAAGCAAAGGCAATAGTGAATATGCAAAAAACCGAAAGACAGGTCATATCCGACATAGATGAAAAATTCAGGAATCTTACTGTAAACAAGGTCACTATGGCGAAGATGCGACGCGTTGAGAATCTCCAGGAAGGGAAACTCTCCCAGGAAGAAAAGAAATTCAGATACGGCAGGTCTAATTCCGATACCATTATACGCTACCAGGAAGACCTTTTAAACGCTAAGCTTAAAACACAAAAGGCTTGCTATGAATATACCGCCTCTATTCTGGACCTCATGAACGCAGAAGACAGTTTTTTAAAACAAACGGGATTGGAGTAAGGCATGAGTCTGCCTCGATTCAGCGTAAATCAATCTCTCTTCATCAATCTTGTGTCCGTCCTTATCATAATAATAGGGCTGATAGTGCTCTTTGGCATGAACCGCGAAGTCTTCCCCAATGTGGATTTTGAGACAGTAACTGTTACCACTTTTTACCCCGGAGCCACACCCCTTGACATAGAAAAACTGATCACTGTCCCTATAGAGAAAGAACTTAAGGAGGTGGACGGCATAAAAGAAATAAACTCCTCTTCTACTTCGGGAGCGTCAGTCATCGTGATAAAGCTGGGCCCTGACGAAAGGGACAAGAAAAAGGTGGTTAGCGACATACAGACGGCCGTGGACCGCGTAAAAGACCTGCCAAAGGATATACTGGAAGATCCTGTCGTGCTCGAGATAACGACAAAACAATATCCTATCATAGAAGTGTCTCTCTCCGGAGACCTGTCAGAAAAAAAGCTGCAGGATTACGCGGATGGGCTAGAAGACCTCCTGGAAGACATAAAAGGCGTCGCGAAGATAACCAAATCCGGGTATCGCGATAAGGAAATACAGGTCTATGTCGACCCTGAAAAGATGCGTGAACAGTACGTCTCTTTCGACGAGGTTGAAAACGCCCTGGCGTCGCGCAATATTAGCGTGCCGGCGGGAGAGATCAATACAGAACATACAGGATACAGCATAAGGACAACTGGCGAATTCACGACAGCCAGAGAAGTGGAAGATATAATCATAAGGGCCAACGACGCCGGTAACTGGCTTAAGGTCAAAGACGTGGCCACTGTAAAGGACTCTTTTAAAAAAGAAACCGTCATCAATAAGACCTTTGGCAACCGTTCCATTAATCTTACCGTGTTAAAGAAAGAATCCGGGGACGCCATAAGGATCGTAGATGAACTAAAAATAGTGTGCGACAAATTCCTTAAAAACTGCCCTGACGACTTTAAGATAGCTTATGTGAATGATTATTCTTTTTTCGCGAGAAGGCGCCTTAATGTCCTGAAAAATAACGGCTGGGCCGGACTGGTAATTGTTATCTTTATAATGCTTATCTTCTTGCAGCGAAATGTGGCGCTCATAACCGTCCTGGGCATCCCTATAGCTTTTTTTACCACTTTTATAGTAATGAGGGTGATGGGTATAACCATAAACATGATAAGCATGTTCGGCCTTATTATAGTCCTGGGTATGCTTGTTGACGACGGGATAATAATAGCCGAAAACGTGTATCGCTATATGGAAAAAGGCCTGAGCCCAAGACAGGCTGCTGTAAAAGGCTCGGAAGAAGTGATGGGTGCCGTGACAACTGCCGTTCTTACCACGATAGCCGCGTTCTCGCCTTTACTTTTTATGACAGGGATAATAGGAAAGTTCATAAGGGATATACCTATGGTCCTAATCGTGGCCTTACTGGCCTCTCTTGGGGAAGCTCTTATAATATTGCCATGTCATCTGGCGGACTTTGTAAAGATAAAATATGACGAGCATAAAAGACCTGTCAATATATCCAGAGAATTGCCGTGGTTCAAGAAACTTGTGGCCTTTTATACGAAGATCGTCACGGCCGCAATAGAGAGAAAATACAAGGTAGTTTTTGGCTTTACGATAATGCTTATCCTGTGCGGTTTTCTGGCCTTCGGCGTACTCAAATTCATCCTCTTCCCTTCCGCGGGGATAAACTATTTCTTTATAAGGGCGGAGGCCCCCATAGGCACGCCTTTACAGAAAACAAACGAGCTCATACTGCCTGTTGAGGAAATAGTCTCTCAGTTGCCCTCCGAGGAACTGGACGCGTACGTGACTTCTGTCGGAAAGATCGCGGAAGACCGCCATGATCCTTTTGGCAGCCAGACGAGCAACCTGGTCCAGGTAACAGTATACCTTACGCCTGAGCAGGATAGAAAAAGAAAGGCCGATGAAATAATAGAGGAAGTCCGCGAAAAAACAAAAGATATCAAGGGTTTTACGGATTTCAGGCTTGATAAACCCGAAGCTGGCCCTCCGGTAGGCAAGCCTGTCGAGGCGAAGATAAGGGGCGAGAATTTTGACTTGCTTGATAAGATCGCCGCCGAATTCATGGACTACCTAGGGACAATAAAAGGCACGACTGATATCACCTGGGACCATAAACCCGGCAAAGAAGAAATCCGCGTAAAGGTCGACCACGATAAGGCCACACTGGCTGGCTTAAGCGTGGCTCAGATCGCCAAAACCGTAAGGGCGGCCTTTGAAGGGTCGATAGCCACTAGGATAAAACCTGTCAAGGCGGAGGAGGAAACAGACGTTACCGTAATGTTCCCTGAAAAAGACGCTGAGAAATTAGACGTATTTAAAAATATACTTGTCAGAAACAAATACGGCAACCTCATCCCGCTTAATAACGTCGCTGCCATAGAGACCGTCCCTGGCACAACCACCATACACCATCTGGACGGAAAACGCGTGGTAACCGCCTCATGCAACGTGGATACGGACAAGACAACTTCATTAAAGATAAATAAGCTGCTATCGGATAGGTTTAAAGATATCTCGGAGCATTATATGGGTTATTCCGTGAAATACGGCGGAGAACAGGAAGAAACCATGGACTCGTTAAAAAGTCTTTTAAAGGCCTTCCTGTACGCCTTTCTCATAATATATCTTATACTGGCTTCCTCATTTAAATCCATTATACAACCTTTCATTATTATGCTCGCTATTCCATTTGGACTTATTGGTGTGGTCATAGCGTTCCTGATACATGGGATACCATTGTCATTCATGGCTGTCCTCGGTATAGTGGGCCTTAACGGCATAGTGGTAAATGACGCCATAGTGCTTGTGGATTTCATAAACAAATTACGCAGGGAAGGCATGAACAGGCGTAATTCGATTATCACCGCAGGCCAGATGAGGCTCCGGCCTGTCATACTGACCACCATTACAACTGTAGGCGGGCTTTCAACTGTTGCTTACGGCATAGGCGGCAAGGATCCCTTTCTTGTGCCTATGGCGCTATCCATATCCTGGGGATTAATATTCGCGACCGCGCTTACGCTTATAGTAATACCGTGTTTCTATTCAATTATCGATGATATCGCGATAAGGCTAACTCACAAGACAAGCCTGATAAGGACCGCGAAGGTAGGAAATAATTCCATGGGGCATCCTTAGGTATTATTGGAAACGCTATTCAAGACTTCTTCCTCCACGAATATAGGCGCGTCAGCCCTTATGGCCAGGGCGATACTGTCACTGGGCCTGGCATCCACTTCCTCCATCCTGCCGTCAACCTGCAGGACCAACTTAGCGAAAAAGGTGTTCTGCTCTAATTTTGTGACGACTATCTTATCCAGCCTGGCCCCGACCTGTTTTATAGTAGTGTATAACAGATCATGGGTCATGGGCCTGGGGGGCTTTACGCCGTTTATCTTCATCTTTATGGCGGTCACCTCCATTATGCCTATCACAATAGGCAATAAACGGTCCCCGCCCTTTTCTTTCAGGACGATAATCTGCTCTCCCCTGTTCTCGTCTATCCGGATTTTATTTAATTCCATCTCCACTATAGCCATGATTAAAATAAGATTAACACACCCCTTTTATATTGTCAATGACTTTGCCGACAGCTCTTTTGACTTCTTCGCTTAGGCCTTCGCCTAGCTTATTGGATTTTGGTTTTATGCCGAGTATATGGATATCGGCCTTTGTAGACTCTCTTAAATATTCTATCAGAAGCTTTGGCGAGACGTCATGCGTGGAGATCTTGCCTGAACGTAAATCCTCGGCCGAAAAAAATCTCACTTCCCCTGCTACACCCTCAAACAATACAGTATCTATTATAACGATGGTATCGGGCTTTAATTTTATTATAACGCCCGTGTAATTCTCAGGCGTCACGCCGGCGTCTATGACTTCGTAATCTGTCCTGCCTTTTATGGCTTCGGCTATAGATGAACCTGCCCCATCGTCTCCCCTGGCAGGGTTACCCAGACAAAGGATTACGACTTTACCTTTGAGGATTTTTTTTAAAGTTACCATAATCTTTCTAGCGTATAGCGGGTAGCGTATAGAAAAACAAAAAAACTATCCGCTAAACGCTATACGCTAATCAGGTGTTAAGTGTAATCTCTCTTCTACACTTCGGACAAAGGATATTGATACGATCCTGGCGGGTAAGTTCTGTTGGTTTTACTATTTTCAGGTATACCAATTTAAGATCTTTTAACGCGGATAAATAGGATGTGGGGCTCGAATAGGCCAATGGCCCTAGCTTCCTGGCTACCCATACGAGATGGTCTCTGGCTCCAACCAGACACCCGCACCCCTCACATAAAACAAGCTCTTTCTCGACAGATTCTACCGCGTCCTTTCTGTCAAAAACAGCGAGATCAAACTTATTCGATAACTTTATCCCTTCCTGCGTAATGCAGGCTGCCTGGCACTGGCCGCAGAATATACAGCTGTCAAAATGAAGGTCAAGTCTTCTGGTAGCCTTTTCGGTTCCAGCCGAATCGCTCACTTTTATACACTGCGTAGGGCAGACTTCGGCGCAGGCAGCGCACCCTACGCATTCATCCTCATGATATTCCGGCTTGCCCCTGAATCTCTTCTCTGGCACATGAGGCTTAAACGGGTACCCTGAGGTATATGGCCTGCTGATTAATGACTTTATCGCCTCGATTAATTCTCGTAATTTAGGATATCGCATATGTTATGATCTATCCCAGACCCGCATCGGAATTAAATTCCGATGCGGGTCTGGGATATGGTTACGCTACTTAATTCCGCGATTAATTTCCATCTTCTCCATATTTATCCACCACACTTCTTTCCCACAGCTTTACCCCTGATTTGTGAGCGCCGCGCGCGAGCGCGTGGGCAGACACAGGGGACGTCAATAGCAAAAACATCATGCATAAAAGCGCCTTAATGCCGAACGCGGTTACTCCTTGAATAAGAAACGCGCCGAATAAAATACTGCATGTGCCAAGTGTAATGCACTTGGTCGATGCCTGTAGCCTGTTATATACGTCCGGAAGCCTGACCAGGCCCAGACAGCCTATAAAATCAAAGAAAAGGCCTATTGATATAAATACCAGTCCGATTGTATTAATCATCTAAAGATTTCCCCTCTAAAAATTTCGCAAGAGTCAGAGTGGCTATAAAGCTCTGCAGGGCCCAGGCAATGGCGATATCAATATACCAGCTCCTGCCTGTTGAAATCCCGGTTATGACGCAAAAACCCACTATCAGCACGCCCAGCATATCAAGGGTTACTGCCCTGTCAGCCGCCGTCGGCCCCCTGGCGATCCTGTAAAGACATAATACGCATGAGAACAGCAGTATAAAAAAAGCCCTTTTAAGAAAGCCTAAATACGGCAAATTCTGGTATAAAAGTATGGGGAAGGGGTAAAATAAAATTATTGCCAGAATTGCCAGCATGAATAACGCCCCTATAATATAGCCTGTCCTTTTTTTTCTCATTCCTCAAATATCCTTTTAAGTATGTTCTCAAACCTCTCCACCACTATTTTTGTCGCCTTTTCCACATCCTTATGCCTTACTTCTATCCAGTGCACGTATAAGAACCCCTTTTCCTTATCCACGTCTACCGTGAGGGTACCGGGCGTAAGAGTAATGGAATTTGACAGAAACGTCAATGCCACATCTGATCTAAGCGAAGTCTTGACCTTTACTATACCCGGATGTATCGGCAGATCAGGGTGTATTACCCTGTACGCGACGTCAATATTAGCCTTTAGGCATTCCCATATAAAAACAGGCACATAATACAGGAACCACAGGTATCTCCTGGGATGCGTAAGGAGGTGCGTCCTTTTCACAAAAAAATCCCCTGTCATATAGGCGACAAAGGCTGACACAAATATGCCTATAACCATATGCTGCCAGTCAGGTACCCAGTTTAACAATGCCCAGGCTATAAATCCCAGTATGAATAATATAATTCTGCTCGCCATTATCTTACACTCATAAAAACCATTTTTGCGTAGTCCTTACCAGCCAGTATTACATCCCTGGCAGGCTCAAGAAAACTACCGTAAACTCCGGGTAATAAAAGTATTCCTCCCGCCAGGCATATAACAGCCAGTAATATCATGGACAGTTTCATGAAAAATGGGCTTTCCTGCACGCCCGATAACCTGCCTCTTAATTCTCCGAAAAATCCATACCTCTGGACTTTCATAAACGAGGCCAGGGTGAGTAAACTGGCTATGACAGCCCATACAGCATACGCGAAATGCTGGGCCTGTACACACGCTACTATTATTATAAGCTTACTCCAGAAACCATTAAAAGGAGGTATGCCAGCGATTGACATAGAAGCTACCATAGATGTGGCTGAAGTCACCGGCATTTTTTCTTTAAGATTGCCCATCTTCTGCAGATCCCTGGTGCCTGTAGCGTATTCAACAGAGCCTGAATTTAAAAATAATAAGGACTTAAACACGGAATGGTTAAATAAATGAAAAAGGCCCCCTAATATTCCAAGCGGAGTCGCCAGGCCTATGCCCAACACCACGTATCCTATCTGGCTTATGGAATGATAGGCCAATAACCTCTTCAGGTCCCATTGCCCAAGAGCAAGACATACCCCGACCATCATTGATAGCGCCCCCAGTAACATAAGTGTATTTAATATTTGGGGCGTCGCGCCAAACACGCTGAAAAATATCCTTATGATAGCATAGACACCCAGGGACTTTATAAGGACACCTGAAAGCATGGCTGAAATAGGCGCCGGAGCGGACGGATGGGCATCAGGCAGCCATGCGTGAAACGGCACAAGGGCGGACTTAAGGCCAAATCCCATCAGAAAGAACACACTGACAAGCATTATTATGCGCGGACTTCCGCCTTTGGCTATTTCCAGAGACATGTCCGCCATATTAAGTGTAGAGGTAACACTGTATAAAAACACTATGCCCAGGAGTATAAACGAAGAGGCCACGGATCCCATTACCGCGTATTTAAACGCTGCCTCAAGCTCTTCATGCTCTGTGCCGAACGCGACCAACGCGTAACTCGCGATAGCCGCTATCTCAAGAAACACATACAGGTTGAACAGGTCCCCGCTTATTATTACGCCGTTCAAGCCCGCCACCATAAGTAAAAACAAACAGTAAAAGAGCCATTTCTCAGTGTATTTCTCCATGTAACTTATGGAATAGACACTTATAAGGAACGCTACAAGATTAACCGTTACCGCCATAAAAACAGTTAACCCATCCATTACCATAACGATACCTATGGGCGGTATCCAACCGCCTACCTTATACACAATAAGGCCCGCATCCTTAATAATGAATATCGAGTATATCGAGATACAGGCCAGGGCACACGTGGCGACGGCCGAAAGGATATCTGAAAACCCTTTTATCCTCTTGCCTAAAAGAGAATTTAAAAACGCGGCTCCCAGAGGGATAACAACAAAAAGCGGCAATAACATATGCGTCATAAAATCAGCCTTTTAATCTTCGTATCTTTGTTATATCAAACGTGCCGTATTTTTCATACACCCTCATGGCTATGGCTGCAATAAGAGCTATAACCGCGAGGCCAATGACTATGGCTGTCAGGACAAGCGCTTGAGGCAGGGGATCAACCATGTTCAGTATGGTCTGATCCGGAGAATGTATCGGCGCTCTGCCATTAGCCTTATAGCCAATCAAAATAAAGAACAGGTTTACTGCATGCCCTGTAATAGCTATACCTATAATAATCTTTATGAGGTTCCTCTTCCTAAGTATACAATAAAGACCTATGCAGAACAGTATGAGGCATAGTAAATAGACGCTCATTTATCTCCGCCTTCTTTTGTAATCTTCAGCAACACAAGTATTACAACAATAATAAAGAGTCCGGATCCTACTTTAAAACTTATGGCAATGTTGTATAAAGGTATAAGGCCCGAACTGAATAACTTAAAAGGCTCGCCTTTTGATAGAAAATTTAAAAAGAAATACCCCCCAGAAATACCGAGAAGAGCTAATGTTATAAAAATTATAGCACCTATGCTTTCAAAGAAAGAAGCAACACCCTGGTTTATCTTCTTAAAAGCCTCTTCCTTGCCGAACGCGAGCATTATATGGATAAAGGAGAGTGCTATTATAACCCCGCCCGCGAAACCCCCGCCCGGGCTCATATGGCCGTGCGCGACAATATAAATACCGAATAACAGTATAAGCCCTACTGTCAGACGGGTTATCGCCTTTACTATTATTGTCATTCCCTTCTCCTGCTCTTTCATTTTTTCCTGCCTATCTTTCTCATGACTGCCATTACGCCCAGGACAGCGGTAAACAATATAGTCGCCTCTCCCAGAGTGTCATATGCCCTGTAATCCAGGACAACGGACGATACCAGGTTAGCGGCGCCTGTCTCCTTTAAGCCCTGGCTCACGAAGTGCTGCGCGATTTTCATAATCGGCTCTCCAAACCGCGGCAGATCCCTCATGCAATAATAACCAAAACCTATAAACACCACGAGGAACATGAAGGTGATGAACGTATTAAACAGCCACCTTCCGCTGGTTGAAAACGGCAGATCTTTTCTTATGGTAGCTCTTATCAGTATTATTACGCATAGTATTTCCACGACCAGCTGCGCGATAGCTAAGTCCGGGGCCTTGAGAATCAAAAACGCGAGCGATAAGCCAAGACCTACCGTTCCTACCGCTATAACAGACGACAGGAGGTCTTTTGTCTTTACGGCTATCAGCGCCCCTATGATCATGAACACTAAAAGAATCTGAAGTTCCAACATTTATGGGTCCCTTCGGGTCATCTTATAAAACTAAAAAAGAGTATCATCATGCCGAGCAAACACCACACGAGATAGCTTGACAGGACGCCGTTATGCAGATACCTGAATATATCTATAAAGAAAAACACAAACCGCTTACCCTGTTCATATAAATCAAATGCCCCGTTATTCGCTTTAGTGTAAAGCCTTTTTATGAAAGGGATCTCTTCTATCGCCCTGTAGAATTCAGTCCCCGAGAGCCTCATGTCGTCGTCAATTTCCTCGCCGCCTATATAAGAAGATGTCTCCCTTATGCCTTTCAGGTTTCCCATTAAATATATCAAGAGCCCTATGCCAAGGCCTGCTATCAAAAACACGGTCGCTTTTAAAGACGGCCACGTACCGATAAGATCTAGGCCTCCCTCCGGTAATGCGGGTATTATAAAATATTTTAAAGGGATAATATAGGCAAATACACCGAATATGACGCACAGCCCCGCCAGGATAGCCGGCGGCAGCCACATGGAGAAAGAAACTTCATTTCGTCGTTCGTGGTTCGTGGTTCGTGGTTCGTCTTTGGTTTTACCTAAGAAAATTGCATGGATCAATTTTATAAATGACGCCAATGTAAGAGCACTGCCAAACATTGCGGCGACAAGGCAGAATATCCACAGCACCCCTCCTGACTTTGACTTTTCTACCAGACCCTGATATATCATCCATTTTGAAAAGAAACCGTTTAAAGGCGGAAGACCTGAGATCGCAAAAGAGGCTATCAAAGTTGTTCCAAAAGTTATGGGCATAAATTTAGCAAGTCCACCCAGGGAATCAAGGTCTGAGGTCTTGGTTTTAAATTCCACATTGCCTCCTGACAAGAACAGGCAGCATTTATATATTGCGTGGTTAAGCATATGAAAAAGGCCACCTGCTATACCAACAGGGTTTCCCGTGCCTATGCCAAGCACCATATACCCGACCTGGCTCACAGCGTGGTAACCGAGAAGCTTTTTAAAATCGTGCTGTACGAGTGCCATCATTACGGCCGCCACTATTGTCACGGCGCCTATTATCATCAGGACCTGATATGTGGCGTCGTTTAATATAAACACGTTCAACACCAGCCTTGCCAGAAGATATATGCCAAGCAATTTATCAAGGCTGGCTGGTAAAAACGCGGTCACCGGTATCGGCGCGTCTTTCGCTGTATCCGGCACCCATGTATGGAAAGGCATTACCCCCGCCTTGGCAAACGCGCCTACAGCCACCAATAAAAACGCCCAGGAAGACATGGAATTATCCACGACTATTTTGATACTGCTCAAATTCAGATCCCCTGTTATAAACCAGACCAGCGCGAACCCGAGGATCATCAGGCTGTCTGAACCGCCTATAATGATAAAAGCCTTTTTACTTGTCCCCGCGGCATTGGGCCCGCCCGCGTTGATAAGCATATAAAGAGTAAATCCGAGAAAACCCCACGCCACCATTAGAATCAGGATGTTGTTTGATACAGCGGCCAGTATTGAAAATCCTATGGTCCAGATGATGTAAGCGTAGTAAGAACGATACTCCTTATAAGCCGCCATGAAACGCAATGAGTATAAAGTCGCTATAACCCCGAAAAAGCCTATGCCAAGCACTATAAACCTGGAAAGCCCGTCTACATAAAGGTAGCCCGCGTTAACGGGGGAACCGAGAAATATCCTCACGGATGCCGCTAATAAATACAACGAGGCTAAGAAGCTGAAGCTCTCAGTAACCCTTCTGAATCTCTTTGGAATCAAAAGGATTACGATACCAGCTAATAACGAAGTCAAAATTGGCTGCAATAAGAGTTTCATCTATTGTACTTTCTTCTCAGCTTCTCTGTCTTTTCCTGAGAAAGCCTTACTAGGTCCTGTCCGTCAAAGACCTTTTTACCTGTCTTATGATCAACCACTGCCATGCGCTCGGTACAGCAATAACACGGGTCAACAGCGGCAAGTATTATAGTGGCGTCGGATATTGTTTCGCCTATTACAGCTTTCTTATTTGAGGCGATGTTAACAAAACTAGGCGCCCTCACTTTGTGCCTGGCCGGGCTATTCCCCCCGTCTGACATTATATAATGAAATACCTCTCCTCTCGGAGCCTCGTGCCTGCCTATACCTTCTCCAGCCGGCATATCCTTTATATTGATGTCAATGGGGCCTTTCGGAATCTTATCCAGGCATTGTAATATTATATTGACTGATTCGTAGAGTTCCAGTATCCTGACAACCGCCTTCGCGAATACATCTCCGCCCTGCTGGGTGATGACCTTCCATTCCACCTTATCGTATGCCGCATACGGGTCGTCCTTCCTCACATCCATCACGAAACCCGAAGCCCTCGCTGTAGGACCGACACACGCATAATCATACACGTCTTGCTTTGTCAGGACCCCCACGCCTTCTGTCCTCGCACGTATGACAGGATCATCTATAACCGCTCCTTTAAACATATCAAATTTTGGTATAAGGGACTTCAGGGTCTTCTTTATCCATGGAAAATCCGCCTCATCCAGGTCCCGTCTCGCGCCTCCGGGCTTAAACATCGCGTAATGATTCCTGTTGCCTGAAATCCTCTCGAAGATATCAAGCACTGGTTCCCTGTATCTCCACGCCCACATCCATACAGTATTGTATCCAAGAAAATGCCCGGCGAGCCCAAGCCATAGAAGATGGCTGTGTATTCTCTCTAGTTCTCCGATTATTGTCCTGATATAAAGTGCTCTTTCAGGGACCTCTATACCCAGGAGATCGTCTATCGCGTTCGTATAAGCGAAAGGATGCGAGGTCGAACAAATGCCGCATATCCTTTCCACGAGAAATGTCACCTGGTCATAGCTTTTAGACTCGGATATTTTCTCAATCGCCCTATGGTTATACCCTATCTCTATATCTATATCCACGACTTTCTCGCCGTCGACATGGAGCCTGAAAAACTCAGGTTCTTCCTGAAGTGGGTGATATGGCCCTATTGGTATTATTTTATCAGCCATCCTATTGGTCCCTTCTCAAAGGGTAACTGCCCTCAGGCCAGTCGTCTTTCAAAAGCAGGTGCTTGAGGTTAGGGTGGCCCTTAAATTCAACTCCGAGCATCTCGTGTATCTCACGCTCTATCCATTCGGCGCATTTCATTATAGAAGTCAGGCTCTCAACCGAGATGTCAGGTTTTTCCAGAACAACCCTGAGAGAGACTATAAGCCCGATTTCATCTATCGAAAAATGATACAGTATTTCAATCCCATTCTTCGTGTCAACTCCCGAGGCAGTGACAAACCTCGCCTTTATGTCGTTAAAAAGGTACCTTGCTATCTTCGGCAAAGCCTCTTTTTTTATGGTAACATAAACCCTGCGCCTTGACCTATCTGTCAACTCTACCAGATCTTTGCCTGAGCGCACTTTTATGTTCTCTAAAACCTCTGCCTTTTTCACTTTTTCCCTCTCAGTTTCTCGATCAATTTAACTATCGCCGCTATCATGGCCTCTGGTTTTGGCGGGCATCCGGGTATATAGGCGTCAACCGGTAGTATCGAATCCACCGGCTCGGGCGTATTTGGCCCTTTCGCGAATATGCCCTGTCCGCACGCGCACGCGCCTATCGCTATAACAAAGCAGGGCTTGGGCGCCTGATCGTAAATATTTTTAATCCTTGGTATGGTCTTCAAATTTAAGGCTCCCGTAACAAGGATAGCGTCAGCGTGTCTTATGCTCCCTACCAGGGTAATGCCAAACCGCTCGACATCAAACCTGGGGGTCAGGAGATCCAATATCTCTATGTCGCAGTTATTGCAACTGCCTGTCGACATGTGATAGACCCATATAGATTTTGTCAAAGCCTTAAGTTTCAAACTCATGTTAAAATCCTAACATCGCCAGTAAAACAGCTATTATAGCCAGGGAAGTCATCCTGTACCAGAAAAATCTAATCGCCTGGTCAATCCTTACCCTCGGGTTTGTGTTTCTCATAAGTATTATCACGACCAGCAAAATCACGTATTTCCAGGCGCTGAACCCGCCCCAGAATATTGAAGTCAAAAATACGGGCAGCGCCACCATCATAATTGTCTTTGTCAGCTTTAAGACAGCCAGTAAGATGCCTGAGTATTCTATGTATATGCCTCCCATTATTTCTGTCTCCGCCTCCGCCATATCAAAAGGCACAAGGCCGAGTTTCGCCTGCATGCAGAATATGGCGACAATTATGGCCAGTATGCCTGAAACATTCGAGACAAAGACGCCGTTCATCGCCTGAAACGCTATAAGATCAGTCACCCTCAAAAGGCCACTGCTTTTAATGATAGGGACTGTGATAGAGATAATAAAAGGCAACTCATACGCCAGCATCAACTTTATCTCTCTCGATACCCCTAAAGACGCCAGGGGGTTTCCGCTCGCGGAAGAGCCCAACATAAGGGCAATGGCTGGTAATGTCAATAAATACAAAACCACTACTGTATCCCCCGTAAATCCGCTTGAGCCTGCCTGAATATTCGCCTGCCATATAAAGGTAGCCGCCAGGACAGCGGCGCTAAGCCCAAACAGGGGCGCGGAAAGAAAAACAGCTTTTGATGCGTTCTTTGGTATAGTAATCTCTTTGATGCTCAGTTTTACAAGATCCGCCAGAGGCTGATACCACGGAGGCCCTACCCTCCATTGCACGCGCGCAGTCACTTTGCGGTCGATCCAGCTTGCCACAAGCCCTATCGCGGCCGTGAATATAAATCCCGGAAATATAAGGAAACTAAACAGGTCTTTCATTATGGATGATACTTCTTCCATGGTTTAGCGTGCGCCGCTATGTTCTTACTTATTAAAAATATGTCGTCCTTTTCCGATTCCTCTACTTCCGTGAATTTCACCGCGTCATCTATGGAACATGTCCTGGAGCAGACAGGATCTTCATCTTTACACCTGTCCAGACAAGCATCGCACTGAGATATGATATACGGCACTGTCTCGACCGGGATAGCCCCGAACGGACATGCCAGGCTGCAAGATTTACATGATATACAACGCATGGTATAACGCTTGATAATCCCGTCAGGCTGTTTTTCGAGGGCCTCTTTTGGGCACGCGCTCACGCAAGGCGCCTCTTCGCACTTCCTGCATATATAAAGGAATTGCCCTATCTCTCTTAAACGCGTGATGCCAGAGTTTTTAGGGTGGTAATAATAACTGCATTCCGCTGTAGCGGCCTCACAGTTGTATAATTTTTCTAAGTCTATAAAGAGTCTTTTCACAAGTTACTCTCACTTCGTTCGGGTAACTTGTCCAAAGGGGCTTCGCCCCTATGGCGCTACGTAAGGCTCCTATTCGTCGCCTTACTTCGCTGTTACCCCTTGGGGGGATTGCCTACAATCCCCCCCCAACCCCCTACAGTTGTATGGAATTTTGAAATTCCATACAATGACATTAATCCCAGACCTCGTGTATATTATTTATCTTGTCATACCTGAATACCGGCCCGTCTTTACACACATAAAAATTCCCAAGCCTGCAGTGTCCGCATTTACCAATGCCACAGCTCATATTCTTTTCCATAGACAGATAAATCTGCTCATCTTTATACCCTATTTCCAATAGCTTAAACGTGGAGAATTTCATCATTATGGGAGGGCCACATACTATGGCAACGCTATTTTTCAGGTCTATCTTCAGATTATCCAGCGTAGTGGTCACAAGGCCTACGCTCCCTTTCCAATCATTATCCTTTTTGTCCACCGTGACCCTAAAACTAACTTTTTTGCTCAGCTTTTGCCATTTGTCGAGCACGCAATCTTTATATATTATATCCAATGGGGTTCTTGATCCGCAGCAGAACGTTATGTTTTTATATTTATCCATGTCGTGGACGAGGGCCAAAAATAGCGCCCTTAACGGAGCCAGCCCCACTCCTCCCCCAACCAGCAGGATCTCTTTCCCCTCAAATTCAGAAAGCGGATATTCATTGCCGTACGGCCCTCTCAGGCCCACTATGTCCCCTTTTTTAAGCTCATGTATCCTGGCCGTCACCCTGCCCGCCTTCATAATGCTTATTTCAAGTTTGCTCTTCTCATACGGAGAAGAGGACGGCGTAAAAGGCGCCTCTCCCACGCCTGGTATTGTCATCTCGACAAACTGCCCCGCTTTAAAACGCAGCGGCTTCTCGGGTTTCAGGGAAACAGTCTTAATGGTAGGACTTTCCTCGTTAAGGCCCACTACTTCAGTCTTTATTGGCTGGTATGGATTATCTGTCATGATTCAAACTTGCTCAGCACTTCGTCTATGCGTATCTTTCCGGGGCACGCGTCACTGCACCTCCCGCAGCCTGTACAGCCGAATTTCCCTATAACATCCGGAAAGAAGTTAAATTTCTTATCAAACCTGTTCCTCAACCGCTGCGCCAGTAGCTTCCTTGGGTTGGCGCCTCCAGCCATTACGGCAAAAGAACGCAGGAGACACGAATCCCATAATCTCAATCTTTCGAAATCATCGCCTCTTCCCTGGTCTTTCAGCACGAAACAGTGGCACGCGGGACATATGACATTACAGGCCCCGCACTCAACGCAGGTCTTTACCGTCTCTTCCCATAATTCTGAATCGAATTTTTTCCTGAAAAGCGGCTGGAGAGAATCTTTGGCGGGTATCATTTTGTCTCTTACATGCGCGAGCAGTTCCTCTTTTAGCCTTCCCCTGTTTTCCTCTTTTTTATCTTTATACAGTTCGGCTTTCTGAAAAAGCTTGAAGTATTCCTTTATTATCTTCCCACCTTTCTCGGAACCTATCTCCGCCACGTAACCGCTCTCTATCTCAGAGAGATTGATGTCAAAATCTTCCGTTGGATACGGCATGATCCCCAGGGCTACACAGAAACAACTTTCTCCGTAACAGGTACAGTCACTTGAAATTATAAGGCCCTCTTCCCTTCTCTGGATATAAAAAGGGTCCTTAAAAGAATCCTGCTTAAAGACATAATCCATTACCTTAAGCGAAGCCAGGTCGCAGGACTTGACCCCCACTATAGCCACAGGCCTGGATTTTTTGCCGGGCAGGTCTTCGGAAAAATAATCACTTACCTTAGTGCGGACCGGAAGAAAAAAGCTCTTGATGCTCTGGACAGGCCTTATCTCTCCCAGAGTAGCCTCACCAAGCCCTTCGTCCCCTACCTTTTTATAGTACCTGTTTCCTTCTGACTTTACAGGAGCGTAAACCTTATAGGTCTTGGAAAGGGACTTTATAAGCCTATCCAGATTAGGTCTATTAATAAAATAAATGTCCAAGAAAATTAACCTTTGGGATAAAGTTAGTGATAATTTTCACAAACTTTGGAAAAAATAAAAGACAACTTCTTTTTGACTATAATACAAAGGACTTTTCGTGTCAAGAAAAATCTGCCCTTCTCGGAGGTTGCTGAAAAAGTGGTAGTCGCAGGCTTTAGCCTGCGAGATACTGCGCAACCTAAACCCCGTACCAAATTTTACAACTTCAAAGATTTGGTACGGGGTAAAGGTTGCGGCTACCTTGATTGCATTCAAGAGGCATATAATTTTCCATGCAATTAAGATATTTTTTAAACTGGCTAATGAGATCCCTCGCTTCGCTCGGGATTAATTCGCACAGCAATTTACGTCCTGAGCTTGTCGAAGGACGTAAATTGCTGTGCCCATTAAAAATGTAACTCCATCGCGCGGGGCGGACAGGCTTTTATACATAACTCACACGCTATACATTTCTCATTATAGAAAATAACTTTACGAGTATCAGGGTCTATTACAAGCGCGTCTGTCGGACATATCGGTACGCA
>JAHIYJ010000058.1 GCA_018814825.1 Candidatus Omnitrophota bacterium
CCAAAAGAATTTACAGTAAGGATAAACGAGAAATTACCGGAAGGGATAAAGGTGTTGGAATGCAGAAAGAGATTTTGATAAACGTTGAATCCCAGGAAAAAAGGGTAGCCGTGGTGGAGGGCGGGGCGCTCGAGGAATACTACATAGAGAGGCCGTCTGAAGTAACCATGGTGGGAAATATATATAAAGGCGTTGTGCGGTCCGTGGTGTCTGGTATAGGCGCGGCTTTTGTCGACATAGGCTGCGGGAAAAATGGATTTTTGTATGTGACGGATATGCTTGCGCCATCGCATGACTTTGACGTCCTGGATGAAAACGGTTCAGGGTCCAGCGTCAGAAGGCCGCGGCCCAGGCCTTCAGAGATAAATAAACTGGCAAAGCCCGGCCAGGAGGTCCTGGTCCAGGTGGTGAAGGAGCCGATAGGCAATAAAGGGCCCAGGCTTACCACTCACATTGGCATGCCCGGGAGATTCATAGTGCTTGTGCCGCTTGACCACCATATCGGGATTTCAAAAAAAGTTACTGACAGGCAGGAACGAGGCAGGCTGTATAAGATTTTGAAAAAGATCGCGCCGGCCTATAAGATGGGTTTTATAGTGCGTACGGCCGGGGTAGGGAAGACAGAATGGGAGTTTAAGCGCGAGTCAAGGTATCTGGCCGCGCTCTGGTCCAGGATAAAACAGGACGCCGCCAAAATAAAGGGGCCGGGAATAGTGTACGAGGAACGAGGGCTTACTTTCAGGATACTGAGGGACATATTCAAGGAGGACGTGAACAGAGTCCTTGTCGATGACAGGGATGAGTATAAAAAGCTCAGGCATTTCGCCAATTCCCTGATGCCGGCGATGAAGAAAAAGCTGATGCTTTACAGAGAGCGCACAAACCTTTTTGATTCACGCGGTATAGAGAAGGAAATCGAAAAACTCTACAGAAAAAAGATAGAGCTCAAGTGCGGGGGGTATATATTCATAGAGGAGACAGAAGGGCTTATAGCCATAGACGTGAATAGCGGCTCTTTCAGCAGAAAACGCATGGAGGATACCGCGCTTAAGGTGAATTTAGAGGCGGCTGTCAATATAGCCAAACAGATACGGCTAAGGGATATAGGTGGCATTATCGTTATAGACTTCATTGATATGGCGCAGCAAAAGCACAGCAGCGAGATATTCAGGACGTTGATCGACGCGGTTAAGAGAGACAAGGCCAGGATAAAGATACTCAAGATGTCTGAGTTCGGCATAGTCCAGATGACTCGTCAGCGCGTGCGGAAAGGCGTCAAGAAGGTATCTTACCAGAATTGCCCTTATTGCGGGGGCAGGGGGTCGGTAAAATCAGCGACCACTATGGCCATAGATGTGTTGCGGGCCATAAAGAAAGAACTGGAGACGACAAGGGTCAGGAGCGTATCCGCGTATGTCCACCCAAATGTGGCAAATTACCTTTTAAACGAGGACAGGCCTTCCATAACAAAGCTCGAACATGACCACAGGGCCAAGATAGTGATAATAGCTGACCCTGAAATGCACGTTGAGAATTTCAAAATCCAAAAATAACTTTACGCTTTCGTGACACACAGAAAAGTGTAAAGTTAAGTGTATTGACAGGAATAAGCACGTTGTTGTAAAATATTATATTTCATAAGGATAGCAAAGGAGGAGTGAAATGTACGCGATAGTTGAGACAGGTTCAAAGCAATATAAGGTTTCAAAAGGTGACGTGTTAGCTGTAGAGCTTTTGGACTCGAAGAAGACCAAAGAGGTAAAATTGGGAAACGTGTTATTCGTATCTGACAAGAAGGAAGTCAAGATAGGTTCGCCTTATATAAAAGGTGCATCGGTCTTATGCGACATCGTAGAGGAAAAACAGGGGCCGAAGGTCATTTCTTTTAAATACAGGAGAAGACACGGCAGTTCACGCAGGAAAAAGGGGCACAGGCAGAGGTATAGCGTGCTAAAAGTAAAAGACATATTTCTAATTTCTTAACCAGTTTCTATACCCAATAACCAAGTTCTATAACTTATTGATTAACGGAGGAACAAAATGGCACACACCAAATCACAGGGAAGTTCAAGAAACGGCAGGGATAGCAATTCGCAGAGACGTGGGGTAAAGCGCTTTGGGGGACAGTTTGTAAGTGCCGGAAGCATACTCGTCAGGCAAAAGGGCACGAAATTTTTTCCCGGAGTCGGAGTGGGTATGGGCCGCGATAAGACGCTCTTCGCCCTTAAGGACGGAGTCGTGAAATTCGGGAATGCCCGCAAAGTCAATATAGTCTGAACCCTTAATGTTTATAGACCATGCGGAAATAAATATCAAGGCAGGGGACGGCGGGGATGGCTGTCATAGTTTCTCAAAGGCCAGGTCCCAGAGATATAAACGTCCGGATGGCGGGGATGGTGGTAAAGGCGGGGATGCCGTAATTGTCTCTGATCATAATATTCAGACGCTCATAGATTTTTATTACAAAAAACACTTTAAGGCGGATTCCGGAACAAACGGCAGCAGTAATCATAAAAAAGGCGCTCAAGGCAAGTCCTGTGTTATCAGGGTTCCTGTCGGCACTCTGGTGAGAGATGCGGCCGAGGATATTACGTATTGCGACCTGAATCAGGCCGGAAGGGCCGTTGTTATAGCAAAGGGTGGAGACGGAGGCAGCGGCAACTCGCGCCGCAGGGACGCTACACCGGGGAAAGACGGCGAAGAAAAAGATATTGTCCTTGAGCTGAAGATGGTCGCCGACGTTGGGATAATAGGATACCCCAGCGTAGGTAAATCCAGCCTGATTTCGCGCGTGTCTAACGCGAGACCGAAGATAGCGGATTATCCTTTTACCACAAAGACCCCAACCTTAGGGCTGGTGCGGCTTGGTCCGGAAAGAAGTTTAGTTATCTGTGACATACCCGGGCTGATAGAAGGGGCCCATGCCGGGCGGGGGCTTGGAGACGCCTTTCTCAGACACATAGAACGGACCAGGGCTCTAGTCCATATGATAGATATGGCCGCTGTGGAAGGAAGAGACCCTGTTAAAGATATAGCGTCTATTAATAAAGAATTAGAGCTTTACAATGCCGCGCTTTTAAAACGGCCGCAGATAATAGCGGCTAATAAGATGGACCTGCCAGGAGCTTACGAAAACCTGAAGCGATTCAAGAAAAAAATCAGAAAGAAGGTTTATCCTATTTCTTGTGTTACTGGCGAAGGTGTTAAGGAATTAATGGAAGCGGTTTACAGGAAGCTCAACAGTTAGAATTATGACCAGACAGGATTTAAAAAAAGCGAAGCGGATAGTGGTTAAAGTCGGCACCAGCGTGCTTGCCGGGAAGGATTATGCCCTGGACACGGCATGGATGAAGAATTTCTCGGCCCAGATCGCGGCATTATTAAAGCAAGGCCGCGAGATAATAGTGGTGTCTTCAGGCGCAATTGCCGCCGGTATGCATTTACTGGGTATGAAAAAGAGGCCCCGCAGCTTACCCGAACAGCAGGCCTGCGCCGCGCTTGGCCAGGGATATCTCATGAGGACATACGAGGAATGCCTCAGGAAAAAAGGATATCACGCCGCGCAGATACTGGTGACTTGGGAAGACATACGCGACAGGCGCAGGTATCTGAACGCAGAAAATACTATTCACACGCTTCTGGGCAAAAAAGCAGTGCCGGTGATCAACGAAAACGATACCGTGTCAGTCGACGAGATAAAGTTCGGGGACAACGATAAGCTTTCGGCGCTGGTAGCGAATCTCGCTGGCGCGGACGCCCTGATAATGCTTACGGATGTTGACGGATTGTGCGTCGAGAGTAGGACAAGGTGCCTTGATACGGTGTCCGAGATAGACGAGAGCCTGGAAAATGCGGCGTGCGATACCAATAAAGAATGTTCCCTTGGCGGCATGAGGGCCAAGCTGGAGGCGTGCAGAATAGCCATGAATTCGGGTGTGAGTTGCGTGGTGGCTAATGGCCGGAAAAAAGACGTCTTGTCCAGTATTCTGAACGGAGAGCAAACAGGCACTTTTTTTATTCCCAGGAGGAGCAGGCTCCAGGCCCGCAAGAGATGGATAGCTTATAACGCTAAGCCGTCCGGGAAGATTATAGTGGATAACGGCGCGAAAGAAGCGCTTTTAAAAAAGAACAAAAGCCTTCTTGCCTGCGGCGTAAAAGCCGTAGAGGGTAAATTCATATATGGCGACACAGTGGTGATTACCGGCCTCGACGGTACGGAATTCGCCAGAGGCCTTTCTAATTACAGCGCTGAGGACTTGGACAAGGTTAAAGGCATGAGTACAAAAAAGGCTAAAGAGGTAATAGAGAGTGGTTTTTATGAAGAAGTAGTGCATAGGGACAATCTGGTTATCTTGTAGAATTAAGAGGGGATTATGGGACTTAGGGAAAAAGTTGTCAATATCCTGAGAGACGCCAAAGAAGCTTCCAGGGTGCTTGCCGGTATTTCCGCCAAAGATAAAAACAGGGCGATTGCCGCGATGGCGCGTGGCCTGTTGAAACATTCAGGGGATATACTTTTGAGCAACGCTAAGGATCTTGCCCTTGCCCGTAAAAAAGGCCTGTCGGAAGCCATGATAGACAGGTTAATGCTTACTGAGACAAGAATAAAAGAAATGTCTGACGGTTTGAAGGCGGTTGCCGGCTTGAAAGATCCTGTCGGAGAAGTAATAAAACAATGGAGGAGGCCGAACAAGCTTTTGATCAAAAAAGTAAGGGTGCCTATCGGAGTCATCGGGATAATCTATGAGTCCAGACCTAATGTGACAAGCGATTGCTCAGGGCTCTGCCTTAAATCCGGTAATGCCTGTGTCTTGAGGGGCGGAAGCGAGGCTGTACGATCGAACCTGGCTGTACACAGGGCTATTACAAAAGACCTGGCGAAATACGGGATCCCGGCCTCAGCAGTAAGTATGATAGATAGAGTAGACAGAAAAGCGGTTGACACTCTGCTTACAGCCCCCGAGTTCGTGGATTTGATAATTCCGAGGGGCGGTGAAGGCCTTATAAGGTATGTCGCTAAGACATCCACAGTTCCAGTGATAAAGCATTATAAAGGCGTATGCCATTTATACGTTGATAAATATGCTGACATGAAAAAGGCTCTGGATATTGCCTATAATGCCAAGGTCCAGAGGCCAGGTGTCTGTAATGCCATAGAGACTCTATTGGTCCATAAAGACGTGGCGCGTAAATTTTTACCTATGGCCGCTGTCGCGCTGCGGAAAGCCGGCGTTGAGCTGCGAGGCTGCGAAAAGACGCGTCAGATTTTAAAAGGCGTGAAAAAGGCGAAAGAGGAAGACTGGTACGCGGAATACCTGGATTTGATACTCGCCGTGAAGGTCGTAGAAGACGCTGACGAGGCAATAAGGTTCATAAATAAATACGGTTCGAATCACTCCGACGCAATAGTGACAAAAAATAAAAAGATTGCCGGGGAATTTCTGGAGAGAGTTGATTCTTCCTGCGTTTATCATAATGCTTCAACCAGGTTCACGGACGGATATCAATTTGGCATGGGCGCTGAGATAGGTATTTCGACAGACAAGATACACGCTCGCGGGCCCATGGCCCTGGAGGAACTCTGCACGTATAAATATATTATCTTGGGGTCAGGTCAGGTCAGGATTTAACATTTAGGGGTGAATATGAGGAAAAGGAAGGCGAAAATAACCAGAAAAACCAAAGAAACGGACATTTCAGTTGAGCTTGTCCTTGACGGCAAGGGCGCATCGAAGATCAGGACAGGCATAGCTTTCCTGGATCACATGCTTGAGTTGTTTTCCAAGCACGGGCTCTTTGACCTGAAGATAAAGGCAAAAGGGGACCTGGATGTGGACGCCCACCACACAAACGAGGATATCGGGATAGTTCTGGGAAAGGCGTTTAAAAAAGCCCTGTCTGACAAAAAAGGCATACAGAGGTTCAGCGATACGCTTGTGCCTATGGATGGGTGCCTTGTCAGGATTACGGTCGATATAAGCAGCAGGCCGTCTTTACATATCCACAGAAAAATAAAACCCAGCCTTAAACAGCTTCTTGACAGGCTTGCCATAGGCGAGAACTACTCGTTTGTGGCCGCTGAGCAGTTCATAACCGCGTTTGTCATGAACGCGGGGATCAACATGCACATAGAGGTTCTGTCTTTTGACAGGGACCTGCATCACTTAATCGAGGCGGTTTTCAAGGCATTGGCGCGCGCGCTGGACAGCGCGATCCAGATTGATAAAAGAAAAAAAGGCGTGCCGTCGACAAAGGGAAGACTGTGATCACCATTATAGATTATGGAATGGGAAATCTGAGGAGCGTGCAGAAGGCCTTCGAATTGTTTTACCCGGAGGTCAGGATCAGTTCTTCTTTTGAGGATATTCTCACATCTGACAAGGTGGTTTTGCCAGGAGTAGGGGCGTTCGGCAAGGCAATGGATGAGCTGAAAAAAAGGAATCTATTGGGCGCCATAACGGATGTCGTGAAAAAAGGGATGCCCTTTTTAGGCATATGCCTGGGCCTTCAGCTCCTGTTTACGGAAAGCGAAGAAGGCGGAACCGTCGAGGGATTGGATATCCTTAAAGGCAGGGTGAGGCGCTTTCCTGATAAGGACGGTTTAAAAATCCCGCATATGGGGTGGAACAGGATAAGTTCCGAGCTCAGAGCTCCGAGCTCAGAGCTTTTAAAAGGTGTGCCGGATGGGAGCTTTATGTATTTTGTGCACTCTTATTATGTTGAGTCTGAAGATAAAAATATAATCTTGTGCGAGACGGAATACGGCTCTAACTTTGCCTCAGGCGTGCAAAAAGATAATATTTATGGTTTTCAGTTCCATCCGGAAAAGAGCCAGGAGCAGGGGCTGAAGATAATAAAGAATTTCGCGGCGTTATGATAATCATACCGGCTATAGACATAATACAGGGCAGGGTGGTGAGGCTGCATCAGGGTAATTTTGGTAAAGAGACATTTTACTCGGATGACCCTGTGGAGACCGCGCTTATGTGGCAGAAAAAAGGCGCCACGTTTTTACATATCGTCGACCTGGACGGGGCCAGGCTAGGGGAAATTAAAAACAGAGCTATAATAGACAGGATAATAAAAAAAGTTTCCATGTCCTGCGAGGTGGGCGGAGGCATAAGAGATGAGAAGGATATAGAGTATTTTTTAAAGCAGGGCGCGAAACGGGTTGTGCTCGGGACAAGGGCGCTCGAAGACCCGGATTATTTAAAAAAAGTAATATCGGAGTTCGGAGAAAGCATAGTGGTCGGCATAGATTTCGCGGGCAAAAAGGTGGTTAAGAAGGGCTGGCAGGAAAATACTAATCTCAGGCCGGACGCGGTGGCGAGCCATATGCAGAAACTGGGTGTCAGGACGATTGAGGTGACTGACATAGTCATGGACGGCACCTTAAAAGGGCCGAATATGGAGATGTTAAAAAAGATTCTTGCCGCCGTGGATATGGCAGTTATAGCTTCGGGAGGCATTTCCAGCCTGGGCGACATAAAGGCGTTACGCGGTATAGGCGGTAAACATCTCGAGGGAGTTATTATCGGCAGGGCATTGTACGAGGGTAAAGTAGATCTAAAAGAGGCTATTAGAATCGCGGAAACACGCGGAACGTAACACGGAATCTACGCGGAAGCCCATGTTGACAAAACGTATTATACCATGTCTGGATGTTAAGGACGGCAGGGTCGTGAAAGGCGTGAGGTTCCTGAACCTAAAGGATGCAGGAGATCCCGTTGAGGTTGCCCAGGTTTATGACAAAGAAGAGGCGGACGAGATAGTATTTCTGGATATTACGGCGAGTTTTGAGAACAGGCAGACCATGCTGGATGTGGTCAGCCGGACAGCCGAAACGGTCTTTATGCCGCTTACGGTTGGCGGGGGCATAAGGAATCTTGGAGATATCAGGGATCTCCTGAACGCGGGGACAGATAAGGTCTCTATTAATACAGCGGCGGTAAAAGATCCTGATCTGGTGAAGAGAGCCGCGGAGAAATTCGGAAGCCAGTGCATAGTAGTCGCGATAGACGCGAAACGCGTCCGGCCTGACTCAATGGCAGAATGGGAAGTATATGTAAACGGCGGCAGGACTCCGACAGGGCTTGACGCGGTCGAATGGGGTAAAAAAGTCGAGGCTCTGGGCGCAGGAGAGGTGCTCTTGACAAGTATGGACATGGACGGCACCAGAGACGGCTATGATATCGAGCTTACTCGGACTTTTTCGGAAAGCCTGAGTATCCCGATTATCGCTTCCGGAGGCGCGGGCAGCCTTGAGCACCTTTATGATGTCCTGACGGACGGCAAGGCGGACGCCGCGCTGGCCGCGTCTATTTTTCATTTCAGGGAACACACGGTTAGGCAGGCGAAGGAATATTTAAATAATAAAGGCGTTGAGGTCAGGTTATGAAGAAAAAGAACAGAGGGAGTTTAAAATTCAAATTTGACGAGAAGGGGTTGTTGCCCGCGATAATACAAGACTACAGGACGGGAGAGGTCCTGATGCTGGCGTACATGAACAAAAAATCACTGGAAAAAACTATATCTTCAGGCAGGACCTGTTTCTGGTCACGCTCCAGGAAGACATACTGGACAAAAGGAGAGACGTCAGGTAATTTTCAGTTCGTAAAAAGTATATTTTATGATTGTGACATGGATACATTGCTTATAAAAGTCAGACAGGCTGGCGACGGAGTGGCATGCCACACGGGAAACAGGAGTTGTTTTTATAGGAAGTTAAAATGTACTATCCTTCGAAAAAGGAATTTTTAAAACTGGCTAAAAGGGCTAACGTCATTCCTGTATACGGGGAGATACTTGGCGACCAATTGACGCCCGTATCCGCGTTTCTAAGCGTGAGGAATGACTATTCATATCTCCTGGAATCAGTGGAGGGAGAAGAGAAGATAGCCAGGTTTTCTTTTATCGGCATAGAGCCGTCTCTTATTTTTAAGAGCAAGGGCAATTCCGTGGAATTGACGGAATCCGGGAAAACCAGGAAATTCACTACGGATATACCCCTCAGGGAACTTAAAAGGATCATGAACAGGTTCAAGCCGGCTGTCATAAAAGGCCTCCCTCGTTTTTCCGGGGGCATGGTAGGCTATATGGGCTATGACGTCGTAAGGTTTTTTGAGGATATACCTGATAATAACCCGGATGACCTGAAAATCCCGGACTCGATTTTCATGCTGGCTGACAGCCTGATAATATTTGACCATTCAACACGCAGGATAAAAGTCGTGAGTAACGCGTATAATGGCATAGCGCCCTTCGACGTTGCTCAGGGCAGGCATAGCGCAAAGCGCATAGGCCAGGTTTATGATGAGACAGTAAAAAAGATAGAAGAGATCATAGAAAAATTAAACACCCCTTTGAAAGAACGTAAAGCCGCCGCGAAAAAGAAAAAGCCCCATGCGATCAAATCGAATTTCACCAAAAAAAGGTTCGAAAGCCTTGTCAGGAAAGCGAAGGAATATATAAGGGCGGGGGATATAATACAAGTTGTGCCGTCGCAGCGATTCCGTACAAAGTTGAATTGTGAACCGTTTGACGTTTATCGCTCTCTCAGGTCTTTGAATCCGTCGCCTTACATGTATTACTTAGATTTCGATGAACTGCAGCTCGTGGGTTCGTCTCCGGAATTACTGGTAAGGTGCGAAAACGGAATAGTCGAGACCAGGCCTATAGCTGGCACAAGGCCCAGGGGCAGAAATGAGGCCGAAGATAAAAAGCTCGAAAAAGAACTTTTGACCGACGCGAAAGAGAGAGCCGAGCATGTAATGCTGGTGGATCTGGGGAGGAATGATATAGGGAGGGTTTGTAAGCCGGGCAGTGTCCGGGTAACGGATTTTATGTTTGTGGAAAAATATTCACATGTCATGCATATTGTGAGCAATTGCAGAGGTGTCCTGGCTAAGGACAAGAACGCGTTTGATGTCTTAAGGGCTTGTTTTCCGGCCGGTACTGTATCCGGAGCGCCCAAGATAAGGGCTATGGAAATAATAGACGAACTCGAGAATACAAAGAGAAGTTATTACGCGGGAGCCGTGGGTTATTTTAGTTTCTCTGGCAACATGGATACCTGCATCACTATAAGGACCATGCTCGTTAAGGGGAGGGACGCTTATATACAGGCGGGCGGCGGTATCGTAGCCGATTCTATACCATCCAGAGAATATCAGGAAACAGTTAATAAGGCTAAGGCCATGCTGAAGGCGATTGAGGCGGCAGAGGAAGGTTTATTATGATCCTGATGATAGATAATTATGATTCTTTTACATATAATCTTGTGCAGTATCTTTCTGAGCTGGGTGAAAATCTGGTCGTGCGCAGGAATGATTGCGTGGACCTGGAAGATATAAAAGCCATGGCGCCAAGCCACATAGTTATATCACCCGGCCCCGGCAGGCCTGATGACGCCGGGATTTCGAAACAAGTCATAAAAAAATTCAGCGGCAAGATTCCCTTATTGGGCGTTTGCCTTGGACACCAGTGCATTGGAGAAGCGTTCGGAGGCAAGGTGGTTACCTCCAGGAAATTGATGCACGGCAAAACATCCATGATATTTCACGACAAAAAAGGCATCTTCAAGGGCCTGCCCTGCCCTTTTGAGGCCACTCGCTATCATTCTTTAATAGTGGAAAGAAAATCCCTGCCTCGTACGCTAAAGGTCACTGCCTGGACCAAAGATAAGGAGATCATGGGACTGAGACATAAAACGCTTGCGGTATGGGGGGTGCAGTTCCACCCGGAATCAATATTGACAAAAGAGGGAAAAAAGCTGTTAAAAAATTTTATTAATATATAGCGCGAAAATAACTTTACACTTACGTGACACACAGAAAGTGTAAAGTTATTTTGGAGGATCAGCATGATTAAAGAAGCTATAGGTAAAATGGTAAAAGGGTTTGACCTGAGTCGCGATGAAATGATAGCCTGCATGAATGAGATAATGACAGGCGGTGCCACTCAGGCGCAGATAGGAAGTTTTATTACCGCGCTGAGGCTGAAAAAGGAGACTATAGAGGAGATAACAGGGGCCGCAATGGTCATGCGGGAAAAGGCGACGCGCCTGGGCATAGGCAAGAATGTGGTCGACCTTGACAGGGAGGACATAAATATAGACCGTGAGACCATAATAGATACCTGCGGGACCGGAGGCAGCGGGACAAACACTTTTAATATCTCCACGACAACCGCCTTTGTGGTGGCTGGAGCCGGTCTTAAAGTAGCCAAACACGGCAATAAAGGGGTTTCAAGTCAGTGCGGCTCCGCGGATGTTATAAAGGAACTGGGTGTAAATATAGATATACCTCCTGAAAAAGTCAAGGCGTGCATTGAGGAGATAGGGATAGGGTTTTTATACGCGCCTCTTTTTCACGGCGCGATGAAATACGCTATCGGCCCTCGCAGGGAAATAGGCATAAGGACAATATTTAATATCCTGGGACCTCTTACGAACCCTGCTAACGCCAATTGCCAGGTTTTAGGGGTTTATAGGGAGGACCTGACCGAAGTTATCGCCAACGTACTGAAAAATCTCGGGACAGAAAGGGCTTTTGTAGTGTATGGCATGGATACACTGGATGAGATTACCATTACGGGCAAAACGAAGATATCAGAGGTGAAAGACAAAAAGGTCAGGTCTTTTTATGTGGAGCCTTCGGACTTTGGCATGAAGACCGCGGACATTGAGGATATAAAAGGCGGCACCAGCACAGAGAATGCTAAGATGGTAAAGGCTGTCATAGATGGCAAAAAAGGCCCGTGCCGTGATATAGTGCTCTTGAACGCTTCCGCGGCCCTAGTGGCGGGCGGCAAAGCCCGGGATTTTAAAGAAGGGGTAAAACTCGCCGGGGAATCCATTGATTCCGGAAAGGCTCTTAAAAAACTGGAAGAGCTGATACAATTTACTAACAAATAACTTTACACTTTCGTGACACACAGAAAGTGTAAGGTTAAGCAGAAGGTGATATGAAGAATTTTTTACAGGAAATAGTCAGGTTTAAAAGAAAAGAGGTGGATGGCCTTAAGGCCAAGCGGTCTATAACGCACTTTGTTGATTCTAAGCGCCTGTTAAAAGGTACGAGGTCCTTTAAGGAAGCCATCTCTGCCGGCGGTCGAGTCAATCTCATAGCCGAAATCAAGAAGAAATCGCCTTCACGGAGGAAGAATTTTTTCAAAAAAATAGATGTTGCCGGATTGGCCGCCTCATACGCGAGAAGCGGCGCAAAGGCATTGTCCATCTTGACGGATAAAAGGTTTTTTGGGGGGAATATTTCCCATATAGCGGAAGCTAGGCGCACGGTCAGCCTGCCTGTTTTGAGAAAAGACTTTATTATAGACGAATATCAGATTTACGAGTCGCGTTATTTCGGGGCTGACGCTATCCTGTTGATCGCCAGGATCCTGACAAAAGAGGAGATAGCGAGTTTTATGCACTTGGCCGATAGGATAGGCATGGATTCTGTCGTGGAAATTCACGATGAAAATGATCTGGAAAAAGCAATTCAGGCAGAGGCTGGTATAATAGGCATAAACAACAGAGACCTCGATACGTTTAAGGTAGACCTGGAGACCACTTTCAGACTGGCCGCCAGGCTGCCAAATGATATAATAAAGGTAAGCGAGAGCGGACTGGATAGTGCTGATGACATATCAAGGCTTAAGGCATCCGGAATAAACGCGGCGTTGATAGGCGGGGCGTTTTTGGAAAGCGGAGATGTCGAAAACAGAGTAAAGGCTATTATGGGAGAGGGCAGGATATGAAACGTGTCAGGGTGAAATTTTGCGGGATTACTTCTTCAGGCGACGCTGAAAAGGCTATTGAAGCAGGAGCGGACAGTCTCGGTTTTGTGTTTTTTAAGGATAGCCCGCGCTATGTTACGCCTGAATATGCGGAGGCTATAATAAAAACCCTGCCGCCTTTCGTGACCGGAGTGGGCGTATTTGTAAATGAAGATTTGAGGTTTATTGAGGACTGTGTGGAAAAATGCGGGCTGTCCGCTGTCCAGCTGCATGGCGATGAATCTCCTGAGTATTGCCTGCGATTTAAAAATCTTAATATGAAGGGCGTCAAATTGATAAAAGGCATCAGGGTAAAGGATGAGGAGAGCACTCGCTCTATAGAAGATTGTAACGCGGATGCGATTCTTTTAGACTCGTACAAAGCCGACATGTATGGCGGTACAGGCAAAGTTTTTGATCCCTCGCTTGCCATGCTGGCGAAGGAATACGACAGGCGGCTTATTATTTCAGGCGGTTTAAATCCAGATAATGTCCGAGAAATGATCAAAGAAATAAGACCTTACGGCGTGGATGTCTCGAGCGGCATTGAATCAAGCCCCGGCAAGAAAAACGTGGAGTTAATGGAGGAATTTATACGTGAGGTCAGGATAACAGAAAACCAGTAACTTTACACTTTTCTGTGTGTCACGAAAGTGTAAAGTTATTTTAGCGAGATGAAGACAGCGTTGGTTTATCATCCTTTTTACCTGCGGCATGATACGGGCCCGGCTCATCCCGAACGGCCCTCAAGGCTGCGGGCAATCCTTAGAAAATTAAAGAATACAGGCCTGGCTGATGAGCTGGAATTAATCGAGCCGGAAAAGGCGTCTGTCGATGACATAGCGCTGGTGCATAAGAGGGATTACATAGCCAGGG
>JAHIYJ010000059.1 GCA_018814825.1 Candidatus Omnitrophota bacterium
AGTATTTAGCGTAACTCAGGACCTGGTACATGGCGCTGTTTGTCTCGACCACGAGTCCTACCACCCCGTCCTTATAACCCTTTTTCCTGACGTACGTCCTGAAAAACCTGTCACAGGCCTTCCAGAGCATCTTGCCGACGCCTATCTTCCTCTTCTCATTGAACCACTTCTCGGCTTCCAGGCTAGTCTGTCCGTTCAGGCCCCTGAAAAGCTCAGCGAAATCCTCATAGCCTTTGTGTATTATATCTTTTGTCAAGTGTCCGCACTTGCCGTCATACATGGCCCTAGGATGAACGCCTACCTCTTCGTATTTAAATAAACTTTTTCTGAAGAGCCTTAACTTACTCCCCGGATACCAGCCGCCATGCTGGACCCAGTAATTTCCGATATAAGTCTTTAAAGGGATCGTGTAAACAATAAATTCATCGGATGTTATGGCGTTTAATATCTCTCCCTTAAGCTCTTCCGTAACCTCCTCATCCGCGTCAAGGCTAAGGACCCATTCATTCCTGGCCTTGGCATATGCCCAGTTCCTATGAACACCCTCTACGTCCATCTTTCTCTGGAATACTATGGCGCCATTCGCTTTCGCGATCTCGACTGTCCTGTCTATGCTGAAGTCATCCACCACAATATGCTCATCCGCCCAGCCTCTGGCACTATTCACGCACGCGGCGATATTGGCTTCTTCATTATACGCGATTGTAACTACTGAAAGTTTTTTCAACATGTCCGGGAATAATTATATTTTTTACGCTCTAAGGAGTCATTTCCATCAAGCCTCACGAAAGGCACGCTAAATAAGAATCCATATCTAAAACAGATACATTTTGCGATAGTTTAAACTTGCCCGAGGACAATGTAACAAGGCATCCTTCTTTAATTTTTAACTTATTAAAATCAGCCTTGAACCTCTCTATGGGGCCAGCCATGTTCAATGAGGGGGATTTCGTAAGTTTTATCTCCACAGGAAATACCTCAAGCCCCTTCTCTACCAATAAATCCACTTCCGTATTATTATGAGTACGTAAATAAAACAGCCTTGGGCGCAGTCCTTTATTGAAAAAATGTTTCACAGTTTCTTGTACAACGAAATTCTCAAATAATGCGCCTGCCAGTGGGCCTGTTAAAAAATTGCCCACGGTATGCATATCCGTTAGATAACATACCATAGCATTATCCAAAAAATATATCTTGGGGCTCTTTGTAATCCGCTTGCCAAAGTTATTATAATAGGGCAACAGGATATATACGACGCGGCTTGCCTCCAATATAGACAGCCAGTTTTTTATTGTATTCACGCTGACCCCAATATCGCTGGCAAAACTGCTTAGGTTCAGGGCCTGCGCGCAGCGAACCGCAAGAAGGCGCAGAAATTGCTGAAATTCCCTTAAGTGGCCTATATCATAAATCGTCCTCACGTCCCTCTCTAAATACGTCTGCATATAGCCGGCATACCAGTGTTTTATATCAATACCCGGATGCATTACAGCTTCAGGAAAATCTCCTCTTAAGCAAGAATTTATATAATACGATTTTGTGTTTTTGAAATCTTTTTTTAAAAAGCTTACTCTTTTTTTCTCAGAAATACTAAAAGGTAACAGGTCAAGCAGGCCAATCCTGCCGGCCAAACTATCTCCCAAGTTTTTAATCAAATTAAACTGTTGAGAACCCGTAAGAATAAACCTTCCGCGCTTCTCCCTGTCCCTATCTATCAAAATCTTCAGATAAGATAAAATTTCAGGGACATATTGAATTTCATCAAAGATTACCTTTTCGCCGCAGTTTTCTATAAATAATTCAGGATCCGAGACAGCTCGCGCGCGCGTAACAGGATCATCAAAAGAAACAATGGTATGGCTGGAGCCAAATATCTGCCTGAGCAATGTAGACTTTCCGGACTGACGCGGCCCGGTAACAGCTATAGCAGAAAAATTTTTTGCCATCTCTTTGATAACAGGTTCAATATCTCTATGTATATATTTTTCTTTTAGCTTCGCCATACACTATAAGTTTACACTAAGTTATATTGAAAATCAAGGCATTTTTGCAGTATAAGTGCAAAATAGCCTATAAGCTATAGCATCTACCGCCACTATATACTCGCCTGCCAGCCTTTGGCGCTGTTAAGGCATTGCTCTATCTTTTTTTCCTCATTATGCGCGATAGTTACTACGGATAACAGCAATCTATTATTTTCCATCTACATGCCTCCGGTTTCCTTCTTCTTTAGTATATTGACACTGGAATAAGACTTCACTATCTCATAGTGTTTATCCAGAAAATCTGTGACCAGATCAAGATGATGCCCCAGCGTAGGCCTGAATTGTTCTGGCCTGGGAAACTCTTTTGCGCAGATTACG
>JAHIYJ010000006.1 GCA_018814825.1 Candidatus Omnitrophota bacterium
AAGAGCCACGGGTTACCCAGTGAGCCCCGCGCGACTGTCACAGCGTCGCAGCCTGTTTCATCAAACATTTTTTTCGCCAGTTCGGCACTCAGGATATCCCCGCTTGCCACAAGAGGTATCTCAAGCTTTTTCTTTATCCCGGCTATTGCCTTGTAATTCACCGTGCCGCTGTATCCCTGCTCCTTTGTCCGGCCATGGACAAAAATAGCCTTTATCCCGGTCTCCTGGCAGGACAAGGCAATATCACTGGCATTTGAGACGCTATCCCATCCCAGGCGTATCTTCACTGAAACATGCCTATCACAGTTTTTAACCATAAGATTTAGGAGGCTCGCGAGTTTTTTACGATCCTTTAACAAGGCTGCGCCTTCTCCCCTGGTTGTAACTTTCCTTTGCGGGCAGGCGGCGTTAAAATCCACCATATCAAAATCCATTTCCCGGAGTTTTTCAAGGGACATGAGGATATGCTCTTCATTCGCCCCTAATAACTGTATGCCAAGAGGACTGTCACCCCTGCCCGGCCTCATCATCTTAAAGGTCTTTTTGCTTGAATGAGCCAGGGAACAACAGTTGATCATCTCGAGAAAGCAAAACTCACAGCCAAACATGCGATTAAGGATCCTGAATGGGTAGGAACTTATGCCGGCCAGAGGCGCCAGCATAACAGGGGTCTTCAATTTTACATCCCCTATAACACACGGCATGCTAATCTATCCGACAAAGATACTGTCCAGCTGTCATATACCATATAATCCCCGTCTTTATCAACGTCCCTATAGACCTCGAATTTTATGGTTGAGCCGGAGACCGTTATATTAAGCCACGCGTCATACCTATAGGTATTGTCCGGAGGCGGGAAGGTTACCGCTACCACCTGCCATACTTCGCCTCCCTCATGCTGATAATGCGAGTAGCGGTGTGTGTGCCCGCATATATAAGCCGCCACCTTCTTTTCTTCCAGCAAGCTCCAGAAGGCATCACGGTTTTCAGGATACTTATCCAGGCTGTCGCCGTAATGCCGGATGCTCTTCCAGTATTCATCAGGCAAAGGAAAGGCCGGCTCGTGCCCTAATACAAAGATAGCCGGCTTTGTGTTTTTATCAAGGTCGTCCCGGAGCCAGGATAAGAGCTCGGGGACTATGTCCCCGTCTCCCCCTCTATCGCTGGCGCCGTCATAATACTCGTTCAATACCACGAAATGGGCATTTTTGTAATCAAATGAATATGTTGTCTCCTCCGAATTAACCGGGCCGCTATTCACTATATACGGCAAAGAATGAAACTCCTTTTTGATCCATTCCACGTCAGAACCGGACGCGTCGTCCAGCTCATGGTTACCCAAAACAGGATACCAGACCATGTCGGCCCCGAATTCCTCATCTATTATCCTGCGAGCCACGCTGACAGGTTCTATGTCTCCCGCGGATATATGAAACGCTCCCGGCCCACCGGACTTCTGGTTGATCGCCCTGCATACCTTGCGGAAAGGTCCATGATTATAACGCATATCCGCGGTCACTGTAAAGTGAAAAGAATCCTCGGATCCATCATCGGCTACGGCTTCGCGGCCCGCTGACAGAAACCCGAAGCCCAATACAACCGTGATTATCCCGAGACTGACGCCCCTCTTTATATAAGACATATTCCCTTATCTTTTTTGCAGCACCAGCTCGCTCTTTTCAGTATCTATCCTGAAGACGAAATTATCCAGAAATGACATTCCCAATAGCCCTGCCTCTTTCTCCCCCGCGCTGTCCAGCACAATGGCCCTTACATTGCTCGCCTTGGCCCTTCCCAGCCTTACTTCCCTCAGGTTCACCGCCCTTCCCGAGACCATGCGGCCGTCAGCCAGCTTACAGGAGACCTTACTGCCCTGATCAGTCCGTATGCCCAGGCGTCTGGCAATATCAGCTGATATCTGCGTATCTGTACAGCCTGTGTCCAGGACCAGTTTAGTACTTACTCTTCTATTCAAGACCGTGTCCACATAAAGGCTGTTGCATTTCTTGTCCAGCTTTACCACTTCTTTACCAACGGCCATGTTCACCACTGTCTTTACGCCCTTGCCCGTGACCTTTGCAGTGCCCATAGCCACTTTGCCGACAGCCTTACCTGTCACAAACGCGACTTTTCCAGTGGTGCCGATGACCCTGCCGGTAGTCTTTAGGGCAGTACACCCTGTGAATAAAAACGCTGTTAGTATAAAAAATGAAGCGGCTGTTCTCATAGCTTAATTAAATACCTGGCCATAATAAGAACTCAGGGATCTAAACGCCCTTGCCGTGGCGACCCACACAAAATAACTCACAATAGCGGTCATAATGGTTATGATAATCTTGGTGTTGCGGCTGAAGCGCGGGTTTAGCCACACAAGAGGCAGGACCAGCGGCCCAACGCATAAAAATAAAACAATAAGGGTGGAGCTTTTGAAGAACCAGCTGACCTTAGGCTTTTTCTCTAAAAACTCTCCGCAGAACCTGCATTTTAAGGCTTCGTCCTGGATCTCCTCAGCGCAATAGGGGCATTTTTTCATCAGCGTTTCTTTCTTTTTTCTAAAAAGTATACACCATATATGACATAAATGCAAAAAGATGAGCAGGCTACGCCTTAATGTAGCCTTTGATTACTGCGGTGAAGGAGCCGGCATAGGTCCTGGCTTTCTTTTCTCCCACCCCAAATACCGCGGTAAACTGCTCCTTTGTAGTGGGTTTGATCGCGGCCATGTCTTTCAACGACCTGTCGCCAAAGATTATAAAGGCCGGGACACCCTGCTTCTTGGCAAGCTCAGCCCTTTTCTCGCGCAGGAGCTGAAAGAGGTCGTGGTCTATGCCCTGCCATTCTCTTTCTTTTAATTCCCTTGTTTTTTTCGCTATCTCTTTTTTCTTTTTGGCAAGGAGAGGCTTGACCAGTAAAGGAGTCACTTCCCCTCTCAAGACTTTTACGCCTGACTCTGTCAACGAGAGAGTGGAATACTCTCCTTCTCTTACAAGAAAATCCTGACCTATCATTTGTTCTATCATGTATCGTATAAACTCAATCGATTGCCCGGCCATTGCCCCGAATCTGGAAAGGTTATGATGCCCCCTTCTCTCTATATTATCACTGAGATGGCCTTTCAGTATGCTGGCTATGTGGCCCGCGCCGAAGCCGAAAGAGATATCCTGAGTGGCTTCATACACCGAAAACAATATATCCTGGCCCACCTTAAGCGGGTCCTCCATCATGTCAAATTCGCCCAGGCAATAGTCACATGATTCACAAGAGTCTTTTTCATATGCCTGGTTGAAATAATTTGCTATCGCCTTGTGCCTGCACTGGGGCTTTGAGCAAAAATTATAGACGGTGTTCAGTTTCATGACGAGAGTATCCTGGTTGGCGGACTTCTCCGAAAGGAATTTCCAGACACGGTAGTCATTGCCCCCGAAAAACATGTAACAATATGACGCTAGGCTGTCCCGTCCGGCACGTCCTGTCTCCTGATGGTAATATTCCAGGCTCTTCGGCATGGCCGCGTGTATAATAAACCTGATGTTCGAACGGTCAATGCCCATACCGAAAGCGACCGTGGCCACTATGATATCGACATCCTCATTGATAAACTTATCCTGGTTAGCATGCCGTATCTCATCCGTAAGCCCGGCGTGATAGGGTCGATTTTTAAAACCTAGCTTATTTAGTTTTTTGGATATCGTGTCCACGTCGTCCCTGCGCAGGCAATATATGATACCCGGTTCCCCGGGATGCTTCTCCAGCGTATCAGTAATCTGCTTTATAATGTTGGAACGCGGCGTTATCCTGTAGGTAAGGTTTGCCCGATCGACAGGAGCGATGTGTATCTTAGCGTTGTCGAACCCGAGCTGCGCCACGATATCGTCCCGCACCTCTTTTGTGGCAGTGGCGGTAAAAGCGTGAACACTTATATAAGGGAATACTTTCCTGATTATCCTTAAGTTGCGGTAATCCGCCCTGAAGTCATGCCCCCAATGGCTGATACAATGTGCCTCATCTATCACAAAAAACGCTATGGGGATAGAGCTCAAAAGATCAATGGTCCCTTCACCCTGTAGTCTCTCGGGCGAGATATAAAGGAGTTTTATTTTTTGTTCGGAAATGAGCCCTATTATCTTCCTGTGTTCCTTAGGTGAAAGACTTGAGTTCAGGTACTCCGCGGCTATACCTATGTCTTTCAGCGCGTCCACCTGGTCTTTCATAAGGGATATGAGAGGCGATATGACAACCGCCATACCGTCTTTGAGAAGTGCGGGCAATTGGAAACAAAGGGATTTACCCCCTCCTGTCGGAAGGACCGTAAGGCTTTCCCTGTCCTCTAAGACAGAAAAGATGATCTCTTCCTGCAGCGGCCGGAAAGAATCATAGCCCCAGTATTGTTTCAATATGTCCAGCACCTGTCCGGAGGTATATCGCATCGTTCCATTATAAAGAAAACCTAAGGCAGGTCAATATTTTTCCTGGATATTCTTCAATAGAAGGTTTTCGGGCCCCGCCTCAGTCAGGTTAAACAATATGTCCCTTACGAGCCGGGTGGGTATCTCGAGTTCCGTGGAAATCTCAACCGCGCTCCACGGCCTTTCTCCTCTGGAAAAATTTTTTACAAGCAGGTA
>JAHIYJ010000060.1 GCA_018814825.1 Candidatus Omnitrophota bacterium
AATGAGTTTCTGCTTGCCCGTGAAAAACGGATGACACTTAGAACATATCTCCACGCGTATATTCTGCCTCGTCGAACGGGTATGTATGACCTCGCCGCACGCGCAGACAATAGTCGTCTCCTTGTAATTAGGGTGAATTTTTTCTTTCATGATAAACCTCCTATCATTTACTGGTTCATGCTCTCCAAAAACTCTTCGTTTGTCTTGGTCTTCGCCAGCTTCTGGAGCAAGAGTTCCATGGCCTCGACGCTGTTAAGCTCGCTCAGGACCTTCCTTAATATCCATATCCTCTGGAGTTCTTTTTCATCCAAGAGGAGCTCCTCTTTTCTCGTATTGGACCTCTTTATGTCAATGGCCGGGTATACCCTTCTCTGAAAAAGGTTCCTGTCGAGCTGGGTCTCCATGTTGCCTGTACCCTTAAATTCCTCAAATATGACCTCGTCCATACGGCTCCCAGTGTCGACGAGCGCGGTAGCGATAATGGTCAGGCTTCCGCCCTCTTCTATGTTCCTGGCCGCGCCAAAGAACCTCTTCGGCTTATGGAGCGCGTTTGAGTCCACGCCGCCAGACAGTATCTTGCCCGAATGCGGGACTACTGCGTTATAGGCCCGGGCGAGCCTGGTGATGCTGTCCAGGAGGATAACGACGTCTTTCTTGTGCTCGACCAGCCTTTTGGCCTTTTCCAGCACCATTTCAGAGACCTGGACGTGTCTTTCGGCGGGCTCATCAAAGGTGGAGCTTATGACTTCGCCCTTGACAGTCCGCTGCATATCAGTGACCTCTTCAGGCCGTTCATCGATAAGGAGCACCATGATTATGACCTCCGGGTAATTTTCAGTTATGCTGTTCGCCACCTTCTGCATGATAATAGTCTTGCCGCTGTAAGGAGGCGCCACTATCATGCCTCTCTGGCCTTTTCCTATAGGCGTCAGGAGGTCCATAACGCGGGCCGTCAGGTCACTCTTTTTGGTTTCCAGCTTGTATCTCTGATTGGGATAAAGGGGCGTCAGGTTGTCAAACAGTATCTTGTCTTTAGCCGCTTCAGGACTCTCGAAATTTACAGCTTCCACTTTAAGGAGCGCGAAATATTTTTCGCCCTCTTTAGGCGGCCTTATCTGCCCGCTTACAGTATCACCCGTGCGCAACGCGAACTTTTTAATCTGTGAGGGCGAGATATATATGTCATCGGGGCATGGGAGATAGTTATAATTTGGCGAACGCAAAAACCCGAAACCATCAGGCAGCACCTCCAGGACACCCTCCCCGAATATAAGGCCGGCTCGCTCAGTCTGGGCCTGAAGAATCTTGAATATAAGATCCTGTTTTTTTAAACTGCTGACTCCGTTCACGTTCATCTCCCGGGCGATTTTATTCAGCTCCGATATCTTGATAGATTTTAATTTTTCAATGTCAAGTTTTTGACTTACAATCATAAGCCCCCCCTACGCCTCCTAAATTGCTTCCAGATTTTTTTAACCTGGGTTCTTGTTTCGTTTTTTGAACCACTGTTATCTATAACAAAATCCGCGAACGCCAGCTTTTTTTTCAACGGCGCCTGCGAACGTAGTCTTTTTAACACGGCCTTTTTTGTCATGCCCTTTGCCCTCATTAACCTGTCTATCTGTTTAGCCCTTTCAGATCTAACCACTACCAGGCTATCCAGCTTCTTATAAAAACCTGACTCGATAAGCAGCGCCCCTTCGACTACGACCGGAGCAGTGGTTTTCCAGCGGAAGATAAGCCTTTCTATTTCTTTTATAGTCTCAGGGTGTACGAGCCTGTTCAGCAGCCTGAGCTTTGAGGCATTATCGAAAACGATATCCGCCAGCTTTACCCTGTCTATGGACTTATCCGCCCTGACTATATCCTCGCCGAAGTGCCTTATTATTTTTTTATAGACTGCCTTACCCGGCAGCATAAGCTTACGACAGACTATGTCCGCGTCGATTACGCGCGAGCCCATAGAACCGAACATCCTAGACGCGGTGGTCTTGCCGCTGCCAAAACTGCCTGTAACGCCTATAATCATTCCGCCTCCAGCCAGTTCTTCCCGGACTTCACACTCACCTCTACTGGCACGCGAAGCTTCACGGCGCCTTCCATCTTTTCCTTGATCATCTTGATCATTGTCTTAAGCTCCTTCTCAGGGACCTCGAACACGAGCTCATCGTGCACCTGCAATATCATCTTTGAGGAAAAACTTTTCTCCGCCATCTCCTTATGTATGTTTATCATCGCTATCTTTATAAGATCCGCGGCCGAGCCCTGTATCGGGGCGTTAATGGCTATCCTCTCGGCCTGCTGTTGTTCTCTCATACTTCCGGCGGTTATCTCGGGTATATACCTCCGCCTGTTAAAAAGCGTCGTCACGTAACCCAGATCCCTGGCTTCTTCCACGGTGTCCTCCATGTACAGCTTCACGCGCGGATATCTTTCAAAATAAGAATCTATGAATCTCTGCGCGCTGGCGGGATCAATGGAAAGGCCTCTCGAAAGCCCGAACGCGCTTATCCCGTAGACTATCCCGAAATTCACGGTCTTTGCGCTGGAACGCTGTTCCGGGGTGACGTCCTTTTCATCCACGTCAAAGATCAAAGACGCCGTGTGGGTATGGACATCCAGGCCTCTTTCAAACGCCTTTAAGAGCTCCTCGTCTTTGGACAGGTGCGTCAGTATCCTTAATTCTATCTGTGAGTAATCAGCCGATACTATCAGGTTGCCTTTTTCTCCTATAAAGGCCTTTCGTATCTCCCTGCCCCGAGGAGTCTTTACCGGGACATTCTGCAGGTTAGGCTTACTTGACGAAAGCCTGCCGGTAGCGGCTATCGTCTGGTTGAATGAAGTATGCAGCCTGCCGGTCTTTTCATTGACAAGTTCAGGCAGGGCGTCTATATAAGTCGATTTTAACTTTGAAAGTTCCCTGTACATGAGCAGCTCTTTTGGCAGTGGATGAACAAAGGCCAGCCTCTCCAGGACGCCCACGTCCGTGGAAAACCCGGTCTTGGTCTTTTTCACGACCGGCAGTTTCAGTTTTTCAAAAAGCACCCCGCTCAGCTGCTTGGGGGAATTTATATTGAATTTGGTACCCGCCATTTTATATATATTCTCTACAATAACCTCCAGCTCCCTAGTTACTTCCTTTGACATGTCTTTTAGAAGTTTAACGTCTATCTTTACGCCCGATAACTCCATATCCGAAAGCACGTCAATCAGAGGCAGTTCTATTTCCGTGAAAAGCCTGTCCAGCTCTTTTTCAAAAAGATCCTTCTCGAGGATCCGTTTCAGCCTCAGGGTAATATCGCTGTCCTCGCAGGAGTATTCCGAAATCCTGTCCAGCGGCACCTCACTCATATTCACGCGCTTTTTGCCGGTGCCCAGAAGGTCATCCGCGGATATCATCTTATGGTCAAGCCTTTCGAACGCCAGGTCATCAAGGTTGTGGTTAAACTTTGAGGGATTTAATAAATAAGACGCTATCATGGTGTCAAACTCTATGCCCTTCAGGTCTACACCCTGATTTGACAGGATTAATTTCTCGTATTTTATATTCTGCCCTATCTTCTTTATCTTCTCATCTTCCATGATCCCCTTGAGCTCTTCAAATGCGTACCCTGATTCAACCCCTTCAGCCTGGAGCCTGGAGCCTGGAGCCTTACTGGCGAGCGCCACATAATAAGCCTTGCCCTCCTCCCAGCAAAACGAAATACCTACAGGTACGGCGTCCAGCGGGTTTTCGCTGGTTGTCTCAAAATCAAATACAAACTCTTTTTGTTTTTTAAGCTCTCTCAGGAAGCCTTCGAAACCTTTTTTGTCGCTTATGGTCCTGTAACACGCCCCTGAGCGTAAACCAGGGCCCTCAGGAGCAGCTTCTCTTGCCAGCACTTTAAAATCCAGGTCCTTGAATATCCTGACCAACCTATCCTGATCCGGACCCTTTAGGCGCATAGAGCCGAGCTCAACTTCAATTGGCACGGAATCATCTACGGTAGCGAGCTGTTTTGACAAACGGGCTATCTCTTCCTGATCCGCCAGCATCTTTCTCCTTGCCTCGCTCTTTACTTTGTCAAGATTCCTGTACAGGTTCTCTATGTTCTTAAAATCCTTTATCAGCTCTATGGCTGTTTTTTCGCCTATCCCGCGGACCCCCGGTATATTGTCACTGGCGTCTCCGGACAAGGCCATGAGATCCGCCATGTTACCCGGGCCGAGCCCCGAAAACCTGCTTATCACTGCATCCCTGTCGTATACAAACCCCTCTTTGTGCGTGCTGTAGATCTTTATGTTATCGTCAACCAGCTGCAGGGCATCCTTATCTCCCGTGACAATATAAACTTCCACACCCTCTTTAGCCATTTTCCTGGCCGCTGTCGCCAGTATATCATCCGCCTCAAATCCCTCTTTCTCGAATATAGGTATATTGTAGGCCGAGACCACCTCTTTTATTAAAGGCATCTGGGAAACGAGGTTATCGGGCATGGGTTTTCTCTTTATCTTGTATTCCTTGAACTTCTTATGCCTGAAGGTCGGGCCTTTGAGGTCAAAAGTTATGCCTATATAGTCCGGTTTTTCCGACGTGAGCAGTTTTTTCAGCATAAGAATGAACCCGTATACGGCGTTTGTCGGCTGACCTTTGGAATTCTTCAGGTCCTTTATGGCGTAATACGCTCTGTAACAATAGGAATTTCCGTCTATTAAAAACAGTCTTTCTTTTTTCATAGTTTGTCAGGGCTGGTAATCATCTAAAATTTTTATGATATTTTCTAACGGGGTGCATGGTGTTTTTCAGGGATACTGTAAAAAATGGAAGGGAAAATTATTCCGGCAATATGTTCAATATCGCCTCAAATTCTTTCCTCGCGCCTGAAAAATTATTATCGCGATAACGCATCAGGCCTTCGTTATAATGATCCTTTATCCTCTCCTCCTTCATTTTGTTTTTTATGGACTCTTCCAGATTAAGCAGGTCGGCGTCGTCCGGATGCTCTCTCTTTGCGGACCTTATTGTGTCGAGCGCCCTGGAATACTCTCCTTTTTCAAAATAACTGTTTGCCTTAACATAATAGCTCTGGGAGCCGGGATCCGATCTAGGTTTTCTCTCCACTGTCTCTTTCCGCTCAGCCATCGGCGGGACATTCCTGCCCTGCTCCTGCCTTAACCTCTCTTCGGCCAGCCTGAGCGATTCCCGCAGCTCTCTGTCTATGTCTGACTCTTTCGACTTTGGGGCCTGTTTCTGCCTAGGCCTCCCCCTGGAAACCTTCTTGGGCTTCTCGCCGAGCAATGTCCATTCTTCCGAAAGCTCCTTTGTCTTTTTAACCCTGGCCGGCCTTTCGGTTTTTCTTTTTTTAGTCTCTTTCGCCGGAGGAGTCACGAACTCTGACTTTTTCCTCGAAACATCCTCTTCTATTTTAGATGGGGGCTTCGCCGCGGGCGTTTTCCTGGTATCTTTTTTCTCGAGCAACCCGATTTTTTCAAGCCTCTGCCTGGCTTCCTGTGTCCAAGGATCCTGCGGGGTGCCGAGCTTATAGCGCCTCATCCAGTGAAACGCGGCCTTCTCAAGTTCACCTTTTCTCTCATAAAGAAGAGCCAGGTTGGTATGGGCCTTGGCGTAATTACCGTCTATCGATATTGCCTTCTGGTACTCGACCTCAGCGCGGTCAAGCCAGCCCTTTGTCTCAAAAAGAATTCCCAGGTCATTATGTGGGGCAGCGTAGTTCGGATCAAGGCTCGCGGCCTTCTGATACCATGAGATAGCCTGGTCGATTTCGCCTATCTGCTGGACTTTATGACCTTGATCGCGATATGATTCAGCATCTTCCTTAAGCTCGGCTGCGTATATATATTTGGTATTTATTACAAAGATAAGAGCTATTAAAACAAGGGTGATTACAAACCACTGTGAAAAATGTTTTCGCATTAATGGCTCCATTTTTTATAAGTGTATCATATCAAGATTGTTGCGTCAAGAAAAATCTCGGAGGTTGCTGAAAAAGTGGTAGTCGCAGGCTTTAGCCTGCGCAACCTAGCTGGGCCAAGACGTGGAGACAGCGGAAATATTATTTATCTAAGTCTTTTGAGAATTGACCGCCGGTCATGGCGTCAAGATCTGCTGTGAGCTCATCGATCCTCAGTCTTTTTTCTATCTTTTCTCTGGCGGTGCTGGGAGGAGAAAAATGTTTTTCAATCAACAGCCTGCGCCGCTCAAAATAGGTCCTAGTGACCTCATCGAGTATATCATCCCTCAACTGCACCATGAGACGGCTGCGTGTATCTATCGATGTCTGATCAGTGCTCCAGATTAAATCACCCAGATCCCAGCTCATCGTAACATCCCATGTTATGACATCATCGCCTGTCTGCAAGACATCAGGATTCTGCCCTGCATCCCAGTGATAAAGATCCGTGACGTATCGATCCAGGCCTAGAGAGACATCAGGAAGAAGGGCCTTGCGTCTGGCATCCTCCCTCCACTTCTTTATTTTATCAGGGTGGACCTCTGCGTAGTCAATAGCGGCTTCCTGCACATCTCTGATGCTCGGTTCATGCGCGAATTGTCCGAGGATATTTTCTTCCTCGCTCCCTTTGTCATTGCGAGCAACTGAAATGACATTATTATTAAATCGGGATCTATACAAACCTTTATTCGTAGCCACCCAGATATTGCCTTTATTGTCCGAGGCTATTGAATTTGCTTTATCACCGGCTACGCCTTTATACAGCGCTCTCCATGCCTTATCCTTGTCGCTAAAAATAAAGATCCCATTGTCAGTGGCGGCAAAAAGATTATCTTTATATAAAAGACGATTTACTTTTTGAGAAATGAGACCGCCTGATGGGAAACTTTTCCAGCTATCCCCTCCATCCTCACTTACAAATATTCCCGTGTCAGTTGCAATGAATAATGAGTTTTGCTCGGACATCATACTGTTGACTGGTTTTTCTGCAATAACTGCCGTATCTACTGTATCGCTGTCATATTCTACATCCTCCATGGATGTCACAAGCACTCTTTTCCATCTGTCTCGGGCGCCTTTATACACGCCTTTTTCTGCCGCAAGAAATATATCTTTGCCGTGAAATGTAATCCATCTTACGCTCAGGTTTCCTGCCTCTCCAGAGTCCTTTTCCCACGTTGCTCCATTATCATTGCTGAGAAAAAGTCCGGCCTTTGTTCCAATATATATAATGCCATCTTGCGAAAATGCTATATGCTGTGCGCCATTCTCCTCTGTGCCAATGCCCTTGAAGATCCTTTTCCATGCGGATCGGCCATCCGAGCTCCTGAACACACCTTTTTCCGTACAGACAAAAAGGTCTTGCTCAGAAATGCTGATAAAACTAATAATATTGCCATCACCTCTTGCAGAAAACACTACCCTCCATGTCTCACCATAATCCTCGCTCCTGTACAACCTCTTCTCCGACGATGCGTAAATAACCCCTTCTTCAATAATCACCTCCTTAATATCAGATTCCTTAATACCGCTCACCGGCTGCCAGACCTCACTAGCAACGGCAATACCTACAATAAAAAAACTCAACACCAACAACGAAACAGCACGCTTCATAAAACCTCCAAATGTTCCCTCTCCCCTCTGGGGAGAGAGTTAGGCCTGCCCCGTACCCGAGCGAAGCGAGTGGTACGGGGGTGAGGGGAATTTGCTTCACTAATATATAGACACAGAAACACGGGGATTTCTTTCAAGAATCTTTTCAAGAGAAGGAATTTTTAGAATGATTAACAAGACAGGCTTCAGTTTACTACATAATCTGGGAAGTAATCAATAGACTGACGGACAGGAAATTATGACTAATCTTTCAAGGGTCAAAAAATGGGCGCTGTCCCCAATTTTTCAATTTTCCAGGTATTATTTTGCAGTTGCGAGGGCATGAATCAACTGCATGTTCTTAGTAACATCTTCGATATTTCTAAAATTGTAAGAATTAGCATCTCCTACCAACTGTTGCCATTGTTCATGTGCTTGACGCCTTCTATTTAAGTTTATAATAAACATCTCTTTACCATCAACCTTTTCCCTTATTCTTGCAATACTCCTCAAATTTCGCTCCTGAGCTATATTCTCTGCCATGATAACTGGTATTTGTTCATCTTCTAATAATTCATCTACCTCTTCTAAGAATGCTTCAGTTTCATTTAATACATACGTAGCTCTAAACCCAACTGTATTAATCTTTCTTCTGACCAAACTAACACTATGGAATCTCCTGCCTTTATCAGTAGTTCTCTCGCTGACTCTATCCTGGACCCAACCTAAGTCATGCAAGGCTTGGGCTAATATTCGGCCGCGCGGGACTTCGACAAAAACTCCATCCAATCCATAAGATGCGCCCTGTTGGGATAAGGCATCGCTGAGCCTTCTGTAGCCTCGGCGGTCTAAAACAAACGATATAAAGTCTTGCTCAGGATAAAACCTATCAGCTACCATATAAAGAACAAGGGCTAATGTATCTTGCTCTGATGCTAAGAGCATATCTCCAAATGATGCCAGTCTTTCACCTTCGGGTTTGATTCTCTTCGTTCTATCCTCTCGTATAGCCTCAAGAAGGTCAGATACAAGCCTCTTAGGCTCGCTACTATCGAGGCTGGCAACCAACCTTTCATCAATAAGACCTATTACTTCATCAAAAGCAACATGCCATGCCTCTAATTGTGACAGTACCTCCTCAATCGTCATTTCTCTTGTCATAATAGCTTCTGTAAAATCAGATACGTCACTAAAAGTTGGGCTAAAGTAATTCCCCCAAAAATGAGAAAATAACCAGTCTATAAGATAGAAGGCTCTATATTCAGAGGTAGAACGAAAATAACTTATACCACCTGGAGTGATGCTATTATAAAAATCGTTAACTGATGCACATTCATCTCTTATCCTTGTTAACTCAGTCCTTACTTCATCTAAGTCGGTAACCTCCATTGAAGCTATTCTCTCATTCCACTCTCTTATATGACTATCTAATAAAGACATTCTCTCTCTAAGCGCATCAACCTTTTGCCTTGCGGTTCTAACTACTTCTTGTTTAGAGACATCAGGGCCAGGTAAATTGCATAATATAGTTTCTCCTGGATATAAATGGAGTTCAGTAAAAACTAATGCCAATTCCCCATTTTCATCAAGGGTTAATTCTACCGCGTCTCTTGCGCCTTCTACAGCATTAATAGCTTCGACTAAATAAATAAGCTGCTGGGCAGCGACATTATCAGGCTCCTCTTCTAAAATAAGTTGAGCGAGGCGTTGCGCTTTGTCTAATTCACCTTCTACAGCAAGCTCTTTAATCTTTTCTTCGTCCATACGTCTCTGAGCTTCTCTTATTCCTTCCCTTACAGCGTCTGGACTCTGTAACTCCATTAGAAGTCGAGCCCCAACTGGTGTACTTGGATCATCAATACCTGCAATGTATGCTGTATGTCTTTGTATAGTCTTAGGATCTATAAAACGAGCCTGCTCTACACGAGATAATAGCTCAAGACCCCAAAAGTTCTGCAATCCATCGCGCAATACGCTCCTTGCTGTTTCAGGTAGCATGGACTCGGCATCGACAATTGCACGTAGGAACGATTCTAATTTTGCCTGAATTTCACTAGGGTCTCTTTCCTGCACCACAGCTGCAGCGACAATAGTCCATTCTTCCATAAGATATTCTCTGACCTGGGTCAGTAGAGCCATATTAGGGTCTTTGTCCTCGGCCAGCCTTTCTCTCTCCATTGCCCGCTCTAATGCTACCCTTGCTGCTTCCACATCGCCAGCATCAACAGGTTCGACAGAAACCATCTCAGGCTTAGTTTCAACTAGCTGAGCGGGTAAAGTGATAGTAAAAGTAGTGCCTCTATCGGGTTCACTCTCAACATCTATAGTACCGTTGTGGGCCTTAATGGTGCTCCAAACAATATATAATCCTAATCCGTGAACTATACCTCTTTCTCTTGGTTTGATAGAGAATCCGGCAATACCTTGTCGAAAATTGTCTATTGCTTCCTGCGGCATACCTCTGCCTGTATCACTTACACAGATTACAATCCCATCTTCTGTCAGCTTTGCTGAAACTGTTATCTTTCCTCCATCTGGCATTGCCTCAGAGGCATTATTTATCAAATTGAAAATAGCTCGATCCATCTTTATCTCATCAACGACAACCATCAATTCATGTGGTAAATCTTCAACTATAACTAAATCTTCTCTACCTTGTTTTCTCCATCTCTTCCTGAAACTACTGTAAACCTCGGATAACACTGTTCCCAAATCAACTTGGTCTAGTTCTAAAGTCATCTTGCCTGAAATAAATCCTGTAAAGAGCCTGTCTGCCTTACCGATTTCCCTTAATAATCTCTCCACAAAAGTCTTATCTGAAATACTATCTGATATAGAGGTAACGAATACCTCCATCTCTTTAACTATACCGTGCATCTCTTCGAGTGTAGTCCTAACCTCATCAGCTATTTTATCCAAATCATAATCCCCTCTTCTTATCTTTTCTATATGCTCTTGCAAGTGAAAATCACTACGCCAAAGTCTATTCTCAAGATGAACTGCTTCTTCAATCTGCTCTACATTTTCTACATCTAAACATCTCTTGGTTAGTTCCCTAATGTCGAGGAACAAAAGGCCAACTATATTACCTAATTCATGCTTAGCAATAAATAGATTCAGCACTCGTTCATCATAAATTAGAGGCCTGCCTTCTATTTCTCTGCTTGGAATCATTTGACCACTGGTTAATAGCTCTAAAAGACTGTCTATTCTTTCGGGAATTACACTAAATCTAATAATTGCCCATCTAGTACGAGTACGATCAGCAGTGTAATATTCATCCATAACATCTTTCATGTCAGATCTAGCCCTATTTAATCCAATAGAAAATGCTCCAATTTCAAGCTGTAATTCTTCTGTACCAGCAATTATTGATCTCTCCAGTGTCCTGTCTAATGCAATCTGTACCACTTCTAATTCCTTCATTATTTCATGTGATATAACTCCTACCTTCGCCCAGTTCATATCCTCTTTATCTTGGACTTCAGTTATTAGTCGTCGATATCCATCTCTAACCTTAACCAGTGGCCCATATGCTTCCTGGTATAATTCATTAACTACGCTTTCGTCGGATAAACTTAATTTCTGGGCATAATAAAGATGGTCTTCATCAATCCCATCAGTATTAAAACCTATATCCCGCAATACCTCAGAGACATGATGAATCCAACTAAGCTTAATTCTCCCCAGAACCGCAGCGTTGGGCATCAATACTCTGTACATCTCTCTCAATAACTCTATGGTTTTTTCTCTCCCAAGAACATCTGTTCCTGTCCCTGCCGCATAAATCATGGCAAGTGTCCCGCTATTAAATGGCATAGAACAGATGTCAGCGCGATGCAGCCTAATACGTTGACGTTCAGCAGGAGAAAGGGCTAACCATTCTTTAAAGATTCTTAGGAAATTACCCCTATCAAGTTCAACAACATGAATAGTCTGAATTTCAGGCTCTATCTGCAACAACGCTCTCACTTCAATAAGACCAGGCCCTGGTCCCAATATAGCAACTTCTGAACCCTTCACCAGTTCGGATAAAGAATGTCCTGTGTCTTCAAATTTTTTCACAACTTTTTCGAGCATTTCTTCAGGCCATCTGGATGCGTAAATTCTATAATTAGGATTGACTTCTGGTGACTCAAGTTTTTCGCCATAGTCAACAACGACCATATTTCGTCCTTTATTTTCATCAAAAAATACCTTTAACCTAATATCACTATCAATGGCGGCATAAGTTGTTAAACGCATCTCGATTTCTTCATAAAGCTCCTGCTCCCTTGATAATGCAGACTCCGTAAAGTCTGATGCAAGGTCTGCGGCTATGTCCTTGGGATCAGCTTTTTTCACTCCAAATTCTTCAGTAAGTCTTTGCTCAAACCTAGCAATAACTTCGCCATGTCTTTGCTTATCATCTCCCGCTACTTCAAGCTCATCCTGAAATTCCTTCATCATGACGCGGACATCCCCAAGCATTTCCTGAGCCCCTGCTAAGAAGCCTTTATCCATGAGCCTACTAACTATATCCAATACCTCGCTCCACATCCCTCCGCCAGAGCCAATGCCAAGATTTCCAGTGCTAGCCTGTTCTTCTTGTTTGTGTTGCTCCCCTATCCACTCTTCCATTGGCTTATTAAAATGAGAAGGAGGTCGCAGGGTGTCTCTTGAATCAGGATAGGCATAGAGGGTGGTATTACATAAGAATACTATGCTTATCAAAATTGATACTATCCTCACATTGAAATCTTTTCTAATCTTCATCATAATCTAGGCAAAAAAATGACCTCTCCTTCTCCCTAAAGGCCTATTTGGCGTATGTATATATCTAATATGTAGTATGCCCTATAAAGGGGGTGTTTTCAAGGTATTTTTTATAATTTGTTTAAATGAAACGGGTTAGAGAAAAATCCGGGCAGGAATCACAAACTCAACCCACGGACACACAAGGAAAGCTTTAAACGCTGACCCCTACTTCTAAAATCTCCTTCAAAAAACTAGCTTGTGAAGGCGCTTTTATTGCCAGCTCTTTTCTTAGCTGTCAATCTGTTTAAATCCAGTCTATCATGGGGTCTGTTTGCTTTCTTCTTTGACTTTATTAAATCTTTTATGCCTATGATATTGATTTGTGTATCTTCGTATTTTGATCTAACTCTATTTTTCCATGCCAAATCAAAACTAATCCCGGGAAGGCCCATGATTATATCTACTCTTATTGGAGCTATGCCAATCTGGTATACCATGCGTTCATTTGTAAAATCTTTCAAACGAATATCTCTTAAAGGAGCGCCAAATTGTTTGAGGGCTTTATAGAGTTTTTCTGCATTTTTGATATCCGCTTTTACCCAAAGATCCAAATCCTTGGTAAATCGCGGCTCAGTATAATACACTACAGCATAAGCGCCTACTATAAGATACTTAACCTTATGCCTGTTTAATATTCTGAATAGATCTCTGTAATCTAAGCTTATATCCATTTATGCCTTTTATTTTATAAAACTCGCCTATGGTTTTCCATGTCGCAATAAAACGATCCTGAGGGGTTTGCTTCTGCCAGAATTCGCTATCAAAAGACGAGGCGTCAGACAAGCTTATTAAGCGCTCAACTATCCTCTTCTTATTTTTATTACGCTGCGTTTTTCTCATTTAATCTCCCAGGGGTATTATTATACCATAAAAAAAGTAAAATTCAAGGCATATTTTTTCTTTTAACTACAATAAAATCAAAGAATTACAGAAAAATCCCGGCAGGAATCACATACTCAATCCATGGACACGCGAGGGGCAAAGCTGCACCATTAAGCGAGACAGTAATATGGCACTATTCTGGTAAGCCAAATACAAGGTAAAAATAATAACTGTGAATACTACTCTGGAATTATATAGGCAAGATAAAATGGTGGGATGTTTATTATGCGTTGTCGAGGTGTTCTTTTAATGCTTGTAAATCTGGATGGAGTCTTAGTTTCGCAGGAGTCAACGGTATACAATGTAAATCATCTATTCCAAGTATCTGCATAAGATAGGGATTTTCTGCCTCTAAGTCTCTTATTCTTTCGGGATTTTCTATGCCAGCTTCTTTATAAGTCATGAATGTTAGCCTATCTTCAATACCATAATCCACACAGATTCTATTTATAAAATCATTATGTTCTGTTAGAAATTTTTGTTTCTCTTCTTCATTTTCAAACAAAATAACAGGATATTTATTACTACCTAGTTTTCTTAAAGCCTCTTCAAAAGCATTAGGATTTTGGGCCACTTCTTCCTCTAAGAAAAATACAACTGTATCCTCTTTAAGCCTCGATAAATTTTGTATGTTATGATATATCTTGTCTCTTGTAGCTCTTGTTTCACCCTTTGGTATACTAAACCCTTGTAATGCTTCAATACCACAGACAAATTTTGCCTGCTTATCAGTTAATTCTCGGCCTCGTTGTGTAAGTGTATAATAATCTCTTTTACCTTTAACCCTTCTTACTAATCCCATTTTTATCAGCCATTTCAATTCTTCATATACTGTGCTTCTTCCCATACCTCGTGCTTTAATCAAGCCACTTGCCTCTATCCTTTCATCTTCGTCAGCCTCATTACCTATATGAACCTCTTCATCTTTAAATTGCTCACGGAAAGTTTCGAGGCATTTTGAAGGTGAGCCTTCTGTAATTGAATCATCCCTACTGTGTCTATAAACTCTCTGCTGCCGAAACAGAGGTAATAAATCTTCTGTTGTCTGTTCAAACAATCTCTTATATTTAGCCTGTAGTTCAAGAGAAGCTATTTTCCAATCCCAATCACCATTCCCCAATGCCTCTCCTACAATTCGTCTTAAAAATTGAGAGGGAGCCGTATAGGTCACATCTAATTCAAATATATATTTATCCCCTTCTGGAGTTTCATAGAAAAAATAACCCGTCTCACTTTCAAACTGTTGTGATAAGTCTTCAAAAGAATTTATAGGTTTTAGAGTAATATAGGGCTGATTACTAAGGGTTGATAATATATCAAATCCTTTTGGTACTGGAATGATATGAAGATGAGCATGAACTATTGTATTCCCTCCCTGTTTAGCTCTTTCTGCATCTGAAACTACAGAACCGTGTTCAAAAAATATAACCTCGCAATCATAAAACTCTGATAGAATCTTTTTTAGATTGAGAGTAAGTATTTCTAATTCTTTCGATTGTTGTTCATCAAGTGTTGCCATACTCAATGTGTGAGTTTTAGGTACTACCAAAATATGTCCTAAATTTAAAGGGTGAAAATCAGATAGTATTTTAAAATGCTGTGTTTCATATAATATATTTGTATCTTTGCATATTGGGCACTGGTAATGAGCAAAAGTTGCTTGAACTCTTGTTCTATAGTCAGGTTCTTTGAAAGAAGACGGAACTCTTAAGGTGTCTTTTGAAACAGGGTAGGAATATAGACTGGTATTACATAAGAATACTATGCTTAGTATTACTGCCACTATCTTCAAATTATGGGCTTTTTGAAACATCATCATAACGTGGGTAAAAAAACAGCCTCTCTTTATCTATACAACAAGGCTATATTAGTCTATGTCTATTCAATTATAAGTATACCATAAATATAGCCCATTGGGAAAGAATTTTCGGCTTTTTGTCGGGGGTAAATTAATAGGTTTGGTAGGGTAAAAATAATATAGACTGAGGAGTAAGATTGGGTTTCAAAATGGTACTTGAATTATGCGTGGGTTATATGGCTATTATGGGATCGAAATCGTGCCACCTTGGCTGTAGGCTGATATCTATGCGGAAGATACTACACACTCAATATATGGGTCAACAAGTGTCGCAACTATCCCTTTAAGCGGGAACGCGTGTCAATGCTCGTCTGGTCAGTGCTCCAGACTAAATCACCCAGGTCCCAGCTCATTGTAACATCCCACCTTTATACAAGGCCTTCCATACATTATCCTTGTCGCTAAAAATAAAGATCCCATTGTCATCGGCGGCAAAAAGATTATCTTTAAACAAAAGCCTCTCTACCTTTAGTTCTTCTCTAACCCCAGGTAATGAGCGCCTTCTTCTTTTCTGCCGTGTTTTATACAGCCGTTGCCGTAGATACGGCATTTTTTCCGGAGCTCCAGAATGGCTAGTTTCTTTTGCTTAGGATTAAGGATCCCTGATTCAAGCAGATTTACAATCGCGTGTATCCTGAACCTGTCGATTCCTGTCCTGTAAATATATGACACCTGGTCCGGCCTGCCGCCGTCTTTAAGTGTGAGCGCCTTCTCAATAAAAAGAAACTTATTTCTCGCGCTTGCTCTTAGCCAGAAATCATAATCCTCACAGCACGGGAGAGATTCGTCAAAAAACCCTATATCATAGAAAAGGCCGCGCTTTATCATTACTGTAGACATACTTACCGCGCAAAGGCTCAGGCATTTATCAAAAATATAACCGTGCTGCTTTTTGTGCTTTTTCTTCTGGTTCAGCAGCCTCTCGCCTCTGTACCATGTCTCGTCAGTATGTGAAACAGTGTAATCCGGTTCGTCCAGCATAGCATCCAACTGGACCGCCAGCTTATCGGCGTCCCACCAATCGTCTGAATCAAGAAAGGCTATAAAAGGCTTGGTCGAGTTCTTTATGCCGGTATTACGCGCCGCGGCCGGGCCTTTGTTTGACTGATAAATATAGCGTACTGCGTTATGCGTCACGCGTCGTGCGTTTTCGCAAGACGCTGTACGCTCGACGCAATACGAAAGCGCTATTTCTTTAGTGCGATCAGTTGAGCCGTCATCCACTATTACCAATTCAACATCCTGATATGTCTGGGATAAGACCGAACCTATAGCTTTTTTAAGGAACCGTTCCCTGTTAAATGTGGGGATAATGACGCTGATCATGCCTGGATTTTAGCTTATCCTTCTGCGCTTTTTTCCTGTCCCGCAAAAGCCTGGATATATCCTTCTGTCTGCGCGTGATTTTCTGCTTCATGTTTTATTGTATGGTAATCTTGCCCGTGGAACTGATAATGGAGATCGTCCTTGAGTCGCCTCCTTTGTCGCTTAAGGTTATGGTGCCGCTTGGGCCTTCTACCGCGCCGCTCGGGACAAAAATAACAGCGTCATCCTTAAATGTTATTGGGTCTGATTCTTTGTTTCCCGGTAACTCGAATTTTATGGATCCGGGCAGCTTATGTTTTTTCTCTGATATATTACCATCCTCATCCTGTATCCAATATGCTCCTTCCTGCGCGTCAAACACCACCATCTGCCTGTCTCTATAGGTAATAGCTGAACTCCTCGCTACCCTTAAAGTCCCGAGAATGGCCCTTGAAGCGGTTTTTATCCTGAGGCCTTTTCCAAAACCTGACGTAAAGGGTATGGAAATACCGAGCAGCATCCCGATTATCGCCAGCACCACAAGCATTTCGACCAGCGTAAAACCACGCTTCTTGTCCAAGGCTAAGCCTTGGACAAGGCCTTGTCCAAGGCTTAGCCTTGGACAAGGTTTGTGATTACCAATTCGTAACATCATCTCTATCATTTCCGTCGCCTTTCCCGTCCGTACCCAGAGAATACAAATCATATGAATATGTATTATGCGTGCCGGGATTGACATAAACGAATGGGCTGCCCCACGCGTCAAGATATTCCCCGTTTTCGTTAAGCTCTTGTTCTCTTATCTTCATGTAAGGGCCATTCCAGTCAATATCACCAGAATCTTCCATAAGGGCCTTTACCAAGTTCTTATTGCCTGTATCCGGATAGATTCCTATGTCTGTCTCGTACATTCCTATAGCAGTCTCTATCGTCACGATCTGCGTCTTTACTTTTGTGATAGCTCCTCTTTTCCTGGCCTGCTGCGCGCCGCTTACGACCATGCCCGCCAGGATAGTGATAATCGCGATAACCACCAGAAGCTCAATGAGCGTAAAACCTTTGTTTTTCATATATACTCCTTGGTTTCTCTTAACACCTCTTCGATGCTCGTGATCCCTTCCACGATCTTCCTGACCCCGCCCTCTCTTAATGTCTTCATCCCGTTTTCCCTCGCTGCGTTCCTGATAGCGGATAAACTCGCGCGTTTTACCACAAGCTCCCTTATTTTCTCATCCAGTATAAAAAGCTCATACAAACCTGAGCGGCCTTTATAGCCTGACCCGTTGCATTCCGAACACCCCGCGCCTTTATAAAATTTAATACCCTTTGCCTCTTCCGGGGTTATGCCGAGTTCTTTGAGTTCGCTTTTTTGGGGCTCGTATGGCTCTCTGCATTTCTGGCAGATCATCCTTATCAGGCGCTGAGCTATAACCGCCCTTACGGTCGAAGTGATCAAAAACGGCTCTATCTTCATGTCCATCAGCCTCGCAACCGAGCTCGGCGCGTCATTGGTATGCAGCGTGCTCAGTACCAGGTGGCCTGTCAGGGCTGACTGAATAGCTATTTCAGCTGTCTCAGTATCCCTTATCTCGCCGACCATCAATATGTCAGGGTCCTGCCTGAGCATGTGCCTAAGTGTCCTGGCGAAGGTGAGGTCTATCTTGGAATTCATGGCTACCTGTATTATGCCCTCTATGTCATATTCCACAGGATCCTCGACGGTGATTATCTTATACTCTATCTTATTTACCTCCCTGAGACAGGAGTAAAGAGTGGTGGTCTTGCCGCTCCCTGTCGGGCCTGTCGTCAATATGATTCCATTCGGCCTCTGGATCAGATGCCTGAGGCTGGCCTTTACATCGTCATTCATGCCAAGCTGGTCGAGCGAAAGGCTGACCACGTTTTTATCCAGGACTCTCATCACTATACTCTCGCCGTAAAGGGTCGGCAGGGTGGATACGCGCAGGTCCACGGACCTGCCTCCAATATCCAGCATGATACGGCCATCCTGCGGAAGCCGGCTCTCGGCGACATCCAGGTTAGCCATGACCTTTACCCTGGAGCTTATAGCCAGACTGAGGTCTCTGGGCGGATGGGCGGCGTCATAGCATATACCGTCTATCCTGTATCTTATCTTGTATTCTTTTTCAAAAGGCTCAAGGTGAATATCCGACGCCTTTTCCCTTATCGCCCGCAGGAGCACCATATTAAGGAGCTTTACCACGGGCGCCTGAGACGCTATCTCTTTAAGCTTGTCCGCATCTTTGGCCGCTGAAATAATAGCCTTGCCTGAGGCCTTTTCCGCCTCGTTTATCACGTCGCCGAGAGATTCTTCTTCCTCCCCGTAATAGCGCTCTATGGCCTTGGTTATGTCATCCCGCTTTGCCATGACCATCTTAATATTCAGGCCCGTGATAAACCTAAGCTCGTCCGCTGTTTTCATGTTTAACGGATCGGACGTCGCCACGACCACGGCATCGCCCTTTACCCGCAACGGCACTATATTGTAAAATTTGGCGGTAGACGCCGAAATCTTATTGACCGCGTCTCTCTCGATTTCCTCGCGGGAAAGGTCAACAAGTTCAATGCTGAGCCAGTCTGCCACGGCCCCCAGCAAAACGTTTTCCTTGACATGATCATTATCAACGAGTATCTTGAATATATTTTTACCCGTCTTTTTTTCCTCTTCTCTCGATTCGTCAATGACCTGCTGGGTCAATAACTTTTTGTCGATCAGTTTTTTCAACAGAAGGTCATATTGCGTGCCATTAGACATCTTGTGTAACCCTCATTACTTCCTGGACGGTCGTGTAGCCTCTCTTTACCTTCTCAATGCCGTCTTCCTTGAGCGTCTTCATGCCGGCCTGCCTGGCTTTTTTAAGCACCTCGGAATTTGAGGCATTATCCAGGATCATCTCCCTGATCTCATCAGTCATAATGAAAAGTTCATATATACCCACGCGGCCTTTAAAACCAGTATCACCACAGGACGGACATCCTTTGCTCCTGTAAAGCTCCAGGCCACTCTCTTCTTCAGGAGTCAGCGAGAGTATCCGGATCTCCCCTTCTGTGGGCTTATACGCCTCCCTGCACGATGAGCACAGAGTCCTTACGAGCCTCTGGGCGAGTATGCCCTGGACAGTCGAGACGACAAGGTAGTTTTTTATGCCCATGTCGACCAATCTGGCTATCGCGCTTACGGCGTCGTTGGTGTGGAGCGTGCTGAAAATCAGGTGTCCTGTCAGCGCGGACTGTATGGCTATCTGAGCGGTCTCCAGGTCTCTTATTTCCCCTACCATTATAATATCGGGGGCCTGCCTTAACATAGACCTTAGCCCTCCCGCGAACGTGAGGCCTATCTGCGGCTTGACCTGGACCTGGTTTATGCCGTCGAGCTGATATTCAACCGGGTCTTCTATGGTGATGATCTTGCGTTCTTTCTGGTTTATGTGGCTTAGCGTCGTGTAGAGAGTCGTGGTCTTACCGCTGCCGGTAGGCCCGGTTACAAGTATCATGCCGTTCGGCATGCTTATAAGCTTCTCAAATTCTTTCCTCTCCTCAGGCAGAAATCCCAGGTCTTCAAGCCCCACCAGGAAACTCGACTTGTCAAGGATCCTCATCACGATGCTCTCCCCGTGTATGCCAGGGAGGCTGGATACCCTGAGGTCCAGTTCCTTTTTGTCTAGCGCGATCTTTATCCTTCCGTCCTGTGGGAGCCTTTTCTCGGCAATGTCCATGCCCGCCATAATCTTTATCCTGCTCAAAATAGATCCCTGCAGCCTCTTTGGCGGAGCAGGCACATTATGCAGGACCCCGTCTATCCTGTAGCGAACCCGGAATTTATTCTCCAGGGGCTCGACGTGTATGTCGCTGGCCCTTTTTTTTACCGCCTCGCCTATGATAACATTCACCAGCTTTACTATAGGCGCATCATCTCCGCCCTTTGTATCTTTTATACCCTCTGACGCCTTTTCCAGATCTACCCCTGATTTTTCTTTTGCGGAATAAAGCTCGTTAAGGGCAGTCTCGAAATCTTTCGACTTCACCAGTTCCAGCTCTACTGGCAAGCCTATTATCCCCTCAAGGTTTTTCTCGGCTATAAAATTCAAAGGGTCGTCGGTCCCTATCACTAATGCGCCGCTTTTCTGCTTCAACGGCAATACCCTGTGAGCGAGAGCGATATTAGACGGCAACAGGTTCAGCAGTTTTTTCTCTATGTTCTTGGGATCAAGGGGAACTGGAAGTATGCCTGTCTGCGCGGCGATCGTCTTGCCGACATTCTGGTTTGACACATACCCCAGCTTGGCCAGTACGCCGGCAAAATAGGCCTTGGTCTCAGCCTGTTCAAGAAGGGCCTTTTTTATCTTCTCCTCGTCTAGAAGCCCGATATTTATCACCAACTCTTTTATTATATCCTGCTTACGTATCAAGGCCGTCCCTCATTCCTTTTGTTCCATATTGAAGATGCTGGAAACTGGAAGTAGATGATAGAAGATTGAAATCCAGCATCTAGCTTCTATTTCTATCTTCCTAACCAGCCTCTACACCTATAGACCAACCTCCCCAAACACTCTATACTATATCAAGTCAAGGCTATTATTTATTGATCAGGCTCGCGAAATAGCCCGCGCCAAAGCCGTTATCTATATTTACCACCGTGACTCCGGGCGAACAACAGTTCATCATGGTCAAAAGCGGCGCCACGCCTTTAAAGCTCGACCCGTACCCCACACTCGTGGGGACCGCTATCACGGGCCTTTCGGTAAGACCCGCCACGACGCTGGCAAGGGCGCCTTCCATGCCGGCGACCACTATAATCACATTTGCCCTGGAGATATCCCGCATCCTGTCAAACAGCCTGTGTATGCCAGCCACTCCGACATCATAACCCACCTTGACCTTGTTCCCCATAAGCTCAAGGGTCAGTCTCGCTTCTTCAGCCACCGGTATATCACTCGTGCCGGCTGTAAGTATCAGGACTGTTTTTTTGCTCTTTGGCTTTTCTTTCTTCGCGTAGATTATCCTGGCCAGTTCATTGTATTTCAAAAAACCGAAGCCTTCTTTCAGATACTCAAACAGGTCCTTGTTCGCCCGGGTCAGAAAGACCTGGCCGTTTCTTTTTACTATCTCTTTTAAGATTTCTTTTACGTGCGCGGGGGATTTGCCCTCGCAATAGACAACCTCGCCGAACCCCTTGCGCAGTAATCTATGGTGATCCAGTTTAGCGAATTTAAGGTCTTTATATGGTAGGTTTTTTAGGGTCTCAAACGCCTGGGCGGGTGTAATCTTATTCGCGCTTAAATCCCTAAGAATCCTTCTTATAGATTTTCGAGAATCCATGAGATCCCTCGTCGCGCCCGTTCATTTAAATATAAAATACAAAATAACCGCTATGGCGGATAAAGCGAAGATGTAAAAATCATTAAAATAGAAAAAATCCTTAACTCTGTCAGAGAAGCCCGCTGAATATTTACGGCGCGCCCCGGGACCGGACTTGCGGCCATAGACGTTAAGGTCGTCTATCCTGTACCGTGTGTAGATCCCGCCGATCTTATAAGACGGTATCGTTCCTTCGCCGGTCAGCTTCTCTATCTCACCCTCGGAAATACCGAGATAATCCGCTGTTTCTTTGGCGGTTAAAAATTTCTTCATCATATCTGAGCTTTCAGCTATCAGTCATCAGCTATCAGCTGCTGAAGGCTGAAAGCTGAGAGCTAATCGCTATTTTATTTAGCCCGTTCCTTGGCTATCCACTCGTCTATCATGCCCCTGTCAAATCTCCAGTCATCTCCTTCTTTAAAGGCCGGGATCTTGCCGGAATTGGCCCAGCTTAGAATATTAGAGACCTCTACCTCAAGATATTTGGCGAGTTGGTCCGCGTTAAAAGCATTACTTCTCTGTTCGGAATAGCGGCCCATCATCTCGCATTTTCCCTGCATCACCGCGCCTGACTCAATGATCAATACAGGAGTGGTGATATCTCCAACCACATGCGCGCGAGAAAGCATCTGGAGCTGTTTCTGGGCCCTAATATTGCCTGTGACCTTTCCGCCTACCACTATTTCCTCGCCGATTATGTCCGCCTGCACCGTAGCGTTCTCTCCTATAATGAGGCTGCCTTTTGTATCCAGTTTGCCCTCAAAGCTGCCGTTTATCCGCAGATTCACTGGGTCTTTAAAAGTCAAAGTACCCTGCATGCTTGCGTCCACATCCAGTAGCTTCTGCTCTACCCTGTCCTTGCGAGCCATATGACCTCCTTCTCCTATTTTTCCTCAATAGGAAGTTTTCTTAATAGATACAATGCCGCGAGCACTAGAGAGGTCGCTACGAAAGCGGCCAAGTAAAACCCGCACCCTACCGCGAGGCCTACGCCTGAGATCGCCCACAGGCTCGCCGCTGTCGTAAGCCCTGTTACCGTCGTCTCAGACCGTATAATAGTGCCTGCCCCGAGAAAACCGATCCCTGTTATCACGCCTGCCGCTATCCTGGACGGGTCAACGGGAGCCATGCCAGCGTAAAGTTCGAATACGTATATGGAAGTCAGCATTATAAGCGTGGAGCCGACACAAACAAGTATGTGAGTCCTGAATCCCGCTATTTTCCTATTGTGCCTTTCTCTCTCAAACCCCACAAGCCCACCCAATAAAGCTCCGGCTATAAGCCTTAATATTATCTGGGAGTTGGTTAACATAAAATTCTCCTCTTTTTAATTCGGCCAAATAACTTACGTCGCTTCGCTCCGTAAATCATGGCTTCATCTGACAACCGCTGTTATATCTAATCCTGCCCTGACGCCTTTTTTATGCATCCTGTAAGCAAGGCCGGCGACCATCGCCGCGTTATCCGAACATAATTCCCGTGGCGGGAAATAGGTCTTAATCCCTCTGGCTGATTCCTCAAACGCGAACATTTCCCTGAGCCTTGAATTGGCGCTGACTCCCCCGCCTACCACCAAGGTCTTTAATCCATACCTCTCGAGGGCCTTCAGGCAATTCTTGACGATGACCCGTAAGGCACTTTCCTGAAAACTCGCCGCGATATCAGATACTTCCTTAGCCCTGAGCCTTGAGCCCCGAGACCTTACGTGATAAAGTACCGCTGTCTTTATCCCGCTGAAACTAAAATCAAGCCCATTGTCAACAGGCCTGCACGTGAATTTTACGGCCCTAGAGTTCCCTTTTCTGGCGAGCCTATCCACAACAGGCCCTCCCGGATATCCCCTGCCCAGTATTTTAGCCACCTTGTCATATGCCTCGCCTATGGCGTCATCAAGTGTATCGCCCATGGTAGTGAATCTATCAAACTCCTCGGCCAGCAGAATCCGCGTATGTCCGCCTGAGACAACAAGGCCTATAAACGGGAACTCTACTTTATTTTGCCCCATAAGCGCCGAGTATATATGCGCCCTTACGTGGTCAACGGCCAATAGCGGCACATCAAGGCTGTAAGCGATGGCCTTGGCGCATGAAATCCCTGACAGGAGCGCGCCCACAAGCCCCGGGCCCTGGGTTACCGCGACCGCGTCTATATCGGCAATGTCAACGCCTGCCTTAATCAAAGAACTGTTGATTACCCTGTCTATATTCTCAACATGATGCCTGGTGGCTATCTCCGGGACCACACCCCCGAACCTCTTGTGATACCTCAGGCTCGAGGAAATAACATTGGACAAGATTTCTTCCCCGTCTCTTACGATGCTCGCCGCTGTCTCGTCACAGGATGTCTCAATGCCTAGTATTAGCATGCGTTTTTTATTTTTGGTTGTAGATTATTATGCCCTTCAAAACGTCTATGGCGCTTGCAACCTGGTTGTCGTATTCTTTTTTTCTGGTTTCCTCTTTTTTCTCGGCGCCCTTCTCTTGTCCTACCAGTCCCTCAAACACTTTTAGGGAATCATTGCCTTTTTTTTCTTCTTCCTTGGGCTGCTCTTCATATTCCACGACTATATCCGGCGTTATGCCTTCTCCGTGTATTGAGCAGCCGTTTGGCGTAAAGTATTTACTGGTGGTCAGTCTCACCGCTGAACCATCTGACATAGGCACAACGGTCTGGACAGAACCCTTTCCAAAGCTCTTTGTCCCCATGATCAAACCGCGGCCCAAGTCCTGCATGGCGCCGGCCACTATCTCGGAAGCCGAAGCGCTGCCTCCGTTCACCAGAACGAGAAGCGGGTAATCGAGGTGTCTGTTTTTATTCTTAGACTTGAACACAAGGTTCTGGTTCTCAACGCGGCCTTTTGTGGATACGACAACCTGGCCTTCCTCTAAAAATTTGCCGGCTACGTCCACTGCGGAATCAAGCAGTCCTCCGGGATTATTCCTCAGGTCCAGTATAAGGGCCTTCATACCTTCCATCTCAAGCTTGCGCAGGCTTTCTTCCAGGTCTCTCTGCGTCTTTTCCTGGAATTCGGAGAGCCTTATATAACCTATGCCTGATTCTATAATCTCCGCTTTTTTTATGCTCTCCAATTTTATCACAGACCTTGTTATGGAAAAATCCAGCAGCTTTTTTTCTGATTCCCGCAGGATAGTGATATTGACCTGTGTGCCGGGCTTGCCTCTTAATTTCTTTACCGCATCTATAAGAGTGAGATCTCTGGTTATCTCGCCTTCTATCTTGACTATCTTGTCACCGGCCTTCAATCCCGCTTCAAACGCGGGCGTATCGTCTATGGGCGTTATTATAGTCAGAAGGTCGTCTTGTATGGTGATCTCTATGCCTATGCCGCCGAATTCGCCTTCTGTCTCTATCTTCATCTCATTATAAGTATCAGGGTCCATAAACTGGCTGTAAGGGTCCAGCGACGACAACATGCCCTTAAGCGCGCCGTATATGAGGTCCTTTGCCTGAGGTTCCTCCACGTAATCCGAGCGTATAATGCTTACCGCGTCTGAAAAAAGCTCCAGTTCCTTATATATGCTGTCGGTCTTACTAGCCTTCTCGGCCAGCCCCTTATTAGAAACCAGCAGGCCTATCGCGAAACAGGCCACGCTCACAATCAACACGAATTTCCTGCTCATAATCCTCCCTTCAAACTCTCTTTTAACATCTCTATGACTTTTTGCGGGTTTGCCTTGCCCTTTGTCTTGGCCATTACCTTGCCGACCAAGGCCATGACGGCGTTTTGTTTGCCGCCCATAAAATCATCCGCTATTCTTTTGTTCTCTTTTATGACGTCGGCTACGGCCTGGTCTATCTGGGCCGTATCCGTGATCTGCTCAAGGCCTTTTTCTTTTACGAGCGACAAAGGGTCCTTGCCTGTCCGCACTATGTCAATCAAAAGAGTCTTAGCGATCTTGCCGCTTATAATCCCTTTATCTATCATATCAAGCATACCCGTAAGATATTCGCTTTTCAAGTTTAGCCGGTCGATCGTCAGGCCGTGTTCCTTCATATAAGCGGAGATATCGCCCATAATCCAGTTCGCTATTATTTTATATTTTTTGTAAAGAGAGGAGCATTTCTCAAAATAATCAGCCAGGGCCTTGTCGCTGACCAGGACAGCAGCGTCATAATCAGACAGCTTGTATTCGCTCATAAACCTCTTTCTCCTGGGCTCAGGGAGTTCCGGCATCTCTCTTTTGATGTCCCTAAGCACGTCCTTCTCGAAGTCAAAAGGCGCGAGGTCCGGCTCGGGGAAATATCTGTAATCGTGGGCTTCTTCTTTTGAGCGCATGGGTTCCGTAACGCCCCTGGCTGAATCGAAGAGCCGCGTCTCTTGGGTGATTTTCCCGCCGGATTCAAGTGTCTCGATCTGCCTAGCGGCCTCATGTTCAAGAGCAGCCCTTACAGCCTTAAACGAATTCATGTTTTTGATCTCTGTCTTTACTCCGAGCTCTTTTGTCCCCTTTTTCCTGACAGATATGTTCGCGTCACACCTGAGACTCCCCTCTTCCATATTGCAATCAGAGACATCTATATACTCGAGGATGGATTTCAAGGCAGTGAGGTAGAAATAGGCCTCTTCGGGGGAGCTTATGTCGGGCTCGCTCACTATCTCCAGGAGCGGCGTGCCCGCGCGGTTAAAATCTATCAGGCTCTGTCCTGTACCGTGCAAAAGCTTCCCTGTATCCTCCTCCAGGTGAACCCTGGTTATGCCAATACGTTTCTCCTTGCCTTCCGTCAATATCAATAAATATCCGCGCTGTGAGAGAGGCTGGCCATACTGAGATATCTGATAATCCTTGGGGAGGTCCGGGTAAAAATAATTTTTCCTGTCAAACCTTATCTCCTCCGCGACCCGGCAGTTAAGCGCCATGGCGACCTTTGCCCCGAGCTTAAGGGCCTCTCTATTCAAGACAGGGAGGCTTCCGGGAAAACCCAGACAGACCGGGCAGGTATGCGTATTCGGCGGCGCGCCAAACGCGGCGGAGCATCCGCAAAACACCTTGGTCTTTGTCTTGAGCTGTAGATGAACTTCTAAACCGATAACAACTTCATAATTAGCCATAAATTAAATGAGCACATCACTTACGTGACTGAAAAGAGCGTAAGTGATCGTGCGAATTTATCCCGAAGGCGCAAAGCGCCTGAGGGATCTTAGATGCTCGCCGGATACTAACCTCTATAAATCCGGTCTTTTTTTGTGCCACTCCGTCGCCTGCTCGTAATTATAGGCGACCTTTAAAATCGTTTCCTCATCAAACGGCTTTCCCAGTATCTGGAGCCCCACGGGAAGGTTTTCTTTCGTAAACCCGCATGGGATAGAGACACCGGGTATCCCGGCAAGATTAGCTGAAATCGTAAATATATCAGAAAGATACATGGTCAGTGGATCCTGCGTCTTCTCGCCTATCTTAAAGGCAGGTGTCGGGGAAGTAGGCGTGAGGATCGCGTCAAATTTAGCAAACGCCTCATCAAAATCTTTTTTTATCAATGTCCTGACCCTGAGCGCCCTTAAGTAATACGCGTCATAGTAGCCGCTGGATAACGCGAACGTCCCTAATATGATACGCCTTTTTGCCTCATCCCCAAAACCTAGAGCGCGTGTCTTTTTATACATCTCCTCTATAGATTTCACGTCTTTCGCGCGCAGGCCATACTGCACGCCGTCAAACCTGGCTAGATTAGAGCTGGCCTCGGCTGTCGCGACTATGTAATAAACAGCCACTGCGTACTCTGTGTGCGGCAGGCTTACTTTCTCGCATTTAGCGCCCAATTGCCCTATCTTATCAATGGCCTTTAAGACGCTGTCCTTGACATCACTATCCAGTCCCTGGCCGAAATATTCCTGCGGAACGCCTATCCTTAACCCTTTTATACTGTCTTTGATCTTAAGACTGTAGTCAGGAGTCGATACAGGCACCGAAGTCGAATCCATCGCGTCATGGCCGGATATGGTCTTTAATAAAAGTGCCGCGTCCTCGACATCTTTTGTAAGTGTGCCTATCTGGTCCAGCGAAGAAGCGAAGGCGATAAGCCCATATCGCGAAACCCTGCCATAAGTGGGTTTCAGGCCCACGACTCCGCATAGCGCGGCTGGCTGTCTTATTGAGCCGCCTGTGTCTGAGCCGAGCGCGAATATGGCCTCGTCAGCCGCCACGCACGCGGCAGAACCGCCGCTTGAGCCTCCGGGGATCCTTTCCAGGTCCCATGGGTTTTTAGTGGGGCCGTAGCACGAAGACTCAGTGGATGAACCAAAAGCAAACTCGTCCATATTTGTCTTGCCCATCAACACAAAGTCTTTTTTTAACAGCTTCTCTATAACTGTGGCGTTATAAGGGGGCCTGAACCCGCTGAGTATCTTAGAAGAGCAGGTGGTCAACTCATCCTTAACGCAGATATTATCCTTGATAAAAATTGGCAACCCTTTAGATGCCTTGCTCTTTTCAATAGCCTTCTCTTTATCAAAATGAACTATGGCATTGAGAGCCTTGTCTTTTTTCTCTATTGCTTCTAATACGTCATTGCATATATCTATATTGGATATGTCCCCCTTATCCAGAAGGTGTTTAAGTCCGTGCGCCGTGAGTTTGTTCAGTTCCATTACGCCTCGATTATGTTTTTGACCTTAAACAGGTCCCCTTCTCTATCCGGAGAATTTTTTATTACTTCGGACGCGGGAAGGGATTCTTTGATTATGTCATCCCTGTAAACATTTTTAATATCCAGGACATGACTGGTGGGCGCGAGCTCTTTAACCTCGAGACCCTTGAGCTTATGAACGTATTCGAGTATGCGATCCAGCTGACCAGTAAAATGCTCGAGTTCTTTTTCAGATAATTCTACCCTGGCGAGGTTTGCCACGTACCTGACAGTATCTTTAGTTATGGCCATAATTTTATGAGTTCTTTTCGGCTATGTCACCCACTATGGGCAACTTAAAATATTCTCCCTGGTATGCCTTTATCATAAGGAGGACCCATAAAACAATACTCATTAGAGACAGCAGCATGGCTACTATCACTCCGAGTATTGGAATGAACAAAAGCATGAGATTGATCACGAAGAAACCCCCGAAGACTAGCATTGACTGCATAGCATGGAATCTTACAAACTTGTTTTTCTTTTCCACGAGATAAAACACGATACCCGTTACAAAGCCAAAGAAATAACATAAAAGTCCCGCGAGATTGGGCTGCATGCCTATTGAGGTCTCGCCTAAAGCCTTATTCTCGTCTGTCACGATCCGCCTCCTTTGTTAATCTTATGAATTCTTCCAGAAAAACTGTTTCAGGCCGCCTGTCATGCAATATACCGGCGCGGCCAAGGGCTTCTCTTAAGTCTTTCGGCGACAAAAACAGGTCGCATGATTTCAAAGAGTTAAGCATCGTCTTTCTTCTTTTGCCAAAACTCGTCCTTATTATTTTAAACAGTTTTTCCTCATCCGTCAAGTAAAGACCGTCTTTCCTCACGGCAAGTCGGACAAAAGACGAATCGACTTTCGGCGCCGGGTAAAAACATGTCCTTTTTATCCTGAAGAGAACCCTGGCGTCCGCGTAAAACCGTGCGAAACATGAGATCGAGCCATATTCCTTGCCTCCCGGAGGCGCGACCAGCCTGTCAGCGAACTCATTCTGGACAGTGACGAAGATATGACTAAAAGACCGCCTCTTTTTCAAAAGGCCTGTTATTATCGGACTTGTTATGTAATATGGCAGGTTTCCGATCACCTTGATCTTCTTGTCCGGGATATTGATGGTGTCAAGGTAGTCAAGTATATCAGCGTTAACTATTTCCAGATTAGGTCTTCTGCGGTTCTTTCGTAAAAATTCGCAAAGCCTTTTATCTTTCTCTATCGCTATTACCCTGCCTGAAGCCCCCGAGAGCCCTTCTGTCAAAGCCCCGAGTCCCGGTCCTATCTCAAGTATCGTGTCTGACTTAGTCACGTCAACGGCACTTAATATCTTATCGCGTACATTGGCGTCTATAAGAAAACTCTGACCAAGCCTTTTGCTCGGCCTTACGTCATATTTTTTAAGAGCTGCTTTTATTTCGTTTAAACCCAACGTCACTCCTTAACGTGCGCAGATGCGTGCTGCTAGCTTCATGGCCTCTTTCATAGACCCCGGGTCAGCTATGCCTTTCCCCGCTATGTCATACGCAGTGCCATGGTCAGGAGAAGTCCTGATAAAAGGCAGGCCCAGAGTTACATTTACGCCCTTATTAAAGGCTAGCATTTTAAACGGCGCCAGGCCCTGGTCATGATACATAGCCACTACCGCATCAAACATACCGTGATAGGCCATGTAGAACGCTATGTCTCCCGGCAAAGGCCCTTTGACCCCTGAAGCGGTCTTTTTCGCCCTTTTAACAGCCGGTATAATTATCTTCCGCTCCTCCTCGCCCATTAACCCCTGTTCTCCGGCATGAGGATTAAGTCCGCAGATGACTAACCGCGGCCTTTTTATCCTGAAATATTTCTTAAGGGCTTTGTCAGTCAGATCGATGGTTGTCTCGACTTTTTCCCGTGTCAGGGAGCCAGCCACTTCTTTAAGGGGTAAGTGGCGCGTGACTATAGCCACTTTCATGGGCTCGGAGTAAAACATCATGGCAAATCTCCTGGTCTTCGTGAGCGTGGCTAGATATTCCGTGTGGCCCTTGAAAGGGGTGCCAGACCTGTCTATGGCTGATTTAGTGACAGGTGCGGTGACAAGCGCCCGAGCCCTGCCTTTTTTCAGCATACTGACAGCCTCTTTTATAGCCCCGAGACCTGTCGCGTCAGTAGGCCTTATGACAAAAAAATCCGCCATCTTTCTTATCCGCAAATCTCCAAGCGCTTTTTCCGTGACCTCAGGACCTATGCCCTTAGGATCACCGGTAGTAACTAATATTAAAGGTTTCCTCATATAGTCTGCTATCAAAAATAACTTTACACTTTTCTGTGTGTCACAAAAGTGTAAAGTTATTTTATGTTGATGTAGGCTTTTGACCTTAGCTCAACTAGCCATTCGTCCAGCTTTTCTCTCATCTTCTGCTGAAAAAGAAGGACCTTGATGTCTCTCTGGGCGCCCTCAAGGCTCATATATCCGGAATAAGTGACATCCTCGACTTTAAAAATATGATAGCCTATCTTGCTTTTTATGGGCGTCGATATCTCGCCCGGCCCCAGATTGAAGATGGCCTTTTCCAGCTCGGGCAGCATCTCGCCTTTCTGGACATACCCCATGTCCCCGCCCTGCTCCTTGTTCGGGCCCTGTGAATATTGTGTGGCAAGCGCGGTAAAATCCTGACCCTCTTTAAGCCTGTCGTAAATGCCCTCTATTTCCACTTTCGCCAGTTCATAGCTAACGTCATTCTCGGCCTTTATAAGGATATGCCTTACCTTGCGCTTATCGTTCATTTTGAAATCTTCCCTGTGCTTCTCATAATACTCTGTTATCTCCGAAGGCAAAACATTTACCCTTGACCGCACCTCAAAATCAACTACCTTTTTCATTAATATCTGATCTTTGTACCTGTTCTTCAGGTCCGCCATGGTAATCCCCTGCGTCCTGAGGGTGTCATTGAAGGCCTCTTCTGACGGAAAACCGCTCTTTATGTAGAGCAGTTTTTCCTTGACCTCTTCGTCTCTGACTTTTATATTAAGCTCCTTGGCGCGGCTCAGTATAAGTTTGTCCTCTATCATCTGTTTCAGGATATCTCTTTTAGCTTCTTCCATTTTCTCGACCAGCTCATCACCCTTGTACTCCTGCACATACTGCGCGTAAAGTATGGCCAATAGATGTCCGACGTCCTGCTGGGTTATGACCTCATCATTTATCGCGGCGACAACCTTATTGACTGTCTGCGCCTCAGCGCATACAGGCAGCATAACCAGCGATACCAATAAGATAACTTGAGTAAATTTACACATACATCTCCTTCTCTGGCTTACTTTTTCAGGGTGGCGGCCACGTCCCTTATCATCCTGCAATAGAGGTCAAATCCTATTTCTGATATATAGCCGTGCTGCTGGGGCCCAAGGAGGTTCCCGGCACCCCTTATCTCCAGATCTTCCATGGCTATCTTAAACCCTGACCCAAGCTCCCTGTAGCGCTCGATGGCCCTGAGTCTTCTCTCTGATTCGCCGCTAAGGACTACGCCTTTTGGAACTAAAAAATAAGCGTACGCCTTGTTCCTGAACCTGCCCACCCTGCCCTTCAGCTGATATAGATCAGCAAGACCGAACATGTCAGCCCGATTTACGATCAGGGTATTGGTATTAGGGATGTCTATTCCGGATTCTATTATAACCGTACACACAAGAACGTCAATATTTCCTTTTATAAATTCGGCCATCACCTTCTCAAGCTCCTTTGGCCGCATCCTGCCGTGAGCGATATTCACCCGAGCAGAGGGGACCAATCTGGAAATCCTGGACGCGATCCTGTCTATGCCCTCGATCCTGTTGTGGATAAAAAAGACCTGCCCTTTTCTTTTTTTCTCCCTGATAATAGCCTCTTTCACGATCTCGTCATGGTATTCGGCCAGGCAGACCTCTACCGGCAGCCTGTCCTGTGGAGGAGTTTCTATTATGGACATGTCCTTTATGTTCATAAGTGACATGTACAGTGTCCTGGGTATAGGCGTGGCTGTCAGAGTCAATACATCCACGAGGAGCCTTATCTTTTTCAGTTTTTCCTTGTCTTTTACGCCGAACCTCTGCTCCTCGTCGATAATAACGAGGCCGAGGTCCTTAAACTTTATATCCTTTCTTAAAATAGCGTGGGTGCCTATCAATATATCCACCGAACCATTTTCAACGTCTTTCAGTATCCCGCCGATCTGGCCTTCTGTCCTGAATCTGCACACTAGCTCTGTCCTTACGGGAAAATCTTTCACCCTCTCCTTAAACGTGATAAAGTGCTGTTCGGCCAATAATGTGGTCGGGACAAGCATGGCTACCTGTTTATTATCCATGACGGCTTTAAACGCCGCGCGCAGGGCAACCTCTGTTTTGCCATAACCCACGTCGCCGCATAAAAGCCTGTCCATTGGCCTTTTCGACTCCATGTCTGTCTTTACTTCCTCTACTGACCTGGCCTGGTCAGGGGTCTCTTTATATGGGAAGTTTTTCTCAAACTCTTTCTGCCAGTCCATATCTTTAGAAAAAGCGTAACCGTCCAACTTGCCGCGCATCGCGTTTATCTCCAGTAGCTCAAACGCCATCGAGTAAACGCCTTTTTTGGCCCTCTCTTTCGCTCTTCCCCAGGCCTTTCCGCCGAGCTTGTATAATCTGGGCGGCTTCTTATCGAAACCTATGTACCGCTGTATGAGATGCATCTCTTCTATGGGCACGTACAGTTTGTCGCCGCCGGAATACTCTATCACAATATGGTCATTATCCTCGTCCCTGAACCTGATTTTCTCAAAACCCCTGAATATGCCTATACCATGGTCCACGTGCACTACATAGTCATTGATACTCATGTCAATAAAAGATTCGAGCGGCAAGCTTTCTCCGAGGGCTATCTTTAAGGGCCTCTTTCTCTTTGGATACAGCCCGAGCTTCGGCAGTATTATTACCATGGAATGCTCTTCGAGGGGTTCGTTGGAGATTATACTGAAACTCTTTATGGATTCTACCTGATTGCCGGCCAGTTCAATGCGCACCGGACCGTCAAAAGTAGGCGGGAATATATCTATAATGCCTCCGCGCATACTGAAATCGCCTGGCTCGGAGATCCTCTGGCACCTTTCGTAGCCATACGAGGTCAAATCCCTCGCGAGGGTATTATAACTTAAATTCTCTCCTTTGTAGATCTTGATGGATTCGAACATTTAAGGTGCGGGATAAGTTCGGGCAAATGAGTTATGAAAATCAAAGATTTTCGTAACTCATGCCCTCACTTACATCTTTTCCGGGGCCGCAACACCTAAGAGCTTTAAACCGCTGGAAAATACAGACCTTACAGCGTGTATTAGCGCAATCCTTGCTCTCGTGACTTGCTTATCGTCTGTTACAAAGCGATAAGAATCATAATAGGAATGAAAAGCCCTGGCGAGATCCTGCAGATACGACAGTAGTATAAACGGCTCCAGGTTTTTAGCCGATGTCTCTATAATAGACGGGTAGTTTATCAACGTCTTGATAATACCTATCTCCTCTTCTTTGTCCAGGAACTCCAGGCATTTTACGTCCGGCTTTACGTTACCTGAAAAATTTATCGCGCTCGAGATGCGGGCATGCGCATACTGGATATAATAGACTGGGTTGTCCATGGTCTTTGCCTTTGCCAGCTCCAGGTCAAAGTCCAGGTGGCTGGCAGTTCGTCTCATTATAAAAAAGAACCTGCCTGCGTCCCTCCCAACCTCATCTATGACCTCTCTTAGGGTGATAAACTCTCCTTCCCTGGTGGACATACGCGCAGGTTTCTTGTCCCTGTACAGGGTGACGAGCTGGGCTATCAGAATAGACAATTTCCCCCTGTCAAAACCAAGGGCCTGGCACGCCGCCTTTATCCTGTTAACGTAGCCGTGGTGATCAGGACCCCAGATATTTATCACCCTTTCATAGCCCTTCTCAAACTTCTCCTTGTGATAAGCGATATCAGGCGCAAGATACGTATAGCTGCCGTCATTTTTTATTACCACCCTGTCTTTGTCATCCCCGAGCTCGGTTGACCTGAGCCATACAGCTCCGTCTTTCTCATACAGAAAACCTTTTTTCCTTAAAATGTCCAGGGCCTTTTTAATCTTCCCTGATTTTGAGAGCCCCTTCTGGCTGAACCACGCGTCAAAATCCACCCCAAAATCAGCAAGGTCTTTTTTTATCGCGCTCATTATTTTCCTATAAGCGAAATCCATAAAGTACTGGTCATCGGACATTTCGCCGGGTCCCGCCGAATCTTTAATCTCCTTCGCTATGTCATATATATACGCGCCCTTATAACCGTTTTCAGGGAACTCCGAAGCCAGGCCTGATAATTCCATGAAGCGGGCCTTCACCGACCTGGCGAGAATACCCATCTGCACGCCTTCGTCATTTACATAATATTCGCGTGTAACTCTATATCCGCAATATTCCAGTATCCTGGCCAGAGAATCCCCTATCGCCGCCTGCCTGCCATGAGCGACAGTCAAAGGCCCCGTAGGGTTTGCGCTCACGAACTCTATCTGCACTTTCCGGCGCCTGCCTATGGAAGACGCGCCGAATGTTTCAGGTCTTCTCAAAATACCAGCCAGCGCTGACCTCACGGCGCTGTCTGATATGTAAAAATTTATAAAACCGGGGCGCTCTATTTTTATCTCCTTAATCAGACCGCCGCGCGTACTGTCGTCTTTTATCCTATCTATGATGGCCGAAGCGATATCAGGGGGGGATTTTTTCAGGGCCTTGGTCATCCGCATGGCGATATTGGAGGAAAAGTCCCCAAAGCGCTTATCTTTCGGCACTTCAAGATAAATGTCCGAGAGGACATCCTGGCCGGAATCCGGAAAAGCCTTCTTTACCGCTGTCCTCAAAATATCGATTATCTGTTTCTCTATGTCAGGCATATTTTCTCTTAATAAAAAATCGAATTACCAGTTGTCGCTCACAGTGGCAATTCGATACGCGTCCTCGCTCGCCCCCTTATTCTTACTTTTTCTTCCTGTCCAGCATTTTCACGAAGATCTTAACTAGCTCAGAGTCAAACTGAGAGCCTGAATTCTTTAAAAGCTCTTCCTTGGCCTTTTTGAGCGACAGGCCCTTCCTGTAAGGCCTGTCTGAAACCATGGATTCATAGGCGTCCGTAATGGCGAGTATCCTGGCCCCTAAGGGGATCTTTTTTTTCTTCAGCTTGCCCGGATACCCCCTGCCGTCACATCTCTCGTGATGCCGCAATATAATAGGAGCGAGGTCGTTTAAGAACCCTATCTGCTCCACTATGCCCGACCCCAGGACAGGGTGCATGACCATTATCTTCCATTCCTCATCCGTAAGCTTTGACGGCTTCCTGAGTATGCCGACATCTATGCCTATCTTGCCTATGTCATGCAAAAGGCTGGCGTATTTCAATATCTCCTTATCGTGGTCACTAAGCCCTAATTCTTCGGCTATCCTTATGGAATGCTCCATTACGCGCTCTGAATGGCCGTAGGTATGGCTGTCCTTGGCGTCAATGATATTAGACAGCGTCTTTATCGTATTAAGATAACTCATCTCCGCCTGCTCGTACAGCCTGGCATTCTCTATGGCAATGGCCGCCTGGCTGGCCAACATGGAAAGAAAACTGGCATCCTCGTCCGTATACTTGCCTGGCTTCCTGCTGTATATGCTCAGGACCCCCGCGATCCTGTTTCTCTGCACAAGAGGCACGGTAACAAGCGAACGGAGGCCTTTCTGTTTCGCGAGATAAGGATACTTATAATGCCGTTCTTTCTGTACATCGTTGATGATATAAGGTTTTTGTTTTTTTACGACACGGCCTGCGATACTTTCCCCTATCTTAAGGCTCTTTTTGATCTCGTAGTATCTGTTATTCATCCCGCAGGAACTTCTCAGGATGAGCTCCTGCCCTGTCTCATCCAGAAGCCGTATCGAACAGGAAGAGGCGTCCATTACCTTTGCCGCCTTTCTGGTAATGAGCTTAAGGACCTCGTCCAAATGGAGTGTGGATGTTATAGACTTGCCGATATCGTAGAGCGCGGAAAATTCTTTTATTTTCTTTTTGAGGTTTTTTTCGAGCGTTTTGTTGTCTTTTTTCGCTTTTTTTGACATAACCTGACTCTCGGGGCGTCAGCCCACAGACTTTCAAGGTTATAAAACAGCCTTGCTTCTTCGCTGAATACGTGGAGCACGACATCATAAGCGTCCACGAGCATCCAGCCGCCTTCCCTGTATCCTTCGATACTGGCGATAGATTCGCCCGTGTTAAGCAGGGATTCTTTTATATTATCTATGATTGTCTGCGACCTTGCGGTAGAACTGGAGGTTGCTATTATGAAAAAATCTGTGATATTGGATAGCTTGCGCATATCCAATATCACGATATCTTCCGCCTTTTTAGCTTTAGCGAGTTCTACTACAAGAAGCGCCTTCTGCCTTGATCTCACTTATGATTCCGTATAAACTTTATTTATTTCCAAGAATACAAAACATGCTTGTTCCGCAGGAAGGACATTTGCCTTTCATAGCCTTGCGCTTATTTTTCATCGTAACTTCTTTTGCTTCCGACATTTCTTTCTTCGCCTTGCACTTCACGCAATAACCTTGTGCCATTAAACACCTCCTTTAAATGAGCATTTTAGTTACGAAAATCTTTGATTTTAGTAACTAAATCTCCTTTGTGTAGCATCCTAAAAGATGCGAATTTATCCCGCACCTTTTCTGCATCTATATCATTCAGCGCTAAGAAAGGTGCTGGATGAATTATGTTTTCATAAACTTTAACACAATATTTTAAAATTGTCAAATATTTTTAAGATTTTAAGATTTTAACCTTCTAATGCTTGCAATGTTCCGTTACGCGCTGTATACGGCTCAAGCGCAGTGCATTCAAGATGCATCGTTAGGGACGAGCCCCGTACCAAATTCTTAAATATCACCGAATTACCTGTGAGAATTTTTAGCAATCAGTTACAAATGGTAAAAGGTTTCTCAATTAGAATTTGGTACGGGGCGAGCAGGGCTGGCTATGTGCTGGGAGTGCAGCATAACTGTTTAAATCGTACAATTTAAAATTTTAGCCTTTGTAAAGCCTGTTTGTTTCTATGTAATCCCGCACTTTTCCGGGGACAAGGCCTGTTATGTCGAGCCCATCCCTGATCCTCCGGCGTATATCCGAGGCGGATATATCTTTGGCGTCTATATCCAGGATAACAAAACCGGGCATGGAGCCCTCAACAACGAAACCGGGACGCCTGGCCAGAACAAACCTGCTCAGTTTCAGGATCCCGTCGAGATCTTTCCATTTATCAAGGTCCCTCAGGGCGTCCGAACCTGTTATAAAATACATCTCCGCGTCGCGCCCGTATTCTTCGTTAAGCTGGCGCAGGGTATCTATAGAATAAGACTTGCCTTTCCTTTTTATTTCAATATCTGACAGCTCAAAAGCACTTCTCCCGGCAATAGCCAGCCTGGCCATATTATACCTGTGCTCTGTGTGAGTAATCTTTGAGCCGGACTTGTGTGGCGTCAGGTAAGTGGGAATAAATACGATTTTATCCAGGTTAAGCTTCTTGATAGCCTCCTCCGCCAGATAAAGATGCCCGTTATGTATGGGGTCAAATGTCCCGCCTAAGATACCGATTCGCATCATATCTCTATAGAAGCTAGTTCGTGGTTGTGGATGCTGGTTAGGAAGCTGGGTATGGAAACTGGAAGCTTGTATTTTTCCAGCTTCCATTTACTAGCTTCTAGCTTCCTAACCAGCTTCTATACCCATAAACCAGCTTCCACAACTTGTTTAAATAGAATGTATTGCCCTGTTATGCACCGCTTCTGAGACTTCCTGTATAATTTCAGATAGGGTGGGATGCGCGTGTATAACGCCGGCGAGTTTTTCCGAGGTAATCCCGAACTGAACACAAGGCGAAATCTCAGCGATCAAATCCGTGGCGTGCGGGCCTATTATCTGCGCGCCGATGATTTTATCGTTATCGGCTTCTACAACGAGCTTCACGAATCCTTCGGTTTCGGATATAACGTGCGCCTTGCCCATAGCCGAGAACAAAAATTTTCTGGAAAGCGCTTTTATACCCCGTTCTTCCGCCTTTTCGTCCGTAAATCCGACACTCGCTATCTCCGGCCGCGTAAAAATGCAATTCGGCACGACATTGTAATCTATGTCGTGATCCCTCCCAAGCATGGATTCAACGCTCGCGATGCCTTCTCTTGACGCGACATGCGCCAGGAGGAACCCGCCTATCACATCTCCCGCCGCGTATATGTTCTTTATATTTGTCCTGAAATCCTTATCTATTTTAACCCTTCCTCTGTCATGCTCGACACCAATCTCTTCTATACCAAGCCCTCTAGAATCAGGGATTCTGCCCACGCAAACAAGGGCCTTCTCTGACTCTATATCCCGCCCGTCCGAAAGAGAGGCCTTTATTCCCTCTTCGGCCCTCTCTAGACGCTCCACTTTTGTCTTAGTGAAAATATTTATACCCCTCCTCTTCAGTATCTGCTCTAATTTCCTGGCTACTTCCCTGTCTTCGCCGGGCAAAAGCTGGTCCAGCATCTCGATGATAGTTATGTCCACGCCAAAGGTCCTGTAGATAGAGGAGAGCTCACAGCCTATCACCCCGCCGCCTATTACCAGCATGCTCTTTGGCAGGGCCTTTAGAGATAAGAACTGCCTGCTGGATAGGATACACTCTCCGTCAAATGGCATGCCCGGCAGTTCAAACGGGGCTGAGCCTGTGGCTATCAGTATGTTTTTCGCGCCTATCTCCCTGCCTCCCGCAAGTATACGCCCTGCGTCTTTTAACTTCGCCTCTCCATTTATTACATCTATCTTTCTCGCCTTAAAAAGTGTCTCGATGCCAGAGGCGAGTTTTTTGACAATAGCGTCTTTCCGCGAACTCACCTTTCCAAAATCCAGACCGTAAGTTTTTACATCTATCCCGAACTCCTCCGCTCGCTGAATGCCGGATAATATCTCGCTTGAGGCCGCCAGGGCCTTGGTGGGTATGCATCCCCAATTCAGGCAGGCTCCGCCTATAGAGTCTTTCTCAAAAACACAAGTCCTCATCCCTGATTGGGCCGCCCTGATCGCGGCCACATAACCACACGGGCCTGAGCCTATTATGGCAAGATCATATTTAGTCATAAGTTTTGAGGTTGAATCTTTATAACTTAGCTATGGTATCCCTGATCTGCCGGACAGATTTTTTAAATGCTTTTTTTTCCTGCTGGGTAAGCTCTATTTCGATTATCTTGATGACCCCGGAAGAACCCAGCGTAACAGGCACCCCTATATAGACGTCTTTCTCGCCGTATTCCCCATCCAGATACGCGCTGCAGCACACAGTCCTGTTCTCATCTTTCAATATGGCCCTGAGCATGGAGAATACTGCGGCTGATGGCGCGAAATAAGCACTTCCGGTTTTCAGGTGCCCCACTATTTCAGCGCCGCGGTTCCTGGCTTTTTCCGAGGCTTCCTTAAAAGTTTTATCGTCAAGGTCGACTGACCTGTTAATGGCCACCATGGTATCGCCGTGACTGCCCATCATGAATATCCTGTCACTCTGCATCCTGGCGGAGCCAGAAGAGACCATATTTATAAACCTGGCCGAATCCAGGACTCCAGCCATGCCAATGACCCTTTCGGGCTTAAAAGCAGCTGTCTTCATGGTCAGGTAGGACATTGCGTCCAGGGGGTTGGTGACTATTATGACTATGGCCAGAGAGGCGTGTTTTTTAATATTAAGGGAAACATCTTTTATGATCTCTGAATTTTTCCTTATCAAGTCATCACGGGACATGCCCGGTTTCCTGGCCAGCCCCGCTGTCACGACCACTATGCCGGCGCCGCGCATATCCTTAAGGTCTTCAGAACCTTCTATCTTTGATGAGGAACCTGTGATGGGCCTGGAATCAGAGATATCAAGGGCTTTGCCTTTTGCCAGGCCGGGCGCGATATCTATAAGCGCCACATCGGCTAGTCCGGAATCCACTACGCGCGAGGCGACCATAGCCCCAACATTACCAGCGCCTATTATAGCTACTTTCATAATATAAATAGCGTATAGCGTTTAGCGTATAGGAAATTTCGCTCTGCATCTTTTACCTATCCGCTATACGCTAATCTCCTCTCTCTAGTTTCGCAATTATCGCGTCGGCCATCTGGCTCGTACCCACGGCAGATGGGTCATTCCTGTCAGACTTAAGGTCATACGTAACGTCCCTGCCTTCTTCCATAACCTGAGCTACCGCTTTTTCAAGCCTATCCGCCGCGGCTGTCTCGCCCATATACCTGAGCATCAATACACCCGAAAGAATGGTAGCCGCGGGATTAACTTTATTCATGCCCGCGTACTTGGGCGCACTGCCGTGTATGGGCTCAAACAACGCCATATCGCTTCCTATATTAGCCCCGGGCGCTATGCCTAGTCCGCCCGCCAGGCCTGAACACAGGTCTGACAATATATCGCCATATAGATTCGGCAACACCAGGACGTCGTATAATTCAGGCTTCTGCACAAGCTGCATACACATATTATCAACTATCCTGTCCTCGAACTCTATCTTGCCCTCATATCCCTTGGCGACTTCCCTGGCCACCTTAAGGAAGAGTCCATCTGTCTCTTTCATGATATTCGCCTTATGGACAGCCGTTACCTTTTTTCTATTGTTCTTGAGCGCGTAATCAAAGGCAAACTTAACTATCCTCCTGGACGCTGTTACGGAAATAGGTTTTATGCCTATCGCTGAATCCTGCCTGATCCCTGAGCCGCTCATCTTCTCTATGTATTCTATCGTCTCTTTTGTCTTGACCTGCCCCTCCGCGAACTCAATGCCGGCGTACAGGTCCTCGGTGTTCTCCCTTATCACCACAAGATCCAGCTTATCGTATCTGGTCTTTACACCTTTATATAGCTTACAGGGCCTAAGGCACGCGTACAGGTCAAGGGACATCCTTAACTGCACATTCACGGACCTGAACCCCTTGCCCACCGGAGTGGTTATCGGGCCTTTTATGGCTACCTTGTTTTTTCTTATGGATTCCAGGACCTGTCTCGGCAGGACAGTGCCGAACTTTAAAATAGCCTCTTCGCCCGCTATCTGCTCATCCCAGTCGATCTTGACGCCAGTCGCGTCCACGCATCTCCGCGCGGCTGTGCTGACTTCCCTGCCTATGCCGTCTCCGGGCATTATCGTTACCCTGCGCGCCAATTTAAACCCTCCCTAGATGTTTAACCCGCCCCGCTTCTTATAGAGATTTACGATGCCGCCTTCCCTGATCAGGGCTTTTTGAAGCTCGTTAAAAGGTTTTATCTTTAAATAAGGGCCTTTTCCAGGGGTGACAACCAACCCTTTTTCAAGGTCGACCTCGATGGTTTCTCCGGTTACTATCTTGGTCGTGTCGCATTCTACGAGAGGCAAACCGAGATTAAAGGCGTTCCTGTAGAATATCCTGGCGAAACTCTTAGCCAGGACAGCCTGGCAGCCGGCATACTTTATGGCTATCGGGGCCTGTTCCCTGGATGAACCGCAGCCGAAGTTCTTACCGGCCACTATAAAAAAATTCCTGCCTTTTATCTTATTGTAAAAATCCGGGTCAGCGTCCTCCAGCACGTACCTGGCGAGCTCACATGGATCGGTTATTGAAAATTTATACCGTCCGGATATTATAAGATCGGTATTTATGTCATCCCCGAATTTAAATACAACACCTTTCATCATAGATTTTTCGCTTCGTCCGGATTTTTCACATAGGTCTTGAATGTATCTTGATTTATAATCCCTTTTTGGTACAGGGCCTTAAGGGATTTGTCCATGGTGTGCATGCCATACTGAAAACCTGTCTGTATGTGCGTCAGGAGCTGTTCGGTCTCGTGTTCGCGTATGAGGTTCCTGACAGCGGATGTGGCAATCATTACCTCTGTAGCCAGCACCCTGCCGGGCTTATCCACTCTGGGTAAAAGCTGCTGTGACATGACGGCCTGGAGCGTACCGGCAAGCTGTATCTTCACCTGCTGCTGCTGATACGGAGGAAAAACGTCTATCACCCTGTCTATTGTCTGAGAAGCGTCGGGCGTATGCAGGGTAGCCAGGACAAGGTGGCCTGTCTCCGCCGCGGTAAGACACGTGGATATCGTCTCAAGGTCCCTTAACTCGCCCACCACTATAACGTTCGGGTCCTGCCTTAAGGCGCGGGTCAAGGCGTTAGAAAATGACCTCGTGTCCGAATACACTTCTCTCTGTTTTATAATGCTGCGCTTATTCTTATGCACATACTCGATAGGGTCTTCTATCACTATGATTATGGCCTGGCGCTCGCTATTGATCCGGTTGACCATGGCGGCAAGAGTCGTTGTCTTGCCAACGCCCGTCGGCCCCGTAATGAGTACAAGCCCCTGATTTAACTTGCACAGATCAGGAGCTATGGGCGGCAGGCCCAGCTCTTCTATCTCTTTTATGCGCAGTGATACCATCCTGAAAGCAGCCTCAACGCTTCCTCTCTGCACGTGAGCGTTAATCCTGAATCTGTTCAGGCCCGGTATCTCCATGGAAAAATCAAGCTCCAGGTCTCTCTCAAAAACGGCTTTCTGCTTATCATTTAATATGCTGTATATCAGACGCTTACAATCTTCCTTGTTAAGCACAGAAAAGTCCGACAGGGGTATAAGACGTCCGTCTATCCTGACAATGGGCACAGAGTCAGTGGTAATATGCAGGTCTGACGCGTTTTTCGCGCTCGCAACGTTAAGAATAGCTTTAAGGTCCATCTCGCTCCTCCTAAATGTATTTCCTCGGATCCGCTATCCTGCCCTCTATCGCGGACGCGGCAACAGTGGCGGGCGAGGCAAGGTATATGAAGGCCTCGGGATTACCCATCCTGCCTTTAAAATTCCTGTTTGCCGTGGAAATAGCGTTTTCCCCTTTCGACAGGACTCCGTTATGAGTCCCGACGCACGGCCCGCATCCAGGGGCGACGATGCACGCCCCGGCTTCGATAAATATAGAGACCAGGCCTTTTTTCACGGCCTGCTCAAAAATAGACCTTGAGGCAGGCGCAATGATCAGCTTCACGTATTTGTGTACGCGCCTGTTTTTTAATATAGAGGCTGCTATGGTCAGATCCTCGAGTCTCCCGTTAGTACATGTGCCTATAAAAGCCTCGTCTACTCTTATCCCCTTAGCTTTTTTTATGGGCGCTACATTATCCACGGTATGCGGTTTCGCGACCTGCGGCTCGATCTTACTGACATCATATTCCAGGACCTCGGAATAACGAGCGCCCCTGTCGCTCTTTAGAAAGCCTTGAGCCTTGAGCCTTGAGCCTTGAGCCTTGAAGTATTTTTTCGTAATTTCATCCGGTTCAATGATACCGGCTTTCGCGCCAATCTCTATGGCCATATTCGTAATCGTAAACCTCGCGTCCATGCTCAGTCTTTTTATATAATCCCCTGTGAACTCAACAGCTTTATATGTGGCATAATCCGCGCCAAGGCCCCCTATAATATAGAGTATGACATCCTTGGAATAGACTCCTTTTTTCGTCCTGCCTTTTAGAACGATCTTTATTGTCTCCGGGACCTTGAACCAGTTTTTGCCCGAAGCCAGGGCTACCGCCAGGTCAGTCGAACCCATGCCTGTGGAAAAGACTCCCAGCGCACCATAAGTGCACGTATGAGAATCTGCCCCAATAACCAGGTCTCCCGGGGAAACCAGTCCGGACTCGGGTATCACCTGATGGCATACCCCGCAGCCGATATCAAAGACTCTCACATTATGCTTCCTGGCAAAATTTCTCATTTTCTGGTGCACGCCTGAGACGCCTATATTGGGACTCGGGGAGCTGTGGTCTATGACCATGCAGAATTTTTTCTTGCTAAAAACCTTTTTTGCGCCCAGTTTATCAAAAGAATCTATGATGAGAGAGCTCGTCCCGTCCTGGCCAAAGCAGAAATCTATATCAGAGACCACGACATCTCCCACACTTACGTCCCTGCCGCAATGTGAACTAAATATCTTTTCGGTGATGGTTTTTGGTTTCATGAGTTTACACGCCTGATCTAAACCAGTCTTCTATCCTGTCCATGCCTTTTTTGATATTATCCATGCTGGTGGCGAAACTTAACCTTATATGCCTGTCGGAGCCGAACGGTTCACCCGGTATAACGGCGACCCTGGCCTCTTCCAGGAGCCTCTCGCTCAAGCTAATCCCG
>JAHIYJ010000061.1 GCA_018814825.1 Candidatus Omnitrophota bacterium
GCTGTCCTTATAGAAACCCTTGTTGAACTTGGCGCTCTCCTCAGGTGGGCGAGCTGTAATATCTTTTCCACGCAGGACCACGCCGCGGCTGCTATAGCTGAGGCCGGTATACCTGTATTCGCGTGGAAAGGCGAGACACTCGAGGATTTCTGGTGGTGCACCCAACAGGCCATTACTTTCCCGGGTGCGAAAGGCCCGCAGCTTATCGTGGATGACGGAGGGGACGCTACTTTGATGATACACTTAGGCGTTTCGGCCGAGAAAGACCCCTCAGTACTTGATAAAAAACCCTGTGGCGAGGACGAGGCAGAGCTCATCAAGCTCTTAAAAAAGAGATTAAAGACAAATCCCGGTAAATGGAGCGCGATAGCCAGGGAATGGAAGGGCGTTTCAGAAGAGACTACCACCGGGGTCAACCGTCTTTATCGGATGATGAGGAAGGGTGAACTTCTTGTCCCGGCGATTAACGTTAACGATTCTGTGACCAAGTCGAAATTTGACAATCTATACGGCTGCAGGGAGTCCCTGATTGACGGCATTAAAAGGGCGACTGATGTTATGGTGGCGGGTAAGGTCGCCGTAGTATGCGGCTACGGAGATGTCGGGAAAGGCTCCGCGCATTCACTGGTCGGGCTTGGGGCAAGGGTAATTGTGACTGAAATAGACCCTATCTGCGCGTTGCAGGCGGCCATGGAGGGTTTTGAGGTAGCTACGTTAGAGGACACCCTGGGCATAGGTGACATATATGTGACAGCCACAGGCAATAAAGATGTTATCAGGATAGAGCACATGAAAAAGATGAAAGACCAGGCTATCGTATGCAATATAGGGCATTTTGACAACGAGATCCAGGTCGCCTCTCTTGAAAAATATCCCGGGATAAAAAAGATCAATATCAAGCCGCAGGTGGATAAGTATATTTTCCCTGACGGCAAAGAATTGTATCTATTGGCTGAAGGGAGGCTGGTTAATCTTGGCTGCGCCACGGGGCACCCTTCGTTCGTTATGTCAAATTCGTTTACCAACCAGGTCCTTGCCCAGCTGGATTTATGGAAGAACAGGGATAAATACGAGAAGACAGTCTATAGGCTGCCCAAGTATCTTGACGAGGAAGTGGCCAGGATGCACCTTCATAAGATCGGGGCAACTCTTACGAAGCTTACGAAAGAACAGGCCGATTATATAGGGGTCCATAAAGATGGGCCTTTTAAGCCAGAGCACTATCGTTATTAATTTCTTATCAGTATAATCCCGAGAGAACCGAATAGTATATTCGCGAGGTGGGCCGACCAGAATGCCGGGAGGATTCCGCCTTTTCCAAGGGCTATAAAAGTAGCCATAAGGGCGTAGTATATGAAACCTATCACTATACTTATCCCCATGCCCATCATCGCGGCGGTCTTGCCTCTCCGTTTTATCTTTAAAGCGAACGCGGCTCCGATAAGTATCAGCACCAGGCTGGTGAAAGGCATGCTTAACTTCTGGTGCAGGTTGACGTAGAGCCGTTTGATTATATGCGGGGAGATGTTTGAGAAATTATTTATGTAATTGCGCAGGTCTTTAAAGCTCATGAATTCATAATTTGTGCCTTTCGCTATGAGCTCCGCGGGACTTTCCATATCGAACTCTTTTTCCTTAAAGAAGGAAGGGATTCCTATTACCATGCCGTCCCTGTCAAGGTTATAGATGAGGATGTCGGAAAACCGCCAGGAGGAACCTGTCCACTTTCCCTCGCGGGCGTCTGTTTTTGAAACCACGTCCCCTTTCTTATCCTGATGCAATAGAGTGATATCCGTGGCTACGCTGTTTTCCCTGTTATAATTTTTTATGAAGATAAGCCTGTCATCTTTACCGTAAAGCGCTATATTATAGATCGATTTTTTAGCCGCGCTCTTATCCTTGCCCGTATTCTCAATATAGTTGTCCTTGATATACTGCGAGTTTTTTATGGCCGAAGGGAGGACCTTTTCGGATATAGCGAAGACAGCGATGGATATTGCCAGCCCCATGCATACCAGGGGCACTAGTATGCGTCCTATGCTTATTCCGGCGGCGCGCATGGCTATTATCTCGTCATTTTTATTCATCGTGCTTATGACATAGATCGTTGAGATCAGGCTTGCCACCGGCGCGCTGTGCATTATGATGAAGGGGACCATTGACAGGTAGTATTCCTGGAGTATCAGGAGAGGTATCCCGCGCTTCAGTATCTCGTCGAGATGCCCGAACACATCTATTATCATGTAAAGAAAAATAAAAAGTACGAGGCAATACAGAAAGGGGCTGATAAAGTTTTTGATTATGTATTTATCTAATATGCGCATATATCCTTAACTATTGACGGTGTTCCTGAATAAGATTATACCGATCGCCGCGATGATAATGTCAGGCAGGTACATCCACAGCGCGATTGGCTGTACGCCTTTTAATGATATGGCCATGCCGCCGGCCATCAGTAGATAATATAGCACAATAATCCCCAGCGCGATGACGAACTGTATTGTTTTTTCGCCGCGTTTAGTGAATATCCCGAGAGAGATGCCTATTATGACGAACACTAGGCTGGCGAAAGATATGGAAATCTTTCTGTGAAATTCGGCTATCAGGGCCGGCGCGTCTATGTGATGCAGCCCTAACTTTTTTATCTCCTGTTTGATTTCCCTGAAGTTCATCTCCTTGGGTTTCTTTTCTATGTATCCGGAAGATGTTATGGATTCGTCCAGGTCCAGGGTAAGGTAATAGGCATTAAAATTCAGCTTGTAAAAATTTAAAGGGTTTTTAGGGTTTGGCTCATCGCTGGTGCCGTTCAGGAGTTTCAGTTTTACCGCGTTCTGGTTTTCCAGTGTGATAAATTCCCCTTTTCTGGCTATTATGGTCCTGGTGGGCCGGTCTTCCTGCAGCTGGTAGATACGTACGCCTTTCAGATTGTTTTTGTCTATCTCGTGTATAAATATAATGTAGTTCCTGAAGCTTTTTATGAAGGTTCCGGCCTCAAGATACGCGGCGGGGTTCTTTACCCCTATATTTTTCACTGTCTTCCTTGAGGCGAAGTGCGATTCAGGAAGGATCCTGTCATTGAGTATTATTGAGAAAAGACTCAGCAATAACCCCCCTATGATCAGCGGCACCGTGAGCCTGTAAAGGTTCACGCCATTGGCTCGCATAGCCACGATTTCGTTGTCTGAAGAGAGCCTGCCGAATACAAGGAGCATGGCGCTCAGGACAGACATGGGTATGGTATAGCTGAGGAGGAAGGGGATAAGATACAGGAATAGCTTACCCACTTCTATTATATCGACGCCTTTATTGATTACAAGGTCAGCCAGTTTTATCAGGTTTCCGGCGACAAGCGCGAAGGTAAATATCAGGAGTGAGAATAAAAATGCCACGGTTATTTCTTTTAAGATGTAACTTTTGAGTATCTTCATGACAGACTGTCCCCGCGCGCGAGAGTTATCACGTCTACCCGGCCTGAGCCGGCTTTTTTAAGGATCCTGGCGCACTCATTCACAGTGGCCCCTGTGGTAAAAAGATCATCCACGAGCAGTATGTTTTTCTGTCTCGCGCCGCCGGTACCGCGCCTGGTCAGGGAAAAACTGTCCTTTATATTCCTGATACGCTCATGCCTTGCGAGCTTACTCTGGGCACAGGTATTTTTTATTTTCTTTAAAAAAGCGCCTGAATACCTGATAGCCAGTTTCCCTGCTATATCCCTGGCGAGGATATCAGATGAGTTTACCTCTCTGGCGAATAACCTTGAAGCGTGCATGGGAACTGATAAAATGAGATCTATTTCTCTGTCTATATCATGCTGTTTCATAAAGGTCGTCATAAGTTTTGAAAATTCTTTCGCCACGCACGTGATTTTGTTATATTTAAAGTTATGTATCAGCCCTCTCAGTGTCTCGTCATAATGAAACACGGAAAACGCCCTGTCAAAGTAAAGGGCGCTCTGTCTGCAGTCAGGGCATATATTTTCCGGTTCGGAATTTCCCTTTAACTGTCTATTGCATTTACGACAAAAGGGAGGGAGCCGTTCCTTCAGTTTCTTTAGGCACCCCGCGCAGATATTTTCATTCCACGAGCCTGTTCTTATCCCGCAGGACTGACAGGAGGCCGGGTAAACTAAATTTATCAAAGCCCCTAACATATAGCGTAAATATAACATAATGAACAATCAAAGTCAAAAGCTAAAAGTTCTTAGCTAAAAGTTCTTAACATTTAGCCGGATTTATGTTATATTAAAACACAATGGACAACCTTGAGGAAAAACTAAATCACATAGAAAAGTGGAACCAGGAACGTTCGCGGGTTAAGCCTTACATAGATATAGCCGTGGAATTCCACAATAAGGCCCGAACCGAGGCGCACTGGAAGAATTATGAGCACGCGGCCCGTCTTTACAGGGAAGCCATACAAAATTACAGGAACGCCGTAAGCCAGAATCCGAGATACTACCTCCATGACCTTCTTGAAAGGATAGACCGAGTCATAGGCGAGCATATATACAACACCTTTAATCTCAAGACATACGGGGATAAGCTAAAGGACGAGCGGGGGATACGCGATTTTGAGAATTTTATCGAAAACCTGAAGGAAGAGGAGAGAAAGTATATTGAGCCTTACGATATAGCCATGGCGTATATGCGGGTGGGTGACCAGTATTCAGAAGAAGGGAATCTGGAAAGGGCGTATGAATTTTACAAGAAAATCATAGATTGCGACTGCGGCAGGCCCTTCGTGGAACACGACACATATCGAAAAATGGCCAAGATACTTTTCGCTCAGGCCAGGTACAAGGAGGCCCTGGTTGATTTTGTGTCAGTCCTGTCGTTTGACAGAGAGAACCATGAGGCCATATCTTACATAGTCCAATGCCTTGATAAGCTTGGTATAGCCGAACACAAGAAAAAATTTCTCGCGGCAAAGCCGAATGAGGCAAAAAAACTAATAATGGAAGTGCTGTAATAAGGGAGGGATCGCATAATGGAAAGAAGAAGATACCCGAGGTTTGAGTTAAAAGTCAACGCGAAATATGATATCGTAAATTCCAAAGAACTCTCTCTCTCCAGCAGGACGGTGAATATATCCGCGGAAGGGATATGTTTTGAATGCGATAAGGCCTTAAAGCCCGGCATTCTCGTGAATCTGGAAGTCAGCCTGGATGATAAATCCGCGCCGGTTAAACTTATCGGGGAGATAAAATGGTCCCAGGAAATAAAGGCGCCGGGCATGACAAACAAAAAAATCCTCCACGGCGTAAAACTGGTCAGTGTCCAGGAGTCGGACGAAAACAGGTTTTTAAAGTATTATTGCGACAGGATGGTCGAGAAATTATCGCATTATCTGGATAAGATGTGAGATATGAAAAAGCGCGGCAAATTACGCCATATTATTATTGAATTAGGCGTCCACCTCCCGTATTCAATATTCGGCGTGGTCATAGGCATAATGATCGTCGGTATCCTCACGTTTTTCACCACTATACTGGGAGTGTCTCATCGGTTGCCAGGCGCCTCGGAAGAGCTCTTTCATATATTCCACCCCGCGCATATCCTGTTGAGCGCGCTTGTTACAACAGCCATGTTCTGGAAGCACGAGAGGCGTTTCATAAAGACGCTTATGATAGGTTTCGCTGGCTCTATAGCCATCTGCGGGGCGAGCGACATCTTTTTGCCTTATCTCGGGGGCAGGATGCTGGGCACGGACATGCACCTTCACCTATGTATCGTTGAACACCCGCGGATAATCATCCCATTCGCGGCTATAGGCGTGGCTGTAGGGTTCCTTATCCCCGCCGCCATAGAAAAGAGCACGGAATTTTCTCATTCCATGCATGTACTGGTCAGCAGCATGGCGTCTATACTCTACCTTATTTCGTTCGGCATACCTGACTGGACGCGCATGATAGGCGCGATATTCGTGATAACCATCGTCGCCGTTATGCTGCCATGCTGCTTGAGCGATATCGTGTTCCCTTTAAGTTTCATTGACCATAAAGATCATCAAGGAAGGGGCCATACGCGCGCCTGAAACAAGCTAGGCCATAATCGGAGATGAGAGGAGGGCAAGATGTTACGGATATTGCACTTTGACCAGAATAAGAAATTCCACGAGGATCTGAAAATTGACCAGATACCCCAGATACTGCAGGACAAACAGGGTATCCTGTGGGTCGACATACACAAGCCGGACGATAAAGAATTAAAGATACTGTCAGACGTATTCAATTTCCATCCCCTCGCCATAGATGACTGCAGCCATTATACCGACCTTCCCAAGATAGACGAGTTTGAGGATCATGTTTTTATAGTCATACATAGCGTCCTGTATGACAAAGAGTTAAGCGAGATTAAAAAACCTGAGCTTGATATATTCTTAAGCAGGAATTATGTGGTTACTGTTCACGAGGAAGAGCTCAAGACCATTAATATAAACCTGGATAAGGTCAGGAAAAACCCCGGCATGCTCACGAAAGGCGCTGATTTTTTATTGTATAACATCATTGACGTTTCGGTTGATAATTACATGTCTTTGCTCGATTACTGGGATGACAGGATAGAAGATCTTGAAGATAAGGTCCTGGGCGGCAAGATAGACGATGCAATGCCTAAAATAATAGACATGAAAAGAAATATAATTGATCTCAGGCGCAGTATAACGCCTCAGAGAGACGTGATAAATAAGCTCGCCAGGCGGGATTCACAGCTGATTTCAGCTAAGAACGTTGTTTATTTCAGGGATATATACGATCATATCGCGAGGATACACGAACTTTTAGAAGCGGACCGCGACCTTATAGCGGGTACGTTCGAGATCTATCTGTCCGCGGTCTCGAACAGGATGAATGAGATCATGAAGCGCCTGACCATAGTGGCTACCATATTCATGCCCCTTACTCTTATAGCAGGAGTATATGGCATGAATTTCAATCCCGCCGCCTCACGCTGGAACATGCCCGAACTTAACTGGGAGTACGGTTATGTTTTTGTTGTAGGCCTGATGATTGCGATCACGCTTGGCATGATGGTGTATTTCAAGCGCAAAAAATGGTTTTAATATTAGGAGGGTTTCTATGAACCTGTTTCTGTTTATAGTCATACTCATTGTGTCATTTATAGTGGTGCGGATAGGTGCCATCGCGTTTCAGCTTACGGGGCTTGAGTGGTCGCTCGCGAAATTTCAGGCGCTGTCATGTTTTACAGGCACAGGATTCACGACAAAAGAAGCCGAACTTATTACGGGAAGCCCCCAGCGCCGCAGTATAGCTTCTGTCCTGATTGTGCTGGGCCACGCCGGCCTCGTTACGATGATAGCGACATTCGCAAATACATTGAGACCGAATACTATCTTGCCTAAATTTAAGCTACCTTTTTTACATACCATGCTGCCGTCCAGTTTATTGCCGTGGATTAACCTGTTTGGAATAGTTGTATCTATATATATAGTTTACAGGATTTTCACGAATACGAAGATCGCGCTTAAGCTGACTAACGCTATAAGGGCTCAGATTATGAAGAAGCGCATTATAAAACCTGTCAGCTTTAGTGAGTTGATGATAGCGACAGGCGGTTACGGCGTTTCCCAGATAGAGGTCTGTAAAGATAGCCCTTTGCTTGATAAGACCCTCATAGAGTCTGACCTGAGGAAGCACGACATAACAGTCCTGGCCATTGAGAGAAAAGGCGAGGTCATCCCTAACCCCGAAGCGGGATTGAGAATAGTAAAGGGGGATAACCTTATATGCTTCGGCCAGCTGGAAAACATCAGAAAAAACATCTGTGTCCAGTAACTTTGTTGTGTGGAATTTCAGAAATTCTAAGTTTATCAAACCCGCATTGCAATTTAATTGCAATGCGGGTTTGGAGTGTAATTTACAGAGGGATAGTGTTTTGAAGCCCGCCTGGATATTTATTTTGATATCAATAACGCTAATGTCTGCGTCGAGAGTTTATGGTGATGAGGTCTATTTGAAAAACGGGGACCACCTTACCGGGAAAATACTTGAAGAGGCCGAAGACTCAGTATTGCTTGAGACAGAGGCCATGGGAGAGCTTTCCATCAAAAAGGCATCCGTTGAGCGGGTTAAAAGAGGAGATCGGGCCGTGGTAGGATCCGGGCCTGAGGTCAAGAAACCCGACGACATAATATGGGACAGGAACTTTTCCATGGGATATAATAGGACTAGCGGCAACACGGATGCCAGCCAGCTGAACCTGGACCTCTCGGTGAACAGGAAGCGTCAATTTATTGACGAGCTTACGCTGCGGGGGAATATATATTGTTCCTCTTCAAATAAAGAGATGAACTCTCAAAAATGGCTCACCTCAGCCAGGTACGCTTTTAGTTTCGGAGAAAAAAAGGATTGGTATAATTTTTATAAACTGGAAGTGGATCATGACAGGTTCGCCAACGTGGATTACAGGACGCTTCCCAGCGCGGGGATCGGTTATTGGTTTTACGACCGTCCCGATATAAAGGCCATGACCGATGCGGCCATAGGTTTTGAGTATACGGATTACAGGGACAGTCAGGAGGATGACGACGAGGTCGTCCTTATACCGCGAGCGTATCTGGAGAAGAATCTTTATGGTGACTCAAGGATATCCCAGGATCTTGTCTTATATTCCACGCCCGGAGACCTGGATGAATACAGGCTGAAATCAGAGACAACATTCACGGGTCCCGTGAATGAGGAGATATCCCTGAAACTTAGCGTCATAGACGACTATGATTCTGAGCCGGCCGGAGGCGCCAAGAAAAACGACTTCAGGTTTATTTCTTCGCTTACATATTCTTTTTAATAAAAGAAAGGATGGAGCCCAATGTTAATAGAAAACAAACTCTTGGTCAGGCTAATCGGAACCATTGTGATTCTCCTGGCTGTGATTATAATCAGGAAGATCATCAATATAGCCCTCAGTCGTTTTCAGAAACATGTTGATAAGAAAGACACTTCCGGCGCGTCTTCGGTAGAGACAAGGGTGGCTATAATAAAGAAGATAATCAATAGCGGGATATATTTCTTCGCGTTTATATTTTTCCTCCTGCAGTTCGAGGCGGTCAGGAGTGTCGGTACCGGGCTCCTTGCCTCAGCGGGGCTGGCCGGCATTATCATAGGTATGGCCGCCCAGAGTACGGTATCGAATTTTATATCAGGTATCTACGTCTCGTTTGCCCAGCCTGTCAAGCTGAACGACGCCGTGATCTTTGAGAATGATTTTGGGTGGATAGAGGAGATAAACCTCATGCATACGGTCATACGCACCTGGGACAACAGGCGTATAGTAGCGCCCAATAGCGTACTCGCGGGCAAGGTCATACAGAACTGGACCATGAAAGACGAGTCTCTCCTGGGAGTGGTTATGATGTATGTTGATTATACGTGCGACGTGGATAAGATAAAATCATGGGTTAAAGAGATAGTGGACTCGAGCCCTTATTCTACAGAGGAAAGGGTGTCTGGTGTTCAGGTAGTGGATTTTACTGAAAAGACCATGGTATTGAGGATTTTGGGAAAGGGGCCTGATGCGCCAAACACCTGGAATCTCAGGTGCGAGATAAGGGAAAAATTGATAGCTAAGTTTAAACAAGCGGGCCTGCCACTGCCGCTTATCAGGATAAACAGCGAAAAAGATCCGATACATAAATAGTGGTTAATAGAAAAACCCTCCTTTCAGGATAGAAGAATCCAATTTAAATATCCATAACGGCAGACTCAATATACCGGGTTCGGATCCTGTGCTTTTCCATGGCGCTTACCGCATTCGATTGCCAGGTATTTCGGTATCAGTGATATGTTTTTTAAATATGACTCCTCAAATAAAAAACACTTGACAAGAAATGTGCAGTATGATATTCTTGACAAAATCGATTAGTTGAGTAGACTTTTAAATGGAAGCGTGGTAGGTGGTAGAATGAGGCTTTCAAAAAAAGGAGAATATGCTTTACGGGCAATGATAGACCTTTCTCTAAATTATAAGAAAGGATCTGTCCAGATACACGCTATATCAGAGAAAGAAAAGATACCCGAGAAGTTTTTAGAGCACATTTTGCTTGATCTTAAAAAAGCGGGATTGCTTCAAAGCAGGCGCGGCATAGGCGGTGGTTACAGCTTAATAAAATCTCCAAAAGAAATTACTTTAGCTGAAGTAATTCGTATAATAGACGGGCCTCTTGCTCCATTGGGATGCGTAAGTAGCTGGGCCCATGTAAGTTGTCCGGAAGAGAAAAATTGCGGCCTCCAAAGCGTGATGTTAGATGTTCGTAATGCTATTGCCAGGATTCTGGAGGGAATTACCTTTGATGATGTATGTAAACGGACCAAAGGGGCATTGGATCAAAGGTTAATGTATTATATATAAATTTTTTTTCAATAAAAGTCGACAAGAATGGTCGACAATATAAATTATAGACCATTAACAATGCCTTAATTGCCCAGCCGCAGTCGGGATTTTAGGAAAACATAAAAGAGGAAAAAGAGGCGTTTAAAAATGAAGAAGATATTGAGTAGTTTATTAGTGATTGGCCTGCTTCTTGGCATGGAAATCCAACTGAACCATGCAGAGGCGAAGAAAGAGGAATCGGAAGGTACAATAACGATGTCAGGCGCCTGGGCGCTTTACCCCATGGCGGTTAAATGGGCTGAGGAGTTTCAGAAGATTCATCCCAAGGTAAAGATAGATGTTGCTGCCGGAGGCGCAGGTAAAGGGATGGCTGATGCGTTAGCTTCTGTTGTCGATATAGGGAATGTTTCCCGCGATATCTATCCGGAAGAGATTAAAAAAGGAGCTTGGTTTGTAGCAGTGACTAAGGATGCGGTTGTTCCTACGGTTAATGAAAATAATCCTTTAAAAGAGGAGATTCTCTTGAAGGGTATTAAAAGAAAAGATTTTATTAGGATCTGGATTGCTGGAGATGTAACGGACTGGAAGGATGTAGTTTCTGTAAGTGAGAAAGTTTCCGGGAAAACAGACCTCCATGTCTATACCCGTTCTGATGCCTGCGGCGCGGCAAAAACCTGGGCGAAGTATTTAGGTGAAAAGCAGGAAGATTTGCTTGGCGTAGGGGTTTATGGTGACCCGGGAGTGGCTGAAGCAGTTAGAAAAGATGTCCTGGGAATTGGTTTTAACAACATCAACTATGCTTATGACGCTAAAAGTAAAAGACAGGTTAAAGGGATAAAGGTATTACCTATTGACCTTAACGGCAATGGCCGAATAGACGAAGATGAAGATTTTTACAACAGCCGCGATGAGATCACTGAGGCTATAGCCACAGGGAAGTATCCTTCTCCGCCAGTCAGGGATTTGCATTTTGTTTCCCAGGGTAAACCCAAGAGGAAGGTAGTGACAGAATTCATCAGATGGGTTCTTACCGAAGGGCAAAAATATGTACCTGAAGCTGGATATATTAATCTGACTGAGGAGAAACTCCAGGAAGGGCTGAAAAAACTCGAAGACGAATAAGAAAAGAAGGTCAACTATATATGCAAACTAAGAGATTGCTAAAAGATAAGCTTGCCAGCAAGTTTATGCTGATTTTAACGGTTTTTTCAGGTTTGGTCGTATTCTTTATAGCTTTTGGATTATATCAGCGGTCAAGGCCGATCTTGGCGATTAAACCATTAACGGAATTGCTATTCTCAACTTCATGGCATCCTTTAAGAGGAGAATTTGGCTTATTTCCCTTTATCATGGGTACTCTTTGGGTAACAGGTGTAGCTGTTGCCATAGCCATTCCCTTTTCTCTTTTAACAGCGATCTACCTTTCAGAATACGCGCACAAAATAATCCGCGAATGGACAGCGCCTCTTATAGACCTGCTTGCCGGAATACCCTCAGTTATTTATGGAATATGGGGAGTTTTAGTTATCGTGCCGTTGATAAAAGACCATATCGCCCCTCTTTGGGGAACTTTTTCAACCGGTTATAGCGTCCTCGCCGCTGGCATTGTCCTGGCCATAATGGTTTTTCCGGTAATTATTCATGTTACGATAGAAGTGTTTAGGTCAATACCGCATGAGCTTAGAGATGCTTCATTGGCATTGGGTGCAACAAGGTGGCAGACTATAAAACATGTGGTTGCGCGAAAAGCGTTGCCGGGCATTATAGCCGCTATTGTGTTAGCTCTATCCCGGGCCTTTGGTGAGACAATGGCCGTACTGATGGTAGCGGGAAACGTAGCGAAGCTTCCGTCTTCAGTTCTTGATCCGGCCTATCCTTTACCTGCTTTGATCGTCAATAACTATGGCGAGATGCTGTCCGTTCCGTTATATGATTCCGCGCTACTACTCGCTTCTTTAGTTTTATTGCTTGTAGTCTTATTTTTTAATATCTTATCCAGAATTATCCTGATTAGAGTTGAGAGGAGGATTCAGTAGTATGGTTCGATTAGGTTTACCACATATGAATAAAAGGCGGATAGAAGAAAACATATTTAAAGGTTTGATGATATTTTCCACGTTTATAATTCTTTCGTGTCTATTGCTTATACTTGGCACGATTATTATAAAAGGGCTTCCAGCAATGAATTTGGCAATGATTACCCAAACGCCTAAAGGCGGATACTATCTTGGAAAAGAAGGCGGGATATTAAACGCTATCATAGGTAGTCTTTATTTAGCGGGAGGCGCGACATTCCTGGCCATTTTGATAAGCCTGCCCGTGGTTTTGTATCTCAATGTATACACAAAGAAAGGTTCGCGCCTGGTATTTTTTACCCGTTTTTCTTTTGATGTTTTATGGGGCGTTCCTTCGATAGTCTACGGGGCGTTTGGTTTTACAATTATGCTTTTTCTGGGATTAAGGGCTTCTCTTTTAGGCGGGATTATCGCCGTATCTTTTTTGATTTTTCCCATTATGAGCAGGGCTATGGATGAAGTGATAAGGATGATACCCGAAGAGCTTTTAGATGCCTCATATGCTTTAGGGGCAACAAGATTGGAGACCGCTTTTAAAATAGTTACGAGACAAGCATTGCCGGGGATATTAACGGCGGTTCTTATCGCTTTTGGAAGAGGTATTGGCGACGCGGCTTCGGTAATATTTACGGCGGGTTTTACCGATCATATCCCTTATTCTTTATTTCGTCCGGCGGCTACGTTACCCCTGGCGATTTTTTTTCAATTGGGGACACCTATTCCGGAGGTTCAAGAAAGAGCTTACGCGTCAGCGTTCATACTTACAGCGATAATTTTGATAGTTAGTGTAGTTTCCAGAATTTTAACTAAACGATTTACCAAACATGTAGTGAAGTAAGCTATTTAAAATAACCAGAGGAGGATTGAGATGGAATTTAAAACTCATATAAGCGTAAAAAATCTAAGTGTATTTTACGGGAAAGAACCCGCATTAAAAAATATAACCGTTGATATTCCCGATAAAAAGATAACCGCTATTATCGGCCCTTCGGGTTGCGGGAAAACCACTCTTTTAAAATCGTTTAACCGGCTGGTTGATTCGATAGACGGTATTAAGGTTTCCGGAGAGGTTTTGGTTGATGGGGAAAATATCTTTGACCCTGAAGTGGAAGCCACCCATATCAGGAAAAAGATGGGCCTGCTTTCTCAGAGGCCGTATCCTTTACCGATGTCAATTTATGATAATGTTGCTTATGGCCCGAGAATCCATGGGATGAAAGATAAGAAGAAATTGGGCGAAATGGTCGAACATTACCTTAAAGAATCGAGTCTTTGGAGTGAAGTAAAGGATAGATTGCATACGCCTGCTTCAAAGCTGTCAATAGGCCAACAGCAGAGGCTTTGCTTGGCAAGAGGGCTGGCAGTTGAGCCGGAGATTATTCTGGGAGATGAGCCCACTTCCGCTCTTGACCCAAAATCAAGCCAGCGTATTGAAGCCAGGTTTCTTGAACTGAAAAAAGAATACACCATTGTGGTTGTTACGCATATATTACGCCAGGCAAAAAGGCTTGCCGATTATGTGATTTTTCTTTATCTTGGCGAGCTGATAGAGCATGGTCCGGCAGAGCGGATTTTTGAAAATCCCAAAGAAGAAATGACTAAAGAATACATAAAAGGGACAATAAGCTGATGCGGAATGAATGACGCGTCTTTCAGCCGTTAAAAAGGATTGATGTTGCCCCTTACGCTGTACAGCTTGTAAATTAAATTTCCGGTGTTTTTTGTTTACGGGTCATTGGAAGTGTGCTTAAATATGGATAACTTTATGAATAGAAAAGTCTACATTCGCACCTTTGGTTGACCGATGGTTACGGTGGCTCGATATGGTGTTAGAATTGTTAGAGAAGATAAGCGATTGTGAATAAAATTTTTAACGAAACGCCTCGGTGATTTTAGATTAGACGAAATAATATTTTTAAATAGCGATGCTTACTTTTACAAAAAATAGACTATATATATTAATTTTTGCAGCAGCAATCTTAACTTTAGTTGGCATTGTTCTAGCAGCTGCATTTATTCATTTTAGATCTGTTTCAAATAAGCCAAACATTATTCTGATAACCATTGATGCCTTAAGAGCTGATCATCTTAGTTGTTATGGATACGAGAAAGACACGTCATCTACTATAGATATGCTCGCACGGAAAGGAGTAATGTTTTCTCAAATGATTGCTCAAGCTTCGTGGACAGTGCCAGCAATGTATTCAATCAGTACCTCCACGTATCCTTCTACCCATGGAATGTTGTGGTTTGATCGCGTTCTATCGAAAAAAATTTTAACTTTACCGCAACTTTTAAGAATAAAAAATTTTAAAACAGCTTTCATAAGTGGACATGGGGGGCTATCCGACGCAAGAGGGTTTGAAAGGGGGTTCGATATCAGTTATGACAGATTTCAGAATGCGGAAATGATAACGACAAAATCAATGAATTGGATTACAGAAAACAAAAAAAATAAATTCTTTTTATGGATACATTATATGGATACGCATGATTCTGCGCTGCATATTCCTGAAGAAAAACATTATGTACGAAATATTACTAAAGAAGAACAAGAAAAATACACGCTTGATTATGAAAAAGCGATATCTTATATTGATAACCAGATAGCTAACTTATTAAAAAAACTCAAAGAGTTAAACATTTATGAAAACACAGTAATAATATTGACGGCAGACCATGGACAAGAATTGGGAGAGCATGAATTGATATTTCACCATGGAGGTTCTTTACGGGAGGCATTGCTCAAAATACCATTGATTATTTCTTATCCAAAATTATTTTTCTCAAAAAATGTTTTTACACAACAGGTTCAACAAATAGACATAGCACCAACAATATGCAAACTTCTAAATGTTAAAAAACCATTCTTTTTCGAGGGGAGAGATTTATTAAATCTAATAAGAAAAAGCAGAACGCAATCCATTGGCATTTACAGTGAACATGTAGAAAATGAAGAAGATTTGAGTTCCAATGAATGGCGATACTCAGTTGTTTCTCTGAGGTTGCCGCCATGGAAGTTGATCTATACTTTTAGCCCAGATAATAATAATCAATATAGCCTTTATAACATAGAGAATGATCCTTTAGAAAATATAAATTTAATTGATAGCCAGAAAGAAAGATTTGATTTTTTAAGAAAGTGTTTAGATAAGTTTCATCATAGAAGAAAAGAAATGTCTCTTTTTTCCTCCGGGCGTCACATTGAAGATGAAGCTAAAGATAGACTGAAAAGCCTTGGATATCTTCAGTAGAAAGAAGAATAGGATTAGAGAATAAGGTGCGATTGAGGACGTTCCCCAAAGGACGCTCTATTTTGTTGTAGCTACCTGAAAAGTAGATGGATAAGAAACATCTCTACATTGTTACCTATGGCTGGCCGTATATCCCAGTACGTAGGGATGATTTTGGGGTTATTGAGGAAGATAAATGGTTTGGAGTGAGGGGGTTAAGCCAAAATAAGCCTCAATTTTCATAATTTCAATAATTGAATTTATAGTTGACATCTGCTTGACAGATGTCAACTTTCTGTAACTAAAATTGACATCGTAAAAATCGCAGTTAATAACTTTTAGTTCATGCAAATTGCTTGACAAAATAAATAATTATGGTAACTTATTACCATAACCATGGTGGAAAGATGATATCTTTACGTTCAAAAGTGACAATAAAATTATTAGATTACTATTTTCTTAATCCCGGGGCCGAAGTCTACATTAATGAGTTGGCAAGGATTTTAGATCTCGATCCCAAAAATACGGAAACCAAACTTAAAGAGCTAGAAAAAGAGGGCCTCTTTAGGAGTGAATTTCGAGGAAAGCAAAGATATTTCTTTCTTGCAAAGGATAACCCTGTTTTAAAGCATTACCGCCAAATTTTCTTAAAGACCTATGGTATAGAAAAAAGGCTTAAAGACATGATAGGCAATATCAAAGGGCTTAAGGAAGCCTATCTATTCGGCTCATACGCAAGCAATAAGATGGATTCTTCAAGCGATATCGATCTTCTGGCCATCGGCGCGCATTCTGTTTTAGAATTACAGAGAGTTATTGCTAAATTGCAGAAGGATACAGGCCGAGAATTTAATGTAATAAACCTGAGCGAGAAAGAATTCGAGAAGAAGAAAAAAGATAAAGATCCTTTTATAAACGGTGTTTTTAAATCTAAAATTATAAAGCTTATATGATCAATTTTGAGAGCCAACACTTTTAAAAACTGACGTTTCAAGAAAAGCAGATCGATCAATTCTTACTGTCCGCCCAGCATGATCTTAAGATCGCCGAAGAATCGGACGTATCGGATGTTGTTTTTAAATTCAGCTATGACGCTTTGATCAAGCTGGGTATTATGTTGATTGCTAAAAAGGGCTACAAAGTAAGAAGTAAAGCCGGCCATCATATTAAGATTTTAGAGAAACTGAGCCAACTGCTCAAGGATGAAGATATTGTTGTGCTCGGCAATAAGATGAGGCAGGAGCGCAATGTTAATCTTTATGACGGAGGATTTTTTGTAGGAGAGAAGGATAGCCTTGAGTATCTCAAATTTGTCAAAAGCACTTTTAAAAAAGCGGGAATTTGAAAGGTAAAAGGATATATCAGCCTAGACGCCTTAAGGGTGCCTAGGTTTTGTTTTTTTAAGTAAGGCCTTAAAATGAAGGAAAAGGTTGATCTTCGCAGTTTTGGTTAACCGATGGACGCAGTATTATACGACTTTGCTGGAATACCTAAAAGAATTCATTTTGATCATTTTTAATTATTGGAGTTAGACAATATGGGAGATAAAAGAAAAGGATTAATTGCAGCATCTAAAAAGTGGGGACCGACAACTTGGTTTTTTGTAATTATTGGATTGATAAGCCTCATCTTAGCAGCGTGTTTTGGAATATATTCTTGTTTTTCCGGAGCCACAAAGAAAGGACAAGATGAAATAAGGGATGAAGTTAAACAATCGGAAGAGGTAATTATTGAAGAAATAAAAAACCTTTATACGCGTTTAAAAAATGAGGGCGATTTTCAAGTTGAAGATGTTCATGAAACTGCTAAAAGCACTTATGAGATAGCAAAAAATTTCAATGCAAATTTGATAGTGAAAAAGGGATATGAGAAAAAAGGTGGATTTGGAACATGGTTTACTCCTGGATGGAATACTGAACCAAGCCAGAAATTTTATCTTGCCGATTTTGTTGGTGATTTGCATAAGAATAGAATATCAGTTTTCATTACCGAAGAATCTGTTCTTTTTTGTCAAATTTTAACTTCAGATGGTCGAAATGAAAAGATTGCTGTTGATATTTCTTCTTGGAAAAAGGGAGTATCTTACTTAGTTATTGTATAATGGGACACTACTGAAAATAGAGTAGAATTATATGTAAATAACGAAAAACATGAAAAAATTATTCCAGAATTAAATTTTGATAAATTAGGGCCCATCTTATTTGTCGGAATAGATTTTGAAGGAAGATATCCAGCAAAACTGAAAAAAGGCGGTCCTAGGATTTCTGAAGGTTTAAAAGCAATAGGATTGGAAGAATTTAAGCCATCGAGTAATTAAGGACGAGGAGTCAATAAAATAGAGCCGATGAACGACCGTGACTGGAACCGTAGGTTATGAAGGTAAATGCGTAAAAAGGTAAAACGACATAGCGAATTTTATGTATACATTATTCAATGCAAAAATGGAACATATTATACTGGTTACACAAATAATTTAGACAATCGGATTAATGAGCATAATAGCGGGCACGGGGCGAAATATTTAAGAGGCAAGGTACCTGTTAAGTTGGTTTATGCAAAAGAATACAAATATTACAAGAATGCGTTGTGGGCAGAGAGGGTTTTAAAAAAGTTAACCAGAAAACAGAAGGAAGAGTTGATAAGAATATATGCTAAGAGTAGAGATATCAATTAATATTCCCCCTAGTTTTGCTTGCGCAAAACTAAACAGGGGGACACCCATGCTTAGTTTTTCAAAAATACAAGGAGTTTTAGCATGAAGGTATTTTTGAAAAACTATGGGTGTCAGATGAATGAGCATGATTCCGGCCGCGTGAAAGACCTGCTCGCTTCCGAAGGGTTTTGTTTTACGGAAGAGCCGGGAGAGGCTGATATATTGCTGTTCAATACCTGCAGCGTAAGGAGGCACGCTGAAGAGAGGGTCTTTAGCCGGGTATCGTCTTTAAAGGCGCTAAAAGAGAGACGGCCTGATATCATATTTGGGATTTTAGGCTGTATGGCGGAGGCGCTGAGAGAGGATATTTTTATAAAGTTACCGCATGTGGATTTTTTGTGCGGGCCGGCTGACCTGGACAAGATACCCGAGATTATAAAAAGGGTAAAAAGCGGTGGGAGGCATCTTATATATGTGAAAGCTCGGAAGTCCGGGAAGATCCCGGAGTTTCCTGATAAAAGGGATGTCGGTAGAAATGCTTACGTAAAGATAATGGAAGGGTGTGATAATTTTTGTTCGTATTGTGTTGTCCCTTATGTGCGCGGCGAGGAAAGGAGCAGGCCGTCAGATAAGATCTTAAAAGAGATAAAAGACCTCGCGGATAAAGGTGTCACCAGGATAACGCTTCTCGGTCAGAACGTAAATTCGTACGGCAGGGGCCTCAAAGAGAAAATCGATTTCTCAAACCTATTAAAGAAGATAGATAGATTATTGCGTGAAATTGATAAGTCAGCGCGTAATTTAAAGATTGATTTCCTTACGAGCCATCCAAAGGACGCTGGCCTGGATTTATTTAAGGCAATGGCCATGCTTGAGTCAGTTTCAAAAAAACTGCACCTGCCTCTTCAGTCCGGCTCAAGCAGGATCCTCAAGAAGATGAACAGAGGTTATACTATCGGGAAATACAAGAAGATTGTCAAAGATTTCAGGAAAATAGTAAAAGGTTCCTCTTTGTCCACAGACCTTATTGTAGGGTTCCCGGGGGAGACCAGAAAAGATTTTAACGATACCCTGAAGGCTCTAAAAGAGATCCTGTTTGACAGCGCGTATATTTTTAAATATTCGCCCAGGCCTTTTACCGCAGCCAGTAAGCTGAAAGATGATGTGCCGCAGAAAGAGAAAGAAAGACGACATTCCCTGTTGTTAGAGACACAGAAGAAGATATTGTTAAGTAAAATTCGAAATCCGAGTTTATAAAATTATGTTTGCATACTTCTTAGTAGGTCCAACTGCATCAGGCAAGACCGCGCTATCACTCAAACTAGCCAAAAGACTCAATGCAGAAATTATATCCTGCGATTCCATGTGCGTTTATAAAGGCATGGACATACTCACCTCTAAACCCTCCAAGGCTGTCAGAAAAAAGATCAGGCATCATTTAATAGACCTGATTCCGCCTGCCAGGGAATTCAACGTCGCCATGTACAGGGATCTGGCGCTTGAGGCCATCGAGGATATATTTAAAAGAGGCAAAACCCCTTTATTTGTAGGCGGCAGCGGGCTTTACGTAAACTCTGTTGTGGACGGGCTTTTCTGTTCCTCAAAAAAAGATACGCGCTTCAGGAAAAAACAGGAAAAGCTTGCCAAAAGATACGGCAAGAGATACCTCTATAATAAACTGCGGAGGATAGACCTTGAGTCCGCCGCGAAGATCCACCCGAATAACCTGAGGTACGTCATCCGCGCGCTCGAGATATATCATACAGAAAAGAAAAGGCCTTCTGAAGTGAGGAAGAACAGAGAACCCCTGAAATATAACGTAAAGATCTTTGGCGTCAATTCCGGCAGGGACGTACTTTATAAAAATATAGACAATAGAGTAGAGGCGATGTTCAGATCAGGCATAGTCAATGAGGTAAAAAAGCTGTCAAAAACAAGGCCGGGCATTACCGCGCGTGGCGCTCTAGGGTATAAAGAGATACTAGGCTATCTAAAAGGCGAATACGCCTTGGAAGAGGCGAAAGAGATGCTAAAGAAAAACACAAGACACTTCGCCAGGCGCCAGATAACATGGTTCCGCGCTGACTCGCGCATAGACTGGCTGAATGTCCAAGGCGAAACCTTGGACAGTGTAAATTTAAAAAAGGGGAAGAGATAGCATGGAGAAATGCAAGATTTGCCTTAGCGAGCGGACCGTACAATTACCGCCGCAGCCATCCGGATTTTATATTTATGCTGCGTGTAAAGATTGTGGTGTTATCTGGGCTATGGACCCCTCTCTGGAAGCTATATCTGAGAGATATCTTGATCCAAACTATGTCAGCGAGAGAAACAAGGACTATATGTCTTTCGGAGGGCATCGTGCTTGGAAAAACAGCAGGCTGCTTTTCAACAGCCTTTTGGAAAAGTCAGGGATAGCTGATTTTGAAGAGTTCCTGGGAGAAAAGGGGTATGTGCTGGATGTAGGGTGCGGCGAGGGGGATTCTATGGAGGTTTTTCGGTTCCGGGATTGGGATGTTGTGGGAATCGACGCGAACCCCCATTTGGTAGAATACGGTAAAAGTAGAGGCCGTGACATTCAATGCCTGGCCCTAGAGGAAGCATCCTTTGCTGTGGGTTCTTACGATATGGTCTTTGCTTCACATATCATCGAGCATCTGGTGGACCCGATGCTCCTTTTTCGAAAATCTCAGGAATTTCTCAAGTCACAAGGGCGCCTGGTTATAGTTACTCCAGTTTATGCTTATTTTGGAGATCAAGATCATGTTTTTTTCTTTAATCAGAAGAATCTCGAGATAGTAGGCGATAGAGGGGGGTTCAGATTACTTTCCATGATTACGTACGAAGATATAAACCCTGCCCACAAACATTGGTGCCCGGATGGCGTTGTAAACGGATTTTTTACTTTTGAGAAAAAAGGCTGATATGGAAAAGGCTATATTAGTAACGGTTGATTTCAGGGATGGTAAAAAATGGGCAGCCGAAGACCGCGCGAAGGAGCTAAAAGAACTTGTGCGTTCAAGCGGTTCGTCCGTAGAAGAAGAAATAGTCTCTCGCAGGGAAGCTCCCACGCCGGATTTATTCATAGGAAAAGGTAAGTACGAAGAACTCATCCGTCTTGCCGGGAAGAAAAAGATAGATATGGTGGTGTTCAATAATGAGCTTACCCCGACACAGCTCAGGAATCTGGAAAAAGGCCTCAGGGGCATAAAGGTAATTGACAGGACGCAGCTTATTCTTGATATCTTCGCTCGGCACGCCCGTTCAGCAGAAGGCAAGATACAGGTCGAACTGGCCCAGCTGGAATATCTATTGCCGCGCCTGACAGGGAGAGGAGTACATCTCTCAAGGCTGGGCGGAGGCATTGGCACGCGCGGACCGGGCGAACAGGTGCTTGAGTCTGACAAACGCAGGATAAGGCAGCAGATATCAAGGCTCAAGACAGAATTAAAGGACCTGGAAAAAAGAAGATCTTCTCTCAGGAAAAGGCGCAAGGACGCCATGCTGGCCACGGTAGCGATAATAGGCTATACAAACGCGGGCAAGACTACGCTTTTAAACAAGCTTACGGATTCTGGAAAGATAGCCGTGAACAAACTTTTCAGCACGCTTGACCCTGTGGGTAGGACATATAAACTGCCGAATAACCTGAGGATTTTATTTCACGATACAGTAGGTTTCCTTTATGAGCTTCCGCATTTTCTGGTGGAGTCGTTCAAGGCTACGCTGGAAGAGGTAAAAGAGGCGGATTTACTTGTGCATGTCCTTGACGCCTCAAATCCCCGGGTGCATGATTTGGATGGGGCTGTCTATACAGTATTAAAGGAATTAGGAGCCGAAAACAAGGTCATGATCAATGCTCTAAATAAGATCGACCTGGTCGAAAACGCGAACTCCCTGAATCGGCTTAAAAAAGAATTCAATAATCCTGTTCTGATCTCAGCCCTGAGAGGCGACGGTATTGACGCTATAATAGAGAGGATTTCCGAGGTCTTGTCCGGCCTGGTTACCAGGGTAAAAATAGAAATACCTGTTAATAAGATGGATATTCTGAGCATGATTTATGAACACGGCAAGGTGCACAAGAGAGAAGACCGGTCCGAGTCGGTTTATATCGAGGCGACAATCCCGGTTAAATTACGCACACAAATCGATAAGCTTAAGTTGACAAATATTGCATTGCAATAATTGTCAACTTAAGGAGATATTTTTTCTTGACAAATAGCACTCTAAGTGTTAGAGTGCTAATTCGCTTATCCCCAAAGGGGGGTTATTTATGAAACATGTAGATATTGAACAGAGACAGAAAAAAATATTGTGCGCCATAGTGGAGTCGTATATTGAGATAGCTATGCCTGTAGGCTCAAGGGCTGTATCCCAGCGATTCAGGAAGAGCATAAGCCCGGCTACTATCCGCAATGTCATGGCTGACCTTGAGGAAAAAGAGTTGATCATGCACCCGTATACTTCCGCCGGCAGGATACCGACCGACAAAGGCTACAGGATGTATGTTGATCTCCTTCTTGAGCCAAAGCACCTTACAAAGGAAGAAGAGTCTTTAATCACCAGGCTTATAAACAGAGGTTGTGAGGATTTTGAAACATTGATGCAGGCAGTCTCCAAGGCCATATGCATGATGACTGATGTCGCCGGTATAGTGCTGACCCCTCGGCTTAAGAGGAGTGTATTCAAACAAGTTGAGTTTATTCCCATAGATTCTTCCCGCATACTGGCTGTACTCATCACTAACTCAGGCCTGGTAAAGAGCGCGATTCTGGAAATGGAAGAGGAATTCACTAAGTCAGAGCTTTTGAGGATATCGGAATTCTTAAACCATGAGCTGGACGGCATGTTCCTGGGCGAAATAAAGGATTATCTTACCAGGCGTCTACTTGAGCAGGGCGACTCTTTTTACACATTTTTGAAAAAGGCAATGTACATATTCTCTATACCCGGCCTGCTGAAAATGGAAGACAGGATCTATTTTGAGGGCACAACAAGCATAATGGCCTGCCCCGAGTTTAAGGATATAGCGAAAGCAAGGCTCTTTTTAAGGTTATTCGAGGAAAAAAGAGACCTGATGGAGCTATTCAATGAGGACATGGAAACGGATGGCATAAAAGTCCATATAGGAAAAGAGAACAGCCACAAGTCCATTCAGGACTACACCATAATCACCTCTAATTATAAGATCAATGACAGGGTGATGGGCGCGATAGGCGCGATAGGGCCGACTCGCATGGAATATGGCAGGGTGATGTCGGCTGTCAGCTATCTGTCAAGTATACTGGGAAAGGTGATGGAAGAACTTGGGTAAAAAGAAAAAAATACTTTTAAGCTCAGAAGAATTCGAGACCCTTAAGGAAAAGGCCGGCAAAGCGGATGAGTATTTTGACAGGATGCTTCGCCTGCAGGCTGATTTTGATAATTTCAAAAAGCGGCTCGAGAAAGAAAAGGCGGATTTTATAAAGTTCGCCAATGAAGAGATTATCCTGGAGATCTTGAGGATACTGGATGACTTTGACAGGGCCGTTGAGGCCTGTAAGACAAAACACGACTTTGATGTCCTTTATAAAGGCGTGGAGATGATATGGAAAGATATGAAAGAATTCCTGGCGAAAAAAGGACTGAAAGAGATAGACGCAAAGGGTAAACCCTTTAATCCTCACGAACACGAGGCGATGATGCAGGAGGAAAACGACGAACATCCGGAAGACCATGTAATTGAGGAATTTCAAAAGGGCTATACGCTTAACGGCAGGGTTATAAGGCCGTCAAGGGTGAAAGTGGCGAAAAAACCGCAGGAAAAAACTAACGGAGAACAGTGAAGCATGTCTGTTCCCCGCAGCCAAAAGGAGAAAGTTGTGGCTGCTCGGGACGAAATTTACTTCACTGGAGCTCAGTAAATTTCGGAGGCACAAAATGGCTAAAGTAATCGGAATTGATTTAGGCACTTCAAATTCAGCGGCGTCAGTAATGGAAGGCGGACGCCCGACGATCATCCCCAGCGCCGAGGGCGCGGGTGTGGCGAGCGGCAAGGCGTTCCCGTCATTTGTCGCGTTTACGAAAGACGGGCAGAAGCTTGTAGGAGAGCCCGCCAGGCGCCAGGCGACCATAAACCCGGAAGGCACGATCTACGCCGCGAAGAGAAAGATGGGCACGGACTTTAAGTTCAAGGTGTACGGCAAGGAGTACACGGCCCAGCAGATATCCGCTTTTATCCTTCAAAAGATAAAACAGGATGCCGAGGCGTATCTGGGCGATAAGGTCGAAGAGGCAGTCATTACCTGTCCGGCTTATTTTGACGACAACCAGCGCCAGGCAACGAAAGACGCAGGCGAGATTGCTGGCTTAAAGGTCATGAGGATAATAAATGAACCTACCGCGGCATGCCTTGCATATGGACTGGACAAGGTTGGCAAAGAATTAAAGATAATGGTATTCGATTTCGGCGGAGGCACACTGGATGTGACCATTATGGATATGTGGTATGATAAGGAACACGCCGCCAGCGGCTTTGAGGTAAAGGCCACAAGCGGGGATACGCAGCTTGGCGGCACTGACATGGACAATGTGATTATCAATTACATTGTCAATCAGTTCAAAAAAGAAACAGGCATTGACCTTAAAAATGACAAGATGGCGACTCAGCGCCTGAGAGAAGCGGCTGAAAAAGCGAAAGTAGAGCTTTCAAGCACGGTCACTACTGACATAAACCTGCCGTTCATAACAGCTGATGCCAGCGGTCCAAAACATTTGACCATGTCAATAAACAGGGCAAAGCTCGAGGAGCTTGTCTCTACCATAGTGGATAAATGCAAGGGCCCTGTGGACCAGGCGTTGAATGACTCCGGCCTTACGCCAAAGGATATAGACAAGATTATCATGGTCGGTGGGCCTACGAGGATGCCAATAGTTCAAAAATTCCTGGAAGAGCATGTAGGCAAGAAGATAGAGCGAGGCATAGATCCCATGGAGTGCGTTGCGCTCGGCGCGGCGACTCAGGCCGCTATCATAAAAGGAGACGCGAAAGAGGTGTTACTACTGGATGTAACGCCGCTTTCTCTAGGTATAGAAACCCTGGGAGGGGTGTTTACAAAGCTCATCGAGCGTAATACCACGATACCTACCAAAAAAAGCCAGATATTCTCAACCGCGGCTGACAATCAGACAGCGGTGACAGTGAGGGTTCTGCAGGGCGAGCGCCAGATGGCGAATGACAACACAGAGCTTGGCAGGTTTGACCTTATAGGCATACCTCC
>JAHIYJ010000062.1 GCA_018814825.1 Candidatus Omnitrophota bacterium
AGAAGTGCAGAACGTAAAGGTAAGCGGCGATGTGAACTCTGGCGCAGTGTATAGAGATGGTTATAATCTTCTGTCAAGTAACCACTCTAGCGTTTCTAGCGACGATTGTACACCGTATCATTTTCTATACACTCAGGCAAGAGTAAGAGTAGATGCGGATCTTACAGACAATGTAATGGCAACTGTGCGTCTGTTATCAGAATTTGATTGGGATACACAGGATAACACAGGTTCGAGCACGGTTAGTACCGATGGCGACAACGTAGATCTTGACCTCGCCAATGTTACTTTAAAAGAAGTGTTTTACCAGCCTCTTACAGTAACAGTTGGTAGGCAGGAACTCAGGTATGGCAACGCGTTTATCTTAGGCGACCCAGATACCAACACAACATCAGCTGATACCACAACTTTCACAGCCCGTGATCTCAGCTTGCGTAAATCATTTGACGCTATCAAGGCAGTATTTGACTACAGCCCTCTGGTAGTGGATGTGGTTTATTCCAAGATAGACGAAACATACCCTTCCATTACTACTGTATCTCAGGATGTGGATCTCTATGGCGTAAACGCAGCTTATGACATTGGCAACTACGACTCTGAGATAGAGGTATACTGGTTCTCGAGCACCAATGACACTGTAACAACACCTGTGGCAGGGATGAATGCAGGCCACTCAATCCAGACTATTGGCGCGAGAGGCAGCATAACCCCAATAGACAACTTGAACCTACTTGGTGAAATTGCTATACAGCGCGGAGACTACAACAATGAAACAGTACCAGCAAGAGATCAGGATGCGCTCGCATATCAAGTAGCAGGCGAATACGCTTTTCCTGATGTTACCATACCTGGCATAAACACAACTATCACGAGCCCTATGGTAAGAGCAGGTTACACGCATTATTCAGGCGAAGAAACTGGCAATACCGGCGACCATGAAGCATGGATTCCTTTATACGAAGACCAGACTCATGGCGTGATTGCAAACTATATCCTGGGTGGTGTAAACGGTGGTCAGAACAGTAATGCTGACATATTGAACATAGGTGGCAGCATTTCTCCTATGCAGGATCTCACAGTCAGCTTGGACTGGTACAAGTTCTGGTTGGATGAAAAATTGGTTACTGCAGACGGTATGCTTGCAAGTGCGAATAGTGCTTTGGCATGGACCAACTTGACTAAGGCCACCTATTACATGAACTCAGATGATGACCTTGGATTCGAGTTAGACCTTGTCCTTAGCTATGATTACACAGAAGATGTTAAGATGGGTCTTTCTGCTGGTTATTTCCAGCCTGGCGATGCATTCCAGGCCGCAGCAAGCAGTTCATTAGAGAATGGAGAAACAGCAGTCCAGGTTTTGGCAACTTTAGACGTAGCCTTCTAAGTCAGTTTTACAAGTAACACCAAAATCCCCTGGAGGAGTAATCCTTCAGGGGATTTTTTTGGTTAATAGGGGACAGCGACCTATTTTTTATAAAATAAAAATAGGTCGCTGTCCCCTATTAAATATGTGTTGAAATTTACTAAACAATGTGTATAATAATATAAGCTATGCGAAAGATATTTGTCCTGGATACCAATGTACTTCTTCATAACGCCTCGGCGCTCACCGCGTTTGCTGACAATGAAGTGGTCCTGCCCATAGATGTTATAGAGGAGCTTGATATATTCAAGAAAGACAGCGATGAAAAAGGCCGTAATGCCCGCGCCACTATAAGAATGCTTGATGAATTGAGAGAGTGCGGCAGATTAGGCGAGGGTGTGCCCCTGGAAACAGGCGGTACACTCAAGATAGTCATGCATGCTGAAGTAAAGGGTCTTCTTGACCTTTCCCCTGAAGTCCGCGACAATAAAATACTGATGGTCGCGTATGACCTGCAGAAAAAAGGCAATCAGGTGATATTTGTCTCCAAAGATATCAACGCTCGTGTCAAGGCAGATGCCCTCGGCATAAAGGCAGTTGATTTTGAAAAGCAAAAGGTGGACATGGACCGGCTCTACGTGGGCTGGAAAGAGATCCTGGTGGACAAGAAGGACATAGACGTCTTTTATGAAAAAAAATTCCTCAACATAAAAGACGAGGAGTTATTCCCCAACCAATATTTTCTACTGAAAGATAATTCCGATGATAAGCACACGGCCCTGGCGAGGTATTCATCCAAGCAGAAGGGCGCGATTGCGCTCAGGCATGATATAAACGATGTGTGGGGTATAAAGCCAAGGAACAAGGAACAGGCCATCGCGTTTGACCTTTTGATGGATGACAATGTAAAACTTGTCACGCTTGTGGGAAAGGCAGGCACAGGAAAGACTCTCCTGGGCCTCGCGGCCGGGCTTAAAAAGACAGTGGACGAGCATGCGTATAAAAGGATGCTGGTGTCAAGGCCTGTAATCCCGATGGGTAGGGACATAGGGTACCTGCCTGGCACAAAAGAGGAAAAGCTCATCAACTGGATGCAGCCTATTTACGATAACCTTGAGTATATACTTACGATCCGCAAGAGAAAAGAACATGTAGAAGACCTTATAGATTCTGACTTCCTGCAGCTCGAGGCCCTTACGTACATGAGAGGCCGAAGCATACCGAACCAGTTTATAGTCATAGACGAGGCCCAGAACCTCACCCCGCACGAGATAAAAACCGTTGTCAGCCGCGCCGGAAACCACACGAAGATGGTCCTGACAGGCGACCCTTACCAGATAGATAGCCCATACCTTGACTCATCTTCAAACGGCCTGAGTTACGCGGTAGAAAAAATGAAAGGCCAGGAGATGTTCGGTCATGTCCTGTTAACCCGCAACGAACGCTCAAGCCTGGCCAGTTTAGCCGCGGAATTATTATAAAGTCTTGTCTTTTTTATTTTCTGTGGCATACTCTAATTAGAGACAACTGAATATTTTTGGACGATAAAGGCAAACCACTTGAAAGAGTGGGGCGCAAAGTCACAGGCCTAAAATTCGCAAAGTTCTATGGCGGAAAATGGCAGCTGGATTGCCGAAACATAAAACCTATTCTTTCAAGTGAGAATAGGTTTTTTATTTGGGGTCTCTATGAAGAACTTAATAATTACGCTTACCATGCTCATTACAGTTGTTTCAATATCAGCCAGAGACGTGGCCTCCAGCGCTGTTATATATAAAGGTATGGCGTCATGGTATTCTGAATCCGACCCCGGGATCCTTGAGACCACGGCAAATATGGAGCGGTTTGATGATACGGCCCTGACCTGCGCTATATGGGACCTGCCTTTTAACACTATCCTAAAGGTCACTAATCTTGATAATGGCAATTTTATACACGTAAGGGTCAATGACAGGGGTCCTGCCAGGAGATTAGTGAGAGAAGGAAGGATAATTGACCTGACCAAGACAGCCTTTTCAATTCTGGATGACTTAGACAAAGGGCTGATAAGCGTCTTTGTGGAAATCCTCTAAATTTGACTTGATTGCGTAAAATTTTATGTAAGGTAAAGCCGGGTTCTTAGCCCGGTTTTTTTAATTTTTTTCTTGACATAGTTGGTTAATTAATTTATAATACTTATTAAATAGCATGGAGAAAGTCCTTAAAAAATTTCAAGTAAAACAAACCAGGAGGTGTTTTATGCGTACAAAAGTTCTGTCTATAGCCGTAACGGCTGTGTTTTTTCTGGGACTGGTTATAGCGAAGAATGGTTTTTGCTACAAGGTCCCGCCAAAGGACAGCAATATAAGCTATCTTTATGTATTTGGTCCTGACGGCAAAAAAGGTTACGGAGCGACAAAAGCCCCGCAGGTCGTATTTTTAAGGGTTCCTGGTAGTTACACGGGAACAGTGGAGATTTCCGTTTATGACCCGGATGTAGGCGATTATCTTGATGAAAAGAGCGGCAGCTGGAATACAGAGACGCGCTTTTCTATTTTTGGCGGAGAGAAAGCGTATTCTTCCCTGAAAGGCGTGAGCGACGCTAATGTAACTGACTTTCGTCAGGGCACGCTTATATCGGAAAAGATTTTCGGCCAGGACGAGTCATACGACAGGCAGTTTTATCATTTTTCTCCGATAGACGCCTCAATGGGGGAAAAGATAGGGGATTACAGGTATTTTAAAATAGTCGCGGAAGGCATTACAGGCGATGATAACAATGTCTTCGCCTTTGAGGTATCCCCGGACCAGGCGGAGTCATTCAGCCAGGCACTAAACCTGAGATTGTCGGAGAAGCGCGGCAAAAAAATGTTACTTTACCCTGACATGCCAAAAGACGCCTCAAAGATAGTGGAATATAATTTTGACTTGGATCCTGACGGGGGAGACATAGAGTTGATCAGCTCCACCAAGGCCTACAGGGTCAAGGGGTCAGGGACAGGCGTATGGGCGAACACCAAGATAGACGTGGATTCTGGTGACGCCGGTAAGCGATGGGTATATGAGATAACAAAGGCCACACAGCCTAATGCCAATATGGCCATGTACCTTACTACAAGCGACGGGGAGGCTATACCGGTATTTTTTAACCCTGGCGCCGGGGGGCCGAAGATGGTTTTTGTAGAGGCTCCGAAGACAAGGGCGGCAAAGATAAAGGAAGAGCCCTGGCTGGAATCAAAACTGTCCTGCAACACTTTCACGTTTGACGGCTCAAAATCGTATGATCCGGATGATCAGGAACTGAGCTACTTCTGGGATTTCGGAGACGGCACCACGAGCACTCAGGTAAGGTCAATGCATACCTATAAAGACGCCGGGAAATACCTTGTTAAATTGACGGTCACTGACAATTCCGAGGCGGAATGCGACACAGCCGCCACTCAACAGATGGTAAAGGTAAACCAGCCTCCGTGCGCGGTTGCGATAGGACCTAAGGTGACGTGCGTCAATAACGAGATTATTTTTGACGGCACCCAGTCAACCGACAGCCCTGAAGATAAACTTACCTACAGATGGGACTTCGGAGACGGGAAGACAATGGAAGGCGCGAAAGTAACCCATAAATACGCCAAAGGCGGGAATTACCTGGTTACGCTTACAGTAGCCGATGATTCGGGTACTATGTGCGACACGGGAGTTGACAGGCTGAATGTAGCGGTAAATACGCCGCCTGTCGCTGACGCCGGCAGTGATTTTATAACGTGTAAGAAAGGGGCCAATGATCCGCTGGAAGTCACTTTTGACGCGTCCAAGACAAAGGACGCTGACGGCGACCAGCTGACCTATGTGTGGGATTTCGGAGACGGAGAGACGGCCGAAGGGAAAACCGTAACTCATAAATACGCTAAAGGCGGGGAATATATCGCGAAGCTTTTGGTGACAGACGGCACGGGCACAGACTGTAATAAATCTACAGCGAAGAAAGTCGTTACCTTAAACAGGGCCCCCATGGCGGACGCGGGTGACAATAAAAAGATATGCCTTACGGAAAAGGCTGATTTTGACGCGGCTAGTTCATATGATACCGACGGCGATACGATAACGTATACCTGGGATTTCGGGGACGGCAAGACAGCTGAGGGAAAGGCTGTTTCTCATAAGTTCGAAAAGGGCGGGGCGTATAAAGTAAAGCTCACGGTTAATGACGGTTCCGGCATGGACTGCGCGTCGGCGGACGACACGATACTGGTGGACGTTAATTCAACGCCAAGCGCTGATATTAAGACTAAAGATCTCGCGTGCGTTAAAGAAGACATCAAGTTTGACGGTGCCGGTTCAAGCGATCCTGATGGCGACAGACTCAATCATACCTGGGATTTCGGAGACGGGACCACGGCCACTGGATCCAGCGCGAACCACAGCTACGCGAAGGGCGGCATGTATAAGGCCACTCTTTTTGTCGACGACGGCAAGGGCTCTGACTGTTCGGGCGCCACAAAGGTGCAATACGTGAACATAAACACGCCTCCGATTGCAGAAGCCGGACCGGACCTCAAGGTCTGCGTAAACGATGAGATAGAGTTTGACGGCTCAAAATCCTTTGATGAAGACAGCGATAAACTGGCCTACGCCTGGGATTTCGGGGACGGGACCACGGCTGCGGGGCCCAAAGTCAAGCACGCGTACAAAGATATTGGCGCCTATAAAATAACGCTTACCGTAACCGATGATTCCGGCACGGCATGCAGCACATCCGTCGATACACTGGTAGCCATTGTCAATGCTGAGCCCTTTCCTGTTATCGAGGTGATGTAAATGAGGACATAACTTACAAAAACCAAAGATTTTTGTAAGTTATCTGTCCGAACTTATCCCGCACCTTTTTAGTATTTGTCAATTTAAAAAATAGATACAATTCTTAAGATTATGAGTAGATAAAAAGGTGCGGGAGCAAATTCGCACGGCAATTTACGTTCACTTCGTTCCATAAATTGCGTGCTCATTAGATTTGGGAGAGAGGCCGCGGACACAAGTTAACCCTCACTTCGTTCGGGTAACTTGTCCAAAGGGGTTTCGCCCCTATGGCGCTACGCAATGCTCCTATTCGTCGCATTACTTCGCTGTTACCCCTTGGGGGATTGCCTGCAATCCCCCAAACCCCCTACAGTTGTATGAAATTATTGAAATTTCATACAATAAATTATTCTAAAAAGAGGATTTTGTTCGGGGCCTTTTTATGATATAATCATGTGAGGGAGACTAGAAGTGGCGCGTAAAAAAGCTCTTATATTTTTATTAATCAGCATAATATTTTTTTTCTCTGCCCCGTTCTGTTCCGCCGAGTCAAAGGACCTTACGATTGTCTTTACAGGCGATATGCGCGGCGAGATAGAAAACTGCCATTGCCCTAAAGACGACTTCGGAGGCCTGCCAAGAAGGTCAAAATACATCTCAGGCGTAAGGAAACAGGTGGATGATCTATTGCTTATCGATGTGGGGGACGTCCTGCCTCTTTTGACTGCGGAATCCGACAAAAAAGATATTTCTTACGACGCGTTTATATCATTCAAGGCCATGAACATGATGGGTTACGATGTTATGAACGTGGGGGAAAGCGATCTTATCCTGGGAGATGATTTCCTTGCTCAGAAAGAGAAAAACCTTTCCTTTACCCTTATCTCATCCAACATAGTCGACTATAATACCCGGGAGCCTTTCTTTAAGCCCTACACAATAAAGACCATGAAGAATGGCTTGAGAGTGGGCATACTCGGCCTTGTAAACGAGAGATATGTGATAAACTCTGACAATCTTGACATAGCGCCATACAGGGACATGGCGAGGAAATATGTCCCGGAGGTAAAGGCCCAGTCAGACATAGTGGTGCTGTTGGGCCATATCGGTTTGCCTTACTCCATAAGCCTAGCTGAATCCATAGAAGGCATTGACGTTATCCTGAGCGGACATTGGGATGTGGATAGTCAGGAGCCCATGAAGGTAGGCAATACACTTGTGATGCCTACTGCCTATCATTCAAGGAAAATAGGAAGGCTGGATCTTGAGATAGCGAGCGGCCAGGTTTATTCTTATAAATGGGAATCAACTCTCCTTGACGCGAAATACGACGGTGACGCTGTCATGGAAGACCTCGTCTCAAGGATACCCCGGCCTGAGGCCCCTGAAAGATCTTTTGTAATGGCCCAGGCAGGGGAAAGCCCTTTGAGAGTAATGGTATTTTATTCACCTGACTGCAGGACCTGCATGGAAGTGGAAAGGGATGTCCTGCCCGGCATAGAAAAAAAATACGGAGATTCCATAGCGGTCGAGCAATATGACGTAAGCCTGGCAAATAACTACGAGCAGATGGTCAAACTTGAGAGGTTATACGGCGTGGACGGAGGCTATGTCCCTGAGGTAATAGTTTCAGAGTATGTCCTGATGGGTAAAGAAGAGATAGTTGCTAATTTAGACAGCACCATACAAAAGGCTCTAGTAGAAGCGAAGGACGTAAAAAAAAACAAGTTTTCGGTCTCACAGGCCGCTGAGTATCACCCGCCAGCCGCGGACCTGATCCTTTCCCGATTCGAATCGTTTAGTGTATATACCGTTATGACAGCCGGCCTTCTGGACGGCATTAATCCGTGTGCGTTTACCACGATAGTCTTCTTTATCTCTTTTCTCGCGCTTATGGGGTACAGGAAAAAAGAGATGTTTTTTGCGGGCGCCAGCTTTACCATAGCGGTATTCCTCACATACTTCCTGATAGGCCTTGGTATATTCAGGTTTTTAAGGGCGCTGAAAGGTTTCAGTCATGTCGCTATGGGGATAAATATACTTATAGGCGGCCTGGCTTTTATATTAGGTATACTGAGCCTCGTGGATTATATTAGATTCAAGAGGACAAAAGACTCCAGCGCGATAATATTAAAACTGCCGCAGTCCATAAAGAACAGGATACATTCTGTCATTGGTTCTGATTTCAGGTCAAAGAAGAACGCCGGGAGCAGCCTTGCCAGGATAATATGGGTAGCCTTTACGGCAGGGTTCATGGTGTCTGTCCTGGAGTCGTTTTGCACGGGCCAGGTGTATCTGCCGACCATAGCGTTTGTGCTGAGGATACCTGACAGGAAGATCTCAGCGCTTTTATACCTCAGTATCTATAACTTCGCTTTTATTGTGCCGCTAATAGCGGTATTTTTTCTCGGGCTTTTCGGGGCCACGTCAAAGACGTTCTCCAGGTTTATGGAGCGTCGCATGGGCCTTGTAAAACTCTCCACGGCGGTCCTGTTTTTCGCCCTCGCTGCCACTCTACTGATATTCAGATAAAAGTATATCTCTTGCTCTCCGGCCTTTCCATCCCGCCAGGCCCTACGAAAAGACGCTCGGCCTAACTTAATCCCTTACCCTGTAGACCAGGTTTAAACCTGGTCTACAGGGTAAGGGAGATCAATATATTTTACGTAGAGTTGGGCCTTATGTTCCGCAAAAGAAAAAGGCTTTTCCTGCTCTTTCTCTTAGACATTCCGCAGCTTAACTTGACGATTCTTACATGCCACATTTTGTCAAGTTAAGGTTGTTTGTAACGCTCTAACAAGGTTACGCAGGGAACCAGCCTATATCATAGAACAAGGACTGGTTTCTTAAGGACCTGGCAGGACGGAAAGGCCTGACAAGAAAGCGCATAGCCAGCCCTGATCGCGAATTGAAGATTTAGCCTTTTAGACAGTATTTTGGCGGTTTTTAAAAGGGCGAGAACTGTCCGAACCCCACACCTTCTGCCAAAGGCAGTTGGTGTGGGGTAAGTTTTCTCGCCCCCGACAAAATGCTGTATAAAAGGCGGCCCTAGGTAGGTTTGGAACAAGTGGGGGGCAAATCTTCATTTGAGCGAGCCCCGTACTAAATTCTTAAATATCACTGAATTACCTGTGAGAATTTTTAGCAATCAGTTACAAATGGTAAAAGGTTTCTCAATTAGAATTTGGTACGGGGCGAGCAGGGCTGGTTATGCGCTCAAGAGTGCTGTTTAAATAGTACAACGGTGAATTAAGATTGTAATTGACGGGTAGCTGTTTTTGGCTTAAACTTATCGTATATGAGGCGATATTTCTATGTATATATAGCTATTATAGCTTTAGCTCTCGCTGGGTGCGTGTCGCAGGAATACAATACCGCCACGGGCAAGCAGGATATAATGCTGATCAGTACTGACAAAGAAATAGAAATGGGACGCCGCATAGCGGAGAGCCTGGAGAAAAATCCTGAAGTCAAACTTGACCCTGACCCCCTGATGGCAAAGCGCGTAAGCGACATAGGCGCGCGAATAGCATCTGTTACAGATAGAAAAGAAGTAAATTACACGTTCAGAGTCATAGACGATGACGATGTGAACGCCTTTGCCCTGCCGGGCGGTTATGTTTTTATTTTCAGGGGGTTGGTAGAGAAGGTAGATTCCGACGATGAGCTTGCCGGTGTCATAGCCCATGAGATGGCGCATGTGGTCGCGAGACACTCTATAAAAAGGCTCCAGGGCGGGCTGGGATACACGATACTTCAGATACTTATGGTAGTCTCGGGTACAAGGGAAGTAAGGAATATTAACGCGGCCTTTGGCCAGCTCACCATGGCATATTCAAGGGAAGACGAGGCTCTGGCTGACATGATGGCCATCAAGTATCTCAGAAAAGCCGGGTATGAACCGTTCGCCATGCTGAGTTTCCTGGAAAAACTTCAACAGGTCCACAGGGAGCAGGCGATAAGGCCTTATTCAAGCTATCGTTCGCATCCTCATATAGCGGACCGGATCCGCATGGTAAGACAGGAACTTACGGGACAAACAGAGTTCAGCGATTACATGAATAAACCGCTGGAATACTAATGCCTGCCTGACATCAGGCAGGAAGGGGGCAGGATGTTAAAAAAATACGATTTTACTACAGAAGACCCATGGCGCATTTTCAGAATCATGTCAGAGTTCGTGGATGGTTTTGATGAACTCTCGAGGATAGGGCCTGCCGTTACCGTATTCGGGTCGGCCAGGACAAAGCCAGGCGATAAATACTATAATCTTGCAGAAAAAACAGCCGAGCTCTTATCTAAAAAAGGATTTTCCATTATTACGGGAGCCGGCCCCGGCATCATGGAAGCTGCCAATAAAGGCGCCAAAAAAGCCAAAGGTGTCTCCATAGGCCTTAACATACAGATGCCCGTGGACCAGAAAGCCAACAGATTCGTAACCAAGCTTCTTGATTTCAGGTATTTCTTCTGCAGGAAAGTCATGTTCGTGAAATACGCCAAGGCCTCCGTGATATTCCCGGGAGGCTACGGCACGATGGATGAGTTTTTTGAGTCAATAACGCTTATCCAGACAAAGCGCATACAGAGGTTTCCGGTTATCCTAGTGGGGAAAGAGTACTGGAAGGGGCTTATGGGCTGGATCAAAAAAGACATGCTGGAAGAGGACCGTATAGAGAAAAAAGACCTGGGTATCTTTCACATAGCCGACACCGCGGAGGATATCCTCAGGATAATAAATGATTTCTATTCAAAATAACCGACGTTTGTTGTATAATCAAGGCATATGAAACACAGGTTCATCAATGAGTTCAGGGAGGGCGAGGTAATAGAGTCTGTTTATCTTGTCCGGGAAAAGTCTTTTGATAAGACAAAAAACGGTTCGCCCTACATGTCGCTCGAGCTCATTGACAGGACGGGCATGGTCAATGGCCGTAAATGGGACGCGGACAGGGATATCTTTGATTCTTTTGAAGTAGACGATTTTGTGAGGATCAAAGGCAGGGTCGAGATTTACAGGAAGTACCCGCAGCTAAACCTGGACTCAATCTCAAGAATAGAGGATTCGGGCGTAGATATATCGTGCTATAGCCCTGTTGTTGCCAGGGACAGGGGCGAGATGTTAAAGGCCTTCCTGTCCATCACAGGTAAAGTAAAAAATACCCACCTGAAGCAGTTACTCGACAATATCTTTTCAAACAAAGATATTGTCTCCAGATTCAGAGAAGCACCGGCCGCGACTGATTTTCATCATCCTTACCTGGGAGGGCTTCTGGATCACAGCCTCTCGTGCGTGGAATTGGCGGCTCTTGTCGGGGAGCGTTATCCTGACATAGACTCTGATCTTCTGATCTCTGGCGCGGCGCTGCAT
>JAHIYJ010000007.1 GCA_018814825.1 Candidatus Omnitrophota bacterium
TCAACCGAAAGCAGTTCGTCTGTAAACTCAACCTCTTCTCCGACCTTAAGACCCTTTGTGTCTTCATAGACCTGCAGTTCTGCCTTCTGGCCCCTTACGCGTATGACCTCGGATTTAAGCCGCTCTTCTCCGTGGATTATAAAAGCGACTTCGTTCTGTATAACATAGTCGTCGTATTCAACAACCACCATGTTGCCGTTTATGCCCGCTACTCTGCCATGCCTTTTAGCGCTCATGTCTTTTGCCCCACGAGGCCTTCTAAGACTTCCATGCCGTTAGCTGAGTTTATACGCTGCCACCTTTCGAGTATCTGGAGCTCGAGCGCATATGCAGTAAGATAATCTATATCAAAGTAATGCCCTTTTTTAAACTCTTCTATCTTTAGCCATCTCATCCGGTCAATGGCGAGTTCTGTTTCGAGAGGCGCTTCTTCTTTGACAGCCCAGCGCGCAAAACTTGAGGTAAAGGGGTCTAGGAAACCTTCTCCCCTCGTATATCGAGATACGTCCTTAGAGAGCTTTCCGGAGCGGTAGCGCGTCAGTTCATTTCTCAGGCACATATCAAAGAAGTTCCATTGCTGCAGGACTCCTGAACGTTCATCGCAATGCTCTGGCGCCGATATGGATGCGCGTTTTATTAAAGCCAGGTCAGGGCCTTCTAGCTGCTCCTCGCATCGCGAGATGAAACTGCTATAAGGAAAAGGTATCTTCATGCCGAACTCGAGCATGGGTAGGCTGGATACTAGATAATAGTACTCTCTCATTTTAACAACTTTGAAAGTTCCGGGTTCAGGAAGGCGCTCAATGCATCAGCCACGCCTTCTTCGGTGAAATCAAAAAATGATTTCCCTTTGTCAAAACTTACTGAAAAGCCAGCTTTTATATTCGAAGAGGGCCTGAATTCTATTCCCTCTTTTATCCTGTCCTTTAATCTTGAGAGCATGGCATCTTTGAGCTTATTTTGATCCTCCTTTTTCATAAGCACCTTTACGTCAGATACCTCTCCGTTTTTCTGGCAATAATTCTCTATCAACTTCCCCAGCGTGGCCGCTATCTCTTCCGAAGAAAGGGCTTTAGAGGTCTCGGTAGCAATAATCTTATTGAAAATCTGCATTATCTCTTCTTTCAACGAGAGGATAAGGTCTCTTGCGGCTTGTTTTAAAGATACCTCGGCAGCATCTTTCATCTTACGGATTTCCTCTTCTGAATCTGCCCTGAGTTTCGCGGATTCCCTTCTTGAGTATTCCAGGATTTTCTGCGCCTCGGCCTTGGCCTTTGACTCTATGGCCCTTTTAATCTCTTCCGCCTTCTGTATGCCTTCCTGGTTTATCTTATCAAGAAGCCCTTTTAATTTTTCAGACATAGCTACTCCTAATTTAAATTATTTCAAACCCGCATTGCAATTTAATTGCAATGCGGGTTTGAAACTATATCAAGATTATCTACTTCCTAGCTTTGTAGCCTCAATACCCTCTTTGCACAAAGGGCATTGTTCCGGGGGGAAAACTGGAAGATCTATTTTCACAAGACTACTTGATTTTACACCAAAATCTATATTTTTTCCACTTCTATCTATAATGCTTCCTACTCCTATAATAGTGGCGCCGGTAGACCTTACTGTCTCAAGGACCTCTTTTGTGGAAAGGCCTGTCGTGATAACATCTTCTACCACCAGCACCCTGTCAGATTGTTCTATCTCAAACCCTCTTCTAAGGAGCACCTTTCCGTCTTTCCTTTCGGTAAACAGGGAGCGAACGCCCAATGCCCTGGCGGTTTCATAAGACACGACCACTCCCCCAAGAGCGGGAGCTACAACGCACGTCGGCTTCTCATCCCTGAAATATCCGGCTAGCTGGTTACAGAGTTTCTCCGCGTATTCGGGGTATTGGAGGACAAGCGCGCATTGTAAATACGCGCTGCTGTGGAAGCCGCTCGATAACTTAAAGTGGCCTTTTAGAAGCGCTCGCTTTTTCTCGAAAATCTTTATGATCTGGTCTTGGTTCATGATATCTGTATCCCTTCAATGACTTTCACGGGATCCTTCGCTTTTGTAATCGGTCGGCCTATCACGATATAGTCCGCTCCCGCATCCAGGGCCTCTCTGGGAGTAGCCGTTCTCTTCTGATCTCCTTTTTCAGACCCTTCCGGCCTTATGCCGGGGGTGACTATCAGAAAATCTTCTCCTAGCGCTTTCCTGATGGCCTTTGCCTCTTGTGGCGAGGCTACGACTCCGTCAATACCAGATTCTTTCGTTAAACTCGCAAGGTTCAAAACATTCTCTTCCGAAGACTCAATACTTGTAAGAATAGTAACCCCTAATATCCTTGGCCGGTCTATGCCTAATCTATTGCTTTCCTCCTCTGCTCCCTCAAGCGCCGCTTTCATCATATCGGCCCCGCCCTGTGCATGCACATTAAACATGAATACGCCGAACCTTGTCACCGCCTTAGCTGAATTTTTAACGGTATTCGGGATATCATGGAACTTTAAATCCAGGAATATGTCCTTGTCGCGTTTTTTTATCAGGTCTATGGCCTTTGGCCCGCAGGAATAGAAGAGCTCCATGCCTACCTTGAATACGCTTATATGCGGACTCAATATGTCGACCAGCCTTTCTGCCTCTTTTATTGTGCTTACGTCCAGGGCTACGATTATTTTGTCTTTGTCCATTTTTCCACGCCTTTTATTATCTTTCCGGAAATGCCTGGGTCGATGAAACTCGCTGTTCCGATCTGTACGGCCTTCGCGCCCGCTATCAGAAATTCCACAGCGTCCTGGGCAGTCATTATCCCCCCCATCCCGATAACAGGCTTGTCAATATTCTTCGCAACCTCCCATACCATCCTGAGGGCGATGGGCTTGATACAAGGTCCACTCAGGCCCCCTGTAATATTGCCGAGTTTCGGCTTGCCTGTTTCCACATCGATGGCCATACCTATCAACGTGTTTATAAGACTCACGCTATCCGCGCCGGCCTCGCAGGCCGCCTCCGCGATCTCAACTATATCAGTAACATTGGGTGAAAGCTTCGCAATTAATGTTTTACCTGTCTTTTCTCTGACACTTTTTACCGTTTCATAAGTCGCTTCTTTATCCTGCGCAATCAACCCCCGAGCCTTTATATTCGGACATGAGAGATTTAACTCTATCCCGTCCACGTGTTTTTCTCTATCAAGCCTTTTAGCCAGTTCGCAAAATTCATCCGCGCAGTCCCCTGATACGCTCACTATGACAGGTACGCCTATCTTTGAGAGATACGGTAATTTCTCTTCTATAAAATTATCCACGCCTTTGTTCTGGAGCCCTATGGCGTTCAGCATGCCGGACGCTGTCTCGCATATCCTGGGCATCGGGTTGCCCTGTTTCGGATCCAGGGTAATTGTCTTTGTGACAATGGCTCCGAGTTTTTTCAGGTCAATCAACCCTTCAAACTCTTCTGCGTAACCGAAAGTGCCTGATGCGACCATTACCGGATTCTTTAGGTTTATCTTGCCTATCTTAACCATATTATTTTGTTTGCGCTGAACACGGGGCCGTCTTTGCATGCTAATTTATACTCATTGCCCGCGACCTTCACTGCGCATCCCAGGCACGCGCCCATGCCGCACGCCATTTTCTCTTCGAGCGAAACCTCACACTCAACGTTTTCTTTAATACACATACCTGCTATGCACTCCAGCATCGGCCGCGGCCCACAAGCATAGACTTTCGTCCCCGCTCTTAATTTGAGTAATCGTGATACAAATCCTTTGTAGCCACGACTGCCGTCGTCTGTGGCGATTTGAAGACCTGCTCCCAGTTTTTTAAAATCCTTGGCGCACAATATGAATTTTTTTGTCCTCGCTCCTATAAAGACCACGGTATCTATCTTTTTTTTAGCGAGCTCTTCGGCGAGAAAAACAAGAGGAGCAACTCCGATTCCGCCAGCAACTAGAATGGCTGAAGGTTCGAGGTTCAAGGCTGTAGGTAACGTAAATCCGTTCCCAAGAGGTCCCAAAATATCTACTAAATTCCCATCTTTTTTTTCAGATAAAATCTTCGTACCTTTCCCAACCACTTCATATAAAATCTCAATGCCCTTGAGCCTTGCCTGTCCCGAGCGAAGCCGAGGGGAGCCTTGAGCCTTGAGCCTATGTATACTAAGCGGCCGCCTCAAAAGCGGGTCAAAACCGTCACTGCACCTCACTTGCACAAATTGCCCGGGTTTCGCTGTTTTAGCAATATATGGCGCGTCCAGGGCCATCTTAAAATACCCGGGCGCTATTTCTTTATTGGACAAGATCCGAGCCTTTATGTCTTTCATGTCAAAATAAATCCATCTGTTTTTCGCCTATTGCCTCTTCCTTTTCCAGTATCTCTATCTTACCATATTCCCCGTCATATCCGGGCAATATATTTACATTTCCTTTTCTCACGTTTATTATGCCTTTGGCTATTTTTCGCGGCACCTTTTTAAGAAGTTCATTTTCTCTTACCTCTGTCAGGACCTCAAGTTCTGTCCCTAGCCGCGGCACTATGGCCTGGTATTCGGCATTCACCGCCTTTGAAGCTTCTCCTACACCAAGGACATCCGAGATGATCTCAGCCAGCGGTATCATACGCTGATACGGGATGCTATTCTCAGGCCTAAAGCCCTCAGGCCTGTCAGCGAGTTCGTCGACCCTGTTCATTACGCCCACAGTAATGGGCTTGCCGCACGCAGGGCAGATATTGTTATTCTTTTTTGTCTCAGCGGGCTTTAAGCGCAGATTGCACTTTCTGTGTCCGTCAAAATGGTATTTACCCTCTTCCGGGAAAAATTCGATTGTAGAGAGGAACTTCTTATTGTCTTTTGCTTTCAGGGCGTCTGTTACGGCTTTATAGCTCATCTCCGTATCAAATATATTAGCTTCCCTGCCTATCTTCCGGGGGCTATGAGAGTCTGAATTCGATATAAGGCTGAACCTGTCGAGCTTGCTCCAGCGCCAGTTCATGCCAGGGTCCGAAGACAGGCCTGTCTCAAGCGCGTATATGTCTTTTGAGTACTCCTCAAAACATTCCTCTATAGAGTCAAACCCTGATTTAGACCCGAATAGCGAAAACCACGGCGTCCAGATATGCCCAGGCACCAGGAATATATCTTTGCTGATTCCGAATAGGACTTCCGCAAGGTCTTTCGCGTCTATCCCTATAATAGGCCTGCCGTCGGAGGCGAGATTCCCGTATCCTGAAAGCGCAGAGTTTATCTTGTCCGCGATCTTGAAGCTAGGAGCAAATACTACGTTATGGATTTTCCTTACTCTGCCTCCCTTGGAATAGATGCTGGATATCTCGGCCGTGAGTATAAAACTAACTCCATTATACTCAAAGAACCCGTTGCCTGAATCTTTTAACGTGTCTTTTAACTCCTCAAGCCATAGATGATGGGTAAAGTCGCCTGTTCCCAGAAGCGATATCCCCTTTAGCTTGGCGAATTCCGAAAGAGTCTTGACCTCCATCTGAGGGCTTGTGGCCCGGCTATATTTGGAATGTATATGAAAATCGGCTATGAACCTCACTCAGCGACTCCTTTTCGCGCGCTATAGATTACGCGGCCCTTGTAAATGGTATACTCGACCACGCCTTTAAGTTTCATGCCTAGAAAAGCGGAATTGCTGGACCTGGACATAAAATTATGCTTTTTTACCGTCCATTCTTTTCCCGGAGAGACAATGGTTATATCCGCTTCCCGGCCAACACCCAGACTGCCCTTATCTATGCCCAGGATCCTCGCGGGGTTTAAACACATCTTTTCGACTAACTCGTTCCATGTCAATAACCCTTTATCTACCAGCGCTGTTATCCCAGCCGAAAGCTCTGTCTCAAGGCCTATAGTGCCTGATTCCGCGTATTCAAACTCTATCTCTTTCTCATTTTCCGTGTGAGGCGCGTGGTCAGAGGCTATCGCGTCTATAACTCCGTCCTTGAGGCCTCGCTTTATGGCCTCGACATCTTTACAGCTCCTTAAGGGCGGATTGATCTTCATATTGGTATTATAATCAAGCACGGCGTCCTCATTTAAGGTGAAATAATGGGGAGCTGTTTCAGCCGTCACCTTTACACCGTCCTTCTTAGCCTTCCTGATTATATCAACCGATTCAGCGCAGCTGAGGTGGGCAATATGTATAGACGCGCCTGTTTCCGCCGCCAATCTTATGTCACGCTCGACTCTTTTATATTCCGATTCATTCGGAACGCCCCTAAGGCCAAGCCTGGTAGAGGTGAATCCGAAATTCACCACTCCTTTGCCGGAAAGCCTTTTGTCCTCGCAATGGCACACGACAAGTATCTTATCCTTTTTTGCCGCGCTCAAGGCCTTTAACATCAGTTCCTCATCCTCGACTGAGGCCCCGTCATCCGTGATAACTATAGCCCCTTTCTTCCTCATGGCCCCTATATCACATAATTCTTTGCCCAGACGGCCCATAGTAATAGCGCCGCTAATCAGGACATCTATAAGCGCTGAGCGGTTTATGATATCCTTAAGGGCTTGTACGTTTTCTCCGGAATCAATCGCCGGAGAGGTATTAGGCATGGCGAGGACGGTCGTAACTCCGCCCCTGGCCGCTGCCATTGTTCCGCTCGCGACAGTTTCCTTGTCCTCCCTGCCGGGCTCCCTCAAATGCACGTGCATGTCCACGACGCTGGGCATGACTATCATGCCCGCGGCGTCAATAACCGTATCGGCTTCTATTTTTATGTCTTTGGCCACTCTGGAGATCCTACCGTCCTGCGCGAGGATATCCATCACCGCCTCTATTTTATTCGCGGGGTCTATGACCGTGCCATTTTTAACCAATAGTCTCATTTTTATTATTCTCCCTTGCCTGTGACAACCAGAATAAGACGGCCATCCTGACCGCTATACCGTTTGTCACCTGCTCCAGGATTACGGAATTTACGCCATCCGCCACCTTGCTGGATATCTCAATGCCCCTGTTTATGGGGCCCGGGTGCATTACCGTGATATCTCTTCCGGCCTTTTTCAGGCGTTCTTCCGTAATGCCGAATTTTTTGAAATATTCCAGCTGTTTCGGAAAAACAGCTTTTTCGTCGCGCTCGAACTGCATCCTTAATACATTGACGGCATCCGCGTTCACCAACGCCTCATCTATATCATTGGTCACGCTAACGCCCATATCTTCGATACCCGGGGGTATTAAAATATCCGGGGCGCAGACCATGACCCTGGCGCCCAGTTTAGTCAGGCCCCATATATTGGAACGCGCCACCCTTGAATGAGCTATGTCCCCGACAATAGTGACATTAAGGCCTTCTATACGGCCGAATTTTTTCCTTAGCGTAAATATGTCCAGCAGTCCCTGTGTAGGATGCTCATGCCATCCGTCGCCGGCGTTTACGACGCTGATATTCACGTTCCGGGCGAGCATTGTCGCGGCGCCGGAGCAATTATGCCTGACTATTATGACGTCCGCCTTAAGCGCCTCTATGTTCCTGCCCGTGTCGTTAAGGGTTTCCCCTTTTCTCACGCTTGAGGTCTCAGTGGCGATATTAATTACGTCAGCGGATAATCGTTTCGCGGCGATCTCAAAAGACACCCTTGTCCTGGTGGAAGGCTCATAGAAAAGGTTCACTACAGTCTTGCCGCGGAGGGCGGGTACTTTCTTTATGGTCCTATCCAGTATCTCCCTGAACGAATCAGCCGTATCAAGGAGCAATATTATGTCGTCATGGGATAGATACTCGAGCCCCAGGAGATCTTTATGGACCCATTTTTGTTTTTTCTTTGTCTGCTTACTCATTTAACCCCTCTATAAAAACGCTGTCTTCCCCATCAGATTCTTCCAGCTTCACCTGTACCAGTTCTTTTTGTGAGGTTGGCAGGTTTTTGCCCACATAATCAGCCCTTATAGGGAGTTCGCGATGGCCCCTGTCTATAAGCACAGCCAGCTGGATTGTCCTGGGCCTTCCAAAATCTATAAGAGCGTCCAAAGCGCAGCGTATAGTACGCCCGGTATACAGGACATCGTCCACCAGGATTACGTTTTTCTCCTCTATGTCAAAATCTATATCTGTCTTGTGTATTATGGGCTGTTCGGACGCAACGCTCAGGTCATCCCTGTACAGGGTTATGTCGAGCGCCCCGACAGGCAACCGAGCCCCGTCTATCCTGGCAATCGAGGCGGCAATCCTCTCGGCGAGAAAATACCCCCTGTTCCTTATGCCCACGATCGCCAGTTCCCTGGAGCCTTTATTCTTCTCCAGTATCTCGTGGCTTATCCTGGTAACAGCCCGGGCTATTTCTTCTTTTGTTAATATAGCGGCTCTTCTGACTGACACCTTGACCTCCTGGTTAAAAAAAACCCCGCACCTTTTATATATTCAAAGCTTTTAACTAAAAACTTTTGAATGCTAAAAAGGTGCGGGGTAAATATTTTCACTTTGCGCTCCCTTACCAGCCTCGCAGGGCTGGCTTAAAGGTTCTAATTCTTAGGCATATTATACAGGTTTCTCATGTTTTGTCAAGCCCTATCTTTCGCGCGGGCGGGCGGGCCAAATGTAATCACATCACCCTTATGATAAAGGGAAAGGAATAAAAGCATATGTTCCCGTAAGTGCCTGGTCAATAAGAAGTTCTGTCTTATGTGCTCACGGCCGTTCGCGCCGAGCTTAGCCGCGTATTCAGGCGCGTTCAATAGCTGTTTTATATAAAATGCGGCCCCCTCTATACTGTGACATAAAAGGCCGCTGTATTTATGCGTGATCTGTAAGGGTATCCCTCCTACAGCTGATGCGACAACCGGTTTAGCCTTCCACAATGCCTCTGACACTGTGAGGGCAAAACCTTCTCTTATGGACTTCTGGACCAACACCTTTGAGACGCGCTGAAAGGCATTGATCTCGTACGGGATGTCCTCCACCAGCAACGCGTGTATATCAGGGTCCCCTCCCGCAGCCTCCAGGACCTGTTTATATACCTTGTCTGTCTCTGGATCGTCCGCTGCCCGGTTCCCGACTAAAAGCAACTGGCAGTCCACGTATTTTTTTGCCAGTTTATAGGCTTTTATAACTCCTACGGGGTCTTTCAGGGCGTCGTATCTTGAGATCTGGCATACGATAGGTTTAGCCTGGGGGTCTATTTTGTACTTAGCCAATACGGTATCTATCTCCTTTTGCGAGAGCTCTCTGTTTTTATCGCTGAAAGGGTCTATGGACGGCGATATCAGGGCCTGGCGCGTTTTCATCCTGTGCGCGAAATGCGGGCTTGAGAATACAGCCGCGTCATATCTGTTAGCGAAACCTTCCAGAAAACTCCACACCTTTTTATCCGGGAGGGACACATCCACGTGACAACGCCATATCCATTTGGAACCCTTCATCTTGTTTTTACGCCTTATCAACGCTGCCGGCTGCGGGTCATGGATAAACATTATGTCGCCATAGAGATTCATGTCTCTTATGTTCTCTCTACTCACCTCATCAAAGATCTCCCACATCCTGCTTGTTATGTTCACCTTTTTACCGTGCAGGGCATTGTGCATGGCCTTAGTGACCTCAAAAAACTCCTTGTTCCCCTTGATGACATCCCACTGCGCGTTCACGCCCAGTTCCTGCATCAACGGGACGATCCTTTGAAGTATCTCCGCGACGCCCCCTCCCATGGCCGTGGAGTTTATATGCTGGATCACCTTGCCCTCCAGGTATCCAGAAAGCATGCGCAGCTCATCAACCGTATTTTTACCGACTATCTCTTCGTATCTATTGAGCGTTGACATTATTCAATCTCTCTTCCGCTATCTCAATGACCTTCTTCTTAAGATCTTCCATCGTATAGGTATAGGGGTCCAGGGCCTTTATTTTTTTCGCGAGCCCGCCTTCCAATAAAGACGTCTCAAGCCAGCGCGCGAAATCATTCGTTTCGCTGTCAAGTCTGAGCCTTGCCTCGAACATGTGAAAATATATCGAATTAGGCGTGATCTTTTTCAGTATCTCCACAAAATCCCTCAGGTCCCTGGCTAGATACGGCGTGGGTATTATGAGACTCGCGCTTTTAATAAAATGAAAGACCTTGTCGCCCGCGGCGAATCTCAATTTTATCCTGTGGTTTTCCTTGATATAATCGCCTATTGTCCTGGCGATTTCATTCCTCAGAGAGCGGATAGAGCCGTACTGTATGGTATCTATGGAGGCTATTTTCTCGGCAAGCACTTCCTCATTGAGAGCGCTTTTTATCCAGTGGGCAAAATCATTCGGCGGCTCGGGCGATAGATATTGATGCTGTTGCAGAAAACGGTGTGTGTGGTAATAGATGGACGAGCCGGGGACCTTTTTTATCAGCCTGAGCAGTTCTTTGATATTGGACGCCCTCAGGCCTGTCAGCACCTTTAGATGGAGCCTGGTACAAAACCTGAATGTCTTTTCATTATTTTCCGTGACAGTTTCTTTCATAACCTCAATATAGTATTATGTATCCGCGCGGATGTCAACTCCTTAACTTGACGATTCTTACAATGTAAGTTTTGTCAAGTTAAGCAGCATGAGATGCTGCGGCTATATTTTAGGCTAAGGAATTTCCTGCTATAGCAAGTTAAACAGTTGCTTTAGAAACAGCTCTACTTCTTTTGTATCTTTCAGATAATAGTCTGCCTTTATGTTTTTTTTCGGCTTTCCCACAAATATCGATACGCCTTTCCCTTTTATGGCTAGGAACGCGTCAGTATCCGTAACATCGTCACCTATATAGACAGGCAGTGCCTTGCTCGCGCCCAGGATAGCCAGGACTGCCTTGCCTTTGTGCCAGTCAACGGCCGGACGGACTTCCATGACCATTTTGCCAGATGTTACCTTTAGCCTCCGCGAGGCTATATAAGGCCTTAATATGTCATGAAAAATAATTTTTACCCTGGCCCTGCTTTCAGGACTTACCCTCCTGAAATGGACGCTAAGCGTGGGGCCTTTATCTTCCACCTGCGCACCCTCTATATCCTGGAGCGCGGCATCAAGGTATAATTTTATGCTTTTGAGCAAAGGCCTTGAATAGGAAACCGCGGGTTTTCTCATCTTCCCGCTCCCCCTTTCTATCTCCAGTCCGTGATTCCCGGCATACACGATATTCCTTATGCCTGCCATTTTCCTAACATCCCTTAAAGACCTCCCGCTTATAATGGCCACGGTAAACCGAGGAGAAGAGTTTAATTCCTTGATTATTTTCTTTACAGATATTGGTAATCTCGCGTCTTTAGGCCTGGACACGATAGGTGTGAGTGTGCCGTCATAATCCAGGAATAAAAACACCTGGCGGGAAGATTTTATCTTTAAGGAAAATTTTTCCCAGTGACTAAAAATATATTTCATGTTATTCTTTGAATTCAAATCTAAGGAGTTCCGAGAGCACCTTGCCTGCCCACCGGTATATGTTGTTTCTTGAAACCTGCTCTCTCATCTTGACCATGCGCGAACGCGCCTCATTCTTATCCATGCTTACCGCCTCTTTGATCTTTTCCGCGAATTCTTCCGTGTCATACGGGTTAATCATGACCGCTCCGTCTAGCTCCCGCGCGGAGCCCGTGAACTGGCTCAGGACCAGAGCCCCTGAATTATCGGAACGCGTGGACACATACTCTTTCGCGACAAGATTCATGCCGTCGTGCAGCGGGCTGACTATACAGATGTCAGCGAGTTTACAGAAAGCCATTACTTCGGGATAGGCCAGGTGCCGGCGGACAAAAAGGATCGGCTGCCAGCCCTCGTACGAATGTTTCCAGTTTATCTCCTCGACAAGCGCGTTTATCTCGTCGTTCAGATTTTTATATACCGGTATATGCAGGCGGGACAACCTGCCCATCTGGATAAAGACAAACTTGCCCTTGTATTCCGGATATTTTTCCAGGAACCTGTCCAGGGCGCGCAACCTCTCGGGAATGCCTTTAGTGTAATCTATCCTGTCCAGCCCTAACATTATAAAATCATAATTTAAGAGGAACTCCTCTTTGAGGCTGTCCTGGTAATCTTTCGCCTCTTTGGAATTCGCAAGGTGTTCTATATATTCATAATCCACGCTTATGGGAAACGGCCTGATAAGGGTTTCGTGCCCGCCTTTTATCACTGAAAATCTTTCCCTGTCTATCCTTGTCTCTATCTCTTTCTCCACGGTGGCTATAAAATTTTCGCAATGGTACCTTATGTGAAAACCCAGGAGATCGTTCGCCAGAAGGCCTTCCAGGATCTCTTTCCGCTTGGGGCATATCCTGAATACCTCGGGGTTCGGCCATGGTATATGCCAGAAATGCGCCGTGATGATATTATTGCCCGCGCTTTCCTTTAAAAACTTCGGCAGAAGCGCCATATGATAATCCTGTATCCACACAAAAGCTTTCTTATGTCCGACTTCTTTTAAAATGGCGTCAGCGAATTTCCTGTTGACAGTTTCGTACATCCTCCAGTCTGACTCTTCGAACTGCGGCCTTGTGTAAGCTATATGAGACAAAGGCCACAGGGCTTCGTTCGCGAAACCATAATAATATCCGTCTTCCTCTTCCTTTGTGAGCCAGACCCTGTGCAGTGTGTATCTGGGGTCATGCGGCGGCACCTGGAGCCTGTCATTTTTATCCACTGTTTTTTTATCCGCGTCTCCGGAACCATGGGCAATCCAGAGGCCGCTGCAGGCCTTCATCACGGGGTCAAGCGCGGTCACCACGCCTCCCGCTGAACGCTGGCATATAATATTTGATTTCTTGTGCATATGTATATAAGGCTCCCTATTAGAGGCCACTATCAATAAATAATCACCGAGGCTTTCCTCGATAACCTTTTTAAGGCTGTCTTTGGTCCACATAATTTCTTTTCCTTTAAGTTTTTATCTTAACCGTAAACTTATATCCAAGAGGGTCTTGACTAAAAAGCTTCTTAAGAAAATGAGTATCAGAAAGGCTATGATAGGTGAAATATCTATCCCCATGGCCATATTCAGGGGCAGTATTTTCCTGATGGTGTATAAAATCGGCTCTGTGGCTTTATACAAAAACTGCACTATTGGATTATGGGGATCCGGGTTTACCCAGCTTAAAAGCGCCCTTATCAGTATAAGCCAGTACATTACCGTAAATATCATGCTCAATAAACTCGCTATAGCCGCTAAGAGATTCGAGAGTATAAACATTACGCCGCCTTCTCCTGGTCATAGTTTATCGCGCGTATCGGGAACGGGATCACTATGCCTTCTTTTGCGTAGCGTTCCTGGAGTTTCTTTATAAATTCATGTTTTACCAGGTAGTTGTCCACGAATTCCTTCGCCCGCAGGATCACGGTAAAATCTATGCTGGAACTGTTAAAAGTATGGTATCGTATAAAAGGCTCGAACTCCGGTACGCCCCCCTTGACTTCCCGCATTACCTCTTTTCCCACCTCTATTGTGACCCTTTCCACCTTTTTAAGGTCAGAGCCATAATGCACGCCCACCTGCACAAGCACAGCCATCTCTGTCTGAGGATAGTAATAATTCAGTATCCTGGAGTTCACGAGGACTTTATTCGGGATTACAACGACGTTGTTTGGGAGCATCCTGATCCAGGTAGAGCGCCAGCCAAGCTTTTCGACATATCCCTCTTCCCCTGATTCCAGTTTTATAAAATGCCCTAACTGCACGGGCTTATCGATTATGATCTGTATCCCAGAAAAAAAGTTCTCAAGCGTGGGCTGTAACGCCAGGGCTACAGCGAGAGATCCTATACCTAAAGAAGCTAGTATCGGAGTTATGGACACACCGAAACTATCAAGCAATATCAAAAGGCCGAGGCTTATTACTATTATCCTGACAACTGTCCTGGCAACCCCTCCTGACGCCTTCAATATCTCTATCTTGAGAGAATAGGTGCTTATGAGGTTAGTGAAGAGCTTGTCAAGAAACAGGATTATGGCTATTACCGTTGTGGTCCTGAAACCCACCAGGAAATACTTGAATATCTCGGAATCAGACTGTATCGGCGAGATCCGTTCAACAATAAATATGCCGCTCACAAATATCAATAAAACAAGCGGAAAATTCAGAGCTGATAATAGTATGTCATCTAGTTTTGAGCTTGTCCTGCCGGCAAAGCGCTCTACCCTGACAAAGATAAGCTTTTTAATAGAGAGCAAGATGCTCACCCATATAAAATACACTACAGGCGCATATATAAAGGCCTGTATTGTCACGTTAAAAAGCGCGATATCTTTCATAATATCCTCATTTTAAACGAGTTGCCACTCTTTGTCAAGGGCTTTTGAGTCAATTGCCCCTTATCAGGAGAATAAATTCGCCTCTGGGGGGGCGTTTTATAAAATGCTCAAGGGCCCCTGAGACATTTGAGCGCACAATTTCCTCAAACATCTTGGTTAATTCGCGGACTATAACTATCTCCCTATCTCCCAATATATCCAGGATATCAGCTAGAGTTTTAGCTATTCTGTGAGGTGACTCATAAAGAATCATGGTCTTTTTCTCTGGATTCAAGGCCTCTAGCTGTCTTCGTCTTTTCGTCTTTTTATTGGACAGAAAGCCGTGAAATACAAAACTATCAGTAGGCAGGCCTGAAACAACCAGGGCCGAGACAAACGCGCAGGGACCGGGTATGATGGTAACAGGTATATCATCCTTAATAGCCAGGTTTATTATATTATACCCGGGGTCACTTATGCCCGGCGTACCACTGTCAGAGACAAGGGCTACCTGCCTGCCTTCTTTTAAGAGCCTGACGAGATATCGGCCCTTTTTCATCTTATTATGCTCAAAATAACTTGTGGTAGGGGTGTTTACACCGTAATGGTCGAGAAGTTTCCTGGTATGGCGCGTGTCTTCACACGCGATAAGGGCCACGGATTTCAGCGTTTCAATGGCCCTTAATGTTATGTCTTTGAGGTTCCCTATCGGGGTGGCTACTATAAAAAGCTTTCCTGACATAATAACTTAATGTGTAGTGTGGGGTTAAGGCAAGGTAGTGAGTTAAGTAGTGAGGTCTGGTAGTGGGAATTTCACTCACAACCCACTACACACTACCTAACTCACTACTTAACCCTAACCACACTACTCAACAGTAACACTCTTGGCTAGATTCCTGGGCTGGTCAACGTCGCATCCTCTCGCTATGGCTATGTAATAAGCGAGAAGCTGTAAAGGCAGAACCGTGATCAACGGGGAGAAGAGCTCGTCGAGCTTTGGCACATATATGACTTCTTTTGTGAACCTCTTGATCCCTGCGTCGCCTTCTGTCGCGATTATGATCACCTTGCCTTTCCTGGCGCATATCTCCTCTATATTGGAAACCATCTTATTGTATATGCCGGATACCGGGGCCACGCATACAACAGCTCTGTATTCGTCTATCAACGCTATGGGCCCGTGTTTCATCTCGCCCGCGGCATAGCCCTCAGCCGGTATATAAGAGATCTCTTTTAGTTTCAACGCGCCCTCGAGGGCTGTCGGGAAATCAAGATTTCTGCCAAGGTATAAAAATGATCCGAAATTATGATGTTTTGCCGCAAGGCGCCGCATATAATTTTTATTTTCCAGTATAGCCTCTAGTAAGCCCGGCACGCGTTTCAATTCTTTTAAGAGATATCTCTTCAGCTCTTTCTTTAAAAGTTTCTTTCTTCCGGCCATATACAGTGATACCAGATAAAGCATGGCAAGCTGGGCGGTATAGGCCTTTGTGGAGGCCACGCTTATCTCCGGGCCGGCGTATGTGTAAAGCACCCCGTCTGAAATTCTGGTAAGGCTTGAACCAACCACATTGCATATAGAGACGACCTTGGCCCCTTTTCTCTTTGCCTCCCTGACAGCGGCCAGAGTATCCGCTGTCTCACCCGACTGGCTTATTGCTATGGCAAGAGTGTGTTTATTGATGACAGGGCTCCTGTACCTGAATTCGCTGGAGACATCAACCGAAACAGGGATGTTACAGAATTTCTCGATCAGGTATTTGCCCACAAGGCCGGCGTGATACGCTGTGCCGCACGCAAGTATTATGACATTAGAAATGTCCTTTAGTTCGCGGTCCGAGATTTTCACGCCATCCAGGGTGATCACGGAATTGTTTTTTATGCGCGACGAGAAAATCTGTTTCAATACCTTTGGCTGTTCGCTTATTTCCTTGAGCATAAAGTGCGGAAATCCGCTTTTCTGGGCGCTGGCCACGCTCCACTTTATCGTATCAGTTTTTTTCTTTTTCTCTCTTCCGCTAGAATCAAATACACGCACTCCTTCCCTGGTGAGGACAGCCATTTCATTGTCTTCTATATACACGACTTTTTTAGTGTACTTGAGTATGGCGGGGATATCCGAAGCTATGAAATTCTCTGAATCGCCTATACCGACTATAAGCGGGCTTTCTTTTCTGACGGCTATGAGTTTATTTATCTGGTTCCCGCACATAATGCCCAGGGCAAAAGAACCCTTAAGGTTTTTCACTGCTTTTAAAACAGCCCTCTCAAAATCGCCCCTGTAGTATTTTTCTATAAGATGGGCTATTACCTCTGTATCGGTCTCTGACTTTAAACAATGCCCTTCTTTTATCAGAACGTTTTTTATCTCGTTGAAATTCTCTATTATGCCGTTATGGACTACCGCGAAATTACCGGAACAATCCATGTGCGGATGGGCGTTTACGTTCGTAGGGGCCCCGTGAGTGGCCCAGCGCGAATGACCTATGCCGATAAAAGACCCTTTCAGGTCCTTCCTGTCTTTTATCGCGTGAACAAGACCGCTGATCTTGCCGGAACGTTTCGCGATGTGTATCTTACCGTCCCTGGCAACGCACACGCCCGCTGAATCATAACCGCGATACTCAAGCTGCTTGAGGCCTTCGAGCAATACAGGCAGCGCGTCTTTTTTACCGATATACCCAATTATGCCGCACATGATTCACTCCAATATCCCGATATCCACCACCAGGATCTCTCCGGCGCGTTCCGGGCCTTCACTAACATAAAAACCTTTTTTCGGGAACTGCATGGTTACTGTCGTTTTGGCCTTCACAGCCTCGCCTAAGATTTTTCCCGTATCCGCGTCAAGGCCGGAAGGCACGTCAACGCTTAAAACCGGGATATTTCTTTTGTTTAAATCAGCTATAACTGACCTGACCGGCTCCTTAACCTCGCCTTTTACGCCTATCCCCAGCATAGAGTCTATAATTAAATCCCCTGTTACTTCTCTGCCATCAGATATTTCTTTAACAACAACACCCATCTTCCGCAATATGTTTAAATTAATAAGAGGGTCGTCTTTTACGCGGGACGATTCTCCGGTTATATACACCTCTGCTACAATGCCCTGCCTGGCCAGATATCTAGCGGCCACAAATCCGTCTCCTCCATTATTGCCTGTGCCGCAAAATATAGCTGCCCTGCTGCCGGTACGGGCCTTGAGCATTTCCATAGCAACATCGCTCACGCGCCTGCCAGCATTTTCCATCAAGACAATTGACGGAATTCCAAAATCCTCTATCGTCCTGCGGTCCAATTCCCGCATTTCGGCAACACTAATAGCTTTCACATTGAACCATATTATAGCACTAATGCACTTAAGGTTCAACCATGGCTTTTTTTGAAACAGAAAATGCTTGAATAAGGGGTTATAGGGTGTTAAGCTACCTAAAACATAAGCTGAAGTCCCTCTAAATGAAAAAACTGAGGAAAATTTAAGAAGCTTGGGGTATCTTCACTGATAAAAGAATATTATTTCAATGATGTGTAGGATAAAATTATAGGCAATGGGCAACAGAACAAACCTTAATCTCGGGGCCCTCACCCTTGGTTTCACTTCAATGGTGGGGCAGATAATCATTATCAGGGAACTTATTGTTGTATTTTATGGCAATGAGCTCTCTCTCGGCGTCATCCTGGCTAGCTGGCTTTTCTGGGTCGCGTTTGGCAGTTTCGCGCTGGGCAGGCTGACCGACAGGTTAAAACCCAGGCAGAACCTTCTCGCTAACCTACAGCTCATCACTGCCCTGGCCCTGCCATTAAACCTGGTCCTTATCCGTAATATAAAATCCATATTAAAAATACCGGCCGGCCAGATAATTGACTTCGTCCCAATACTGGGTGTTTCCTTTGTCTCGCTGTCATTTATCTGTGCGATCCTTGGATTCACTTTTGTATTGATATCAAAATGTTCCGCAGGGAAGGCTCTGAACCCTTCTTTAGGGATAGGCAGGATCTATCTAGTGGAGGGATTAGGAGCATCAATAGGCGGGGTTATTTATAGTTTCTTTCTTATAAAAGCGCTTTCCCCGTTTGAGAATATCTTTATGCTTTCAGGTATAAACATACTAGCCTCTATCCTGGTTCACAGAAGCATATTGACTTTGCTCTATATATTAGCGCTGTGCCTGGGTTTCACCCTTAAGTGGCCCTTATCTCTGGAAAGGCAAACAAGACAAGCTCAGTTCAGGCCGTTTAAGCTGGTCGAAAGCGCGGATTCCATATACGGCAATGTCTCTGTCACTAAAATAGGGACTGATTTTAGTTTTTACGAAAACGGCTTTCTGGTGTTCACCAGCGGCGATTTCCTGACAAGCGAGGAATCAGTACAATACGCCATGCTGGAACACCCGCGGCCCCGCGATATACTCCTCATAGGCGGCGGATATGCCGGCTCTCTGGAGCAAGTCCTCAAGCACCCTGTCAAGAAAGTGGACTATGTTGAGCTGGACCCTTTGATTATCAAAATGGCGCAAAAATACCTGCCTCCGGTGAAAGATGACAGGGTAAGCATACTAAATAGCGACGGCAGGTTATTCGTGAAAAAAACCGATTCTCTCTACGATGTCATAATCTTAAACATCCCTGATCCGTATACGGCCATGCTTAACAGATTCTATTCCCTGGAATTCTTCGGAGAAATCAAAAAGATCCTCGCGCCCGGAGGCGTATTCTCTTTTTCGCTCATGTCTTCAGAAAACTATATAAACCATGAGCAGGCGTATTACCTTGCCAGCGCCTACAAGACTCTTCAAAAAGAATTCGATGACGTAAAGGTGCTGCCGGGTAATACGGCTCATTTCCTGGCATCAGGGGAAAAGGGCATCCTGACCTATGATCCTGACATACTCTTAAAAAGATTACGGGAACGCGGGATCGATACCAGATTTGTCAGGGAATATTATCTGCCTTTTAAATTAAATCCTATGAGGATAAAATACCTGGAAAAAGCCATCTTTGAGTCAGGCGGCGCGGAAATCAATAAAGATTTCAGGCCTATCGGGTATTTCTACCACATGTCATTATGGCTGACCCAGTTCCATCCCGGGAAAAGCCTGCTGGGATATCTTGAAAAAATAAATCTAAAATTCATTACGCTGATAACCTGCGCGTTATTCCTCGCGGCCCTGCTGACACAACGGTTCGGACGCAAAGACCCGCGTCTGCCTGTTATAATATCTATTGGCACGACTGGCATGAGCGAGATATCTTTTCAGATAATAGTAATACTGGCCTTCCAGTTTTTGTATGGCTATGTGTATTACAAGATAGGCCTTATTTTGACTTCTTTCATGATAGGCCTTGTGCTGGGAAGCCTTTGTATAAATAGGGCTCTTAAAAAAATCACGAACGAAAAAGCATTGTATCTTAAGACGCAAGCAGCCATATGCATATATCCTTTAATCCTGCCGTTAATATTTCACTACATATCAAAGGTTGGGCCTGAGAAAGAGACCTTGGCGCGCGTCCTGGAGTCAGGTTTTGTCACACTTCCTGTCATAGCGGGCTTTATAGGGGGGTTTCAGTTTCCTCTTGCCAATAAGATATGCCTTGCCTCCGATGCGAATGTCAGTAAAACAACGGGCCTTCTCTATGGGATCGATCTTCTAGGCTCCTGCGTAGGGGCACTTATCATAGGGGTCCTGTTAGTACCTGTAATAGGGATTACGCAGGTATGTTTTTTTATCGCTTTTACCAATTTTCTCGCGTTAGCGCTCTTGTTTTTTCAAAAAAATATGGTATAATTATATAGACAACAAGGAGGTACAAAAATAGCGCAAGCAACTAGGCTTATTGCCTATAAAAAAGCCCCTTTTTTAAAGGGGCTTTTTTATAGCTCTTCCTTTTCACCAAAGATTTCCGCGGAAAATGTATATATCTCTGTGGCGGGATCCTGCCAGGCATTGGCAGAAAGACCTGCCTTGCCACACGTATGTTCCAGGAATGTTTTTCTATCCCAGCCGTATTCGGTAGCGACTTGAGGCAGGAGCAGGCCTGAGGAAAAGCCTCGCTTCATGTAAAGTCCGTGCCTGCCTATTTCTATCTCGTTTATATCGTTTACGCGCTTTAATGGCGTAAGGGCCGATATTTCTATCTCTATTTTATCCAGCTCCTCTTCCGCCACCGGGCTGAAACGATAGTCATTTACGGCGGCTGAGGAAGCTACGTCCTTTACGGTCTCGTAAAGCGGTTTGACAGCGGTGATATATCCTATACAGCCTCGAAGGTTACCGTTCTTTTTCAATGTCACAAACGCCCCACATTTCTCTTTCAGGCGTTCTTCCGTAACTTGCGTCTCAGACTGCCTTTTTCCGGTAACCGCTTCTACCACAGAGCCCCTCGCAATCTCCAGAAGCTTCTGCCTTTCCTCCTTATTCAAATACTCGTCTTTCATTATCATTTCCCCCTTTTTTTCTAGCCCTTCAGGGATATATATAACGATGCTGGCATAACCGACTACCTTTGACTTATCCCCTGTCACGTCTCCGGAATTCGCGTATTTCAAGACCCTGGCCCTGGCGCCGTGAAAGTTAGCGAATACTATCCCGGCGAGGACCGCTATGGGCGCGTCGATCTCGGTGTCGCCTGCCCTTAACTGTTCAAGGAACCAGTCCGCGTCTAATTTTTCAATGGCCGAAATGCCGCTTGTATCCAGCTTTACCGCCTCATCATACGGATGATAATGAGAAAGGTCCACGCTTATTACCAAAAGCGTGTCCCTGTCAACGACATCGCGCAGCGTGTCGCTTAATATGCGGCTGTCTTCCATGACAGGCAAGCCCATCGTGATAGGGACAATGCTGAAATCCCGGCCTCTGTACACCCTTTGCAAAAAAGGAAGTTCTACCTCAATGGCGTGTTCTTTCTCGTGCGCCTCCGGATAAAATAAAAACCTGCCACTTTTCTTGATTATCGTGCCCGCGAGTTCCTCATCCACTCTGACCCAGCCGAGCGGCGTCTCAAAAAAACCTCTATTATACACAGACATCCCGTCAAACCCCACATAATGGCTCGGTGAGATTATTACTATTTTTTTAAAACCAGTGCCCTCAAGCTGTTTAAATCCATAAGCTGCCACCTGCCCGGAATACGCGTAGCCCGCGTGCGGGACAATGATTGCCAGGAGCCTGTCTTTTGTGTCAGACTTTTTTACCGCCCCGAGGAAAGAGTCCACGGTTTGAGCTAACTCATCCTTGTCCGCCGGGTAGAACGTGCCTGCCACGGCGCTTTTGCGCACTTCTTCCGAAAACGAAGGCCCGCAGAAAAATAAAAACACAAAAAAGGTAAGGACAATTATTCGTTTCATTATATTATCCCGCCAGGTTTTTATAATATCTCGCGTCCTTGCGCGACACATTCGCCTTTATATTGAACAGTCTCAATAAAGGCATGGCTATAATAGCCGCGAGTCCCAGGAACACTACCTTGAGAAATTCTTTACGGGTAAGTTTTTTATTTAGCATTTTGTTCTCCTCACCGCACTCCAAACCCGCATTGCAGTTTAACTGCAATGCGGGTTTGGAGTGCGATTTTACTATTATTCCCATTTTCCAGGTATTACATGATTACAAAATTTGCACTTACCATCAATAATATTATACCCCAGGATCATGTATCCACGCCTGGCGATCAAGATATTTTTGCATACCGGGCAATAGGTATTATTGCCATCATGGCCTGGGATATTCCCCACATACACATAGTGGATGCCTTTTGACATCGCGATCTCCCTGGCGCGCGTAAGAACATCCTCAGGGGCGGGAGGAAGATTTTTCAATTGATACATTGGCCAGAATCTTGAAAAATGAAGCGGCACTTCAACCCCGACATTGTCCACGATCCAGTCGCACAACCTTGAAAAATCTTCTGTTGTGTCATTATATGTCGGAACCACTAAATTCGTAATCTCCGTCCACACGCCAGCGCTTCTCATTGTTTTTATACAGTCCTGCACGGGCTTAAGGTGCCCCTTGGACATGGTTTTATAAAAATCTTCTGTTATGCCTTTTAAGTCGATATTCGCGGCGTCTACAAATGTGACTGCCTCTTTCAATGGTTCCGGATTTATATACCCGGCAGTGACCCAGACATTTAACAGGCCATTTTTATGAGCAAGTCTTCCTGTATCAGCAGCATACTCAAAAAATATAACTGGCTCAGAATAGGTGCAGGCTATTGTCCTGCATTTCGCAGCCAGGGCCTCCTTCACCACCTCTTCCGGAGAAAGATCGATATTCCTGGTATTCTCAGGCTCTCTCTGAGATATCTCCCAGTTCTGGCAGTACATGCAATGTAGATTACAGCCCGCTGTCGCTATTGAGAAAGCGGCTGATCCGGGAAGATAATGAAAAAGAGGCTTTTTCTCTATCGGGTCAATATGCACAGAACACGGTTTCCCGTAAACGAGCGTATTGAGCCTGCCTTCTATATTCATGCGCGCCCTGCAATCTCCGCGCTGGCCTTCTTTTAATTCGCATTCTCTCGGGCACAACAGGCACTTGACCTTACTCATCCATCACCTTGTAATAACTGGCCTCTCTGGGCTCCATGCCTGAGCCTTTCAGCGTACTGACCCCCTTTGCCTTTGGCACAACCACTTCCTTTTTGTCTTTTTGCAGTATTGTCCGCATGCGGGCAATGCCTTCTCTTAGGACATCGCACACTGCGTTGCACGATATGGTCGCGTGCGTTATTGCATCCACGTCATTCCCGATTTTAAGCGGGTCCTGGGGGCCTTTTCCTTTAAACTGATCCAAGAATTCCGGCCCTGTTATGTCAGCAGCATACTCGGGCGTTTCAGCATGACGGAGAATCTTTAGGTTTATTATTCTATAGTCTATATCGATTGCAACCAGGATCTCCATTGGTCCGGAATAACCTTCTACGTCAGGGGCCACATCACTTGTATTAAAACAATACCCTATTAACTCCCCGCCTCTATACACCTCGTGATATCTGAATGGTTCTTCTATTTTCTTAAAAGAATCCGCCTCGATGACAAGCGAATGCAATCCCTCGTCGCAATACCCATTGAGGCACGGCGCAGAAATGAAAATTAACAGAATGGATATTTTTAAAGAAGCTTTTCTAAGCATTATTTCTTTTTCTGATAAAAATAATAGAGGCGGTTAAAAGGGCCCCAATACTTATGACATGCGCAATCTTTATATTAGAGCCCCATATATAAAGGCTGTCGCCGCGCAACCCTGAGAGCACCAGCCTTATCAGGCTGTACATCATAAGATATAACAGAAACACCCCTCCGCCGAATCTGATCCTCTTCCTGATAGCCCATAATATAAAAAACGCCGAAAGGTCTGCCAGGGATTCATAGATTTGCGCTGGGTGAACCTTTGCTCCGCCATAGGCGATGTCGGACAGGCTATCCGCCGGGAACCTGACGCCTAAAAATGACCCTGTAGGGATCCCAAAACAGCACCCATTTAAAAAACACCCTATGCGTCCTATGGCCTGGCCCAGCATCAGAGGTGGCGCTACAATATCTGAGAGCGTCCAGAAAGATAAGTGTCGTACCCTTGCAAATAAAATACACGCCGCGAGCCCGCCTAAGATAGCGCCGTGTATGGCAAGCCCTCCCTCCCATATTTTAAAAATAGCCAGAGGCGCTTCTATGAAACTTCTAGGATTGAAAAAGGCCAGGTAATAAATGCGGGCGCCTATTAAAGATCCTATGGCGAGAAAAAATACCAGATCATAGATTACTTCCGGCGCCAGGCCCTTCCTTAACGCCTCTTTTTTGGCAAGATAGATACCTATAATAAACGCAATGGCAACCATAATGCCATAGCTATATATTCTAAATGGTCCTAATTCGGCTACGATAGGATGCATAATAAAATCCAACAACTAAGACTAGGTTTCGGCTTTTAATCTCGTATATAACCAACAGGGATTATATACACAGGGACTAATTCTTTCGGGAGCTTTAATAATTCTTGAACCTGCTTGTCTGAAAACGCGCCTACCGGCACAGACCCAAGGCCCTCCGCCACTGCCTCCAGGTGGACATTCTGCGCAGCATGCCCGACTTCAATGTAGACATAATTCTCGCCTCTTTTGCCGTAGCGTCCCGTGGTCCTGTCGAACTCCGCACAGATCACTATATCCAGTGAGGCATCTTTTACAAATCTCTGTCCAAAACTTGCCGCTGAAAGGGCCTCCCTCAGATCTCTTTTATCCAGCCTCTCTATGCTATGCGTATCAGGTAAATAATGAAAGAACCCGCTCGGGCCAATTATGTATACCTCGAGCGGGTATGCAGCACCTGCGGAAGGCGCGCTCCTGAATCCACTTTTCTTATCTGTAACTCCCTGACACGCCCACAGGAGTTGGCTGATTGTTTCAAGCGTGAGCTCTTTGTCAGACAAGCGCCTTTCGGAACGCCTGTTTTTAATAACCTCTTCCAGACTGATATTGCCTGTTTCTTTTGGCCGGGGAAGCTTGATTATCATATCTTCTCCGTATGATAACACTGAAAAAGACAGTAAAAAAAATAAGGTACCTATGGCTCTGAGCGTCATAGAATAACTTCAAATCCGCCTTAGGCGGATTATTTTATCTCGAGGTCGAGTTTCCCTGTTCTTTGTTTTGCAAAGTCCCAGCTATATTCATATAGATGGAGTCCTTTGCTCGAGGCTATGATCTCCCCGTTCTCAACTCCTATCTCTTCTGCCATATATTGCTTTACCAGCTCCAGGCCTCCGAGATTAGACGGGAAACCTCCCCACAGGTCCCAGGACCTGAAATACGGGAAAAAATGCAGCTTGCCGTAACGGATCCGGGTATCTATAAGGCGTAAACAAGGCGGGTCGTTCAGTTTGATGTCTGAAGGCATGCCTATTTCCATGACTGCCTGGTTAGTGCCGTACCCTTGCGTTTTATATATCTTTATTACCTCCTCTACCTGGTTTACATCAAGCGGCATCTCTTTTATCATTTCTTTGGCGCCCACGGTTTCCTTGATCCTGACCTTGGCGTCCACAAGGCGCTCGCCGTAGGTGTAGTCTTCCGTGTCTGTCTTCTGGCCGGTCAATAAATACGATAGATAACCGTTGATATATTCCATGCTGGTAGGCGCAGGGAGCGAAGAGCCTTCGGGTATTATAGGTATCATCTGATGCGATGGGTTTTTGATCCTTATGGTCACAAAGTCGAATTCCAGCCTTTTTTGTCCCTGGTAACTCCCTCTTGTTATCGTGTACACATGGCCATACTCCAATATCCTGCAGAGACTCTGAAACCAGGCGTCGTCCAGGTCAAACACCTCAATGTAAACCGGCCTGAGCCCATTTTTTCCCATCACTCTATCCCCCAGCGTTTTTTTAGCTCTGTAGTTATGTCTTTTAGGTCGTCTTTCTCGAACTCTTTTTCTTTCATTTTACTCTTAAAGGCCTGCTTCTTCAACATAATAATATTCTCGAGTTCTGTTATCGAAATCACTTCGCTTTTATACACCCTGGCGTGATTTCTCACGAAATTATCGTCCGACGCCACGCTTATTTTATCTCCGGACGAAGCCGTTCTCAGTAACTCCACTATCGCGCTGTCAGCATCCTTATCCCTCGTCGCGAACAACACCTCTACGCCGCCGTAAGAATACCGTCTCACACCCAGCGCCTCTTCTTTGCTGTCAAATACGACGAATATCTTATCAAAGATCTTTTTCCTGCGCATAAAGTCGTTCAGCAGTTTAATAAAATACAGCCTGGCCGCCTCAAGGCTTATATCTTTCTTCGCCTCAAGCCGGCCTATCCTGTGCATGGCATTATAACCGTCTATAATCAGATTTCGCGGCACCTGACTCCATTCCCTCCCGTAATTTCAGTCCTGGTCCTTGGCACAGGTCTGCCGCCAAGCACTTCGGAACAAACAGGCCAGGCAAGCGCTAACCAAGATCATATCCCAGCTCCTTTTCAATGGCCTCAAACGCCTTATCGCCGTCAAAGACAACTCCTTTTATGCCAAGGCCTGAGGCGGCCTCTATCAGATCCCGCCTGTCATCTATATAAAATACCCTATCGCTAGGGGCCCTGACAGACTCGAGGGCAGCCTTGTAAATCCCGTGCGCCGGCTTTCTGCACCCCACCTCATATGAGAGGATCAGACTGTCAAATTCCTTAAAGACAGGCATTGTCTTCTTAAGAAACTCAAAATGCGTCACATTGAGGTTGGAAATCATGACAAGTTTGTAAACAGATTTTGCCTTTTTTAGAAAATCGTGCATCTTTTTATTTAAGGTCACCTCAAAGAAGATGTCATTCCAGATGAGAAAGAAACCATCATAATCCAAATCAAGCTCGATGGTCTTTTTTACTCGTCTGAAAAACTCTGCAGGATCGATCTTCCCCTCTTCATATAGTTCCGTAAAAGACGAATCAAAAAAGAGGCTATAGATCTCGTCTTCCTTTTTAGGCGTGTATTGAAGGATCTTTCTGACCGCTATCCTGTGGTCAAAATTGATAAGGACGTTCCCCAGGTCGCAGAATATAGCGTCATATTTTTTCCCCATAATAGTTTTCAGTATAGTTACTTTTTCCGCAACAATCAAGTATATTATTGACACTGTCTGCATCATGTGGAAAAATATACCTATGGATAAAATATTTGAGCTGATCGAGTCTCGCAGGAGCGTCCGTAAATATCTGGATAAACCTGTCCCAAAAGACGCTATAGATAAGTTAATAGAAGCTGCCGGATGGGCGCCGACCGGAATGAATGCGCAGCCATGGGGTTTTGTCGTGGTGCAGGATAAGGCTCTTATAAAGGAACTATCAGATAGATCTATCCCCTACATCAAAGAACTCATTGAAAAAGACCCAAAACTTTTGCGTTACAAACGCCGCATGGATGTAGAAAACTTCAGCATATTCTATCACGCGCCATGCGTCATAATAATCCTCGGCAAAAAAGACAGCTTCTCCTATGAAAATGA
>JAHIYJ010000063.1 GCA_018814825.1 Candidatus Omnitrophota bacterium
GAGTGTCTCGCCTTTCCACGCGAATACAGGTATACCGGCCTCAGCTATAGCAGCCGCGGCGTGGTCCTGCGTGGAAAAGATATTACAGCTCGCCCACCTGAGGAGAGCGCCAAGTTCAACAAGGGTTTCTATAAGGACAGCAGTCTGTATGGTCATGTGTAGAGAGCCCATGATCCTGACTCCGGCAAGGGGCTTACTTTTCGCGTATTTCTTCCTGATAATCATAAGCCCCGGCATCTCGTGCTGGGCGATTTCTATTTCTTTTCTCCCGAAATCAGCCAGGCTGATATCTTTTATTTTATAATCCTTGGACATCTTGCGCTCCTTTAATGAGCACTTGGTTTATGGAGTCCAAAGGACGACGTAAACCAATGTGCGCGAATTATTTTAAATGAGCCGCCTTTTTAAGGAGCTTCACCTTATCGCATCTCTCCCAGGTAAACCCCTCGTCTTCCCTGCCAAAATGACCGTAGGCGGCTGTTTTACTGTAACGCGGCTTCAATAAATCCAGTTCCGTTATCATGCCTCTAGGTGTCAAATCAAAATGCTCGCGTATTAAATCCACTATTTTCTCTTCGGATATCTTGCCGGTCCCGGCGGTATCCACTAAAAGCCCTAACGGTTCCGCCTTGCCTATGACATAGGCAAGCTGTATGGTGCACTCCCTGGCTATACCCGCGGCCACAATATTCTTGGCTACGTACCTCGCCATATAAGCGGCGGAACGATCGACTTTACTGGGATCCTTGCCGGAAAAAGCTCCCCCTCCATGCGACACAACGCCCCCGTAGGTATCGACGACTATCTTCCTGCCTGTCATACCGGTATCCGACTGAGGGCCGCCTATCAAAAACTTACCGGTCTGATTCACATAATATTCTGTCCTGGAATCAGCGAGCTTCTCGACTATAGGCTTCGCTATCTTCTGTATCATCTCTTTCCTGGATTTTTCGGTTATATTCTTCCCTGTCTTATCAAGGATCTCCTCCGTATGCTGCGAAGCGAGCACAACGGAATTGATTCTCTGCGGTACTCCTTTTTTATACTCAACAGTTACCTGCGATTTGCCGTCAGGGCCCAGGTATTTTAAAACGCCTTCTTTTCTCAATTCAGTCATTCTCTTTACCAGCCTATGAGCCAGCATTATGGGTAAGGCATGAGCTCGGGCGTCTCTTTAGAGGCGTAACCGAACATCAGGCCCTGGTCACCGGCCCCTCCCGCATCAACACCCTGAGCAATATCAGGAGACTGGGAGTGGATCGAGTTCAAGATAGCGCAAGTCTGGTAATCCATGCCGTATTTGGGATGGGTATAGCCGATATTTTTTACCACGTTCCTGGCAATGTTTATAACATCTACATACGCGGTGGTGGTAATCTCTCCACCCACTATAATAAGGCCCATGGTTACAAATGTCTCGCAAGCTACCCTGCCCCTTGAATCCTGCCTCAAGACATCGTCAAGTATAGCATCTGACACCTGGTCACACAGTTTGTCAGGATGTCCTTCCGACACTGATTCCGAAGTCACGTAATATTTGCCGTTTGGCATTTTTATTCCTCCTCAAATGAGCACTTAACTTCTTCCATGAAGCTGCGAATTTGATCCCCCACCACTTTTATGCTAGCAAAAAAGTGGTGGGGGATAAGTTCGAACTTATAAGTTACGTCAATCTTTGATTGACGTAACTTATGTCCTCACTTAAATTCCCTGTCAGCTTCTTCGTATGATCTTTTATCCCCTATATCGAACCATTTCTCATCCTGAAAAACGTAACCGAAAATAGGTTCTTTCGCGCGGAGCCACTGTAAAAAATACCCCGGCGCGTCCCCGTTATTATCCGTATTGAGGTACGTACCCGCGATGCCTAGCTTTTCTTTAGGAAAAAAATAAAGGCACTTGGCCGCCAGCGTGGACTTGGGGGCTGAGGGTTTTTCCTTAAACTCCAGAACCCTGTTATTTTTATCCAGGGAGACTATCCCGTATTTTTTCGCGAGCTCAATGTGTTTTACGTCATACAGTCCTATAGAAAGAGACGGCCTTTTCGAGTATGAAAAATCCAGAAAATCTTTCAATGGTGTCCTGAAAATATTATCGCCGGCCAGGACCAACAGGTCATCCTTTACGCCCTTATTTTTTATGACAAATTCTATATCGCCTGTCGCGCCAAGCCTGTCATCATTACTGAGAGTGCCGTCGTCTACTACAGTTATCGTTTTGGAGCTTTTATATCCTTTGCTCCATTTTTCAAAGTGGCCGGCGAACTTATGATTTGTGACAATGAATATCTCATCCACCTCTTTTAGAGGCTCTATTATATCCAGTATATGCTCCAGGACCGGTTTCCCGGCTATCGGCAGAAGAGGTTTTGGTTTATCAACCGTCAGAGGATAAAGCCTTGTCGCGTATCCCGCGGCCAGTAATAATACCTTCATATAATAACCTTACTATTCAAACATTTGAAACATAAGATTTGTTAGATTTTCGCCAGCTCTTCTTTCAGGTAATCCACGCACTTCACCGGTGTGGGGTCGATGTTATTCAGTATCGCCAGATAAAAACTGACAAAGTCACCTATATATATCAAAGAAAACATCCTGGCCAGTAACCCGCCAGACTTCCTTTCTATCTCAAAAATCTCGGCCCCGGATTTCTTTATTATATCCATTGAGATCTTTACACGATGCTGTGTCCTCGGGTGGTCGTTTTTATCGCGCAGGAATATGACCTTTATGTCCTTTAGGACATCCCTGGGGAATTCCCAGCCCACAATCTCGTTATGGTTCATCTCGGGTAGCACGTGGCTGGAAGCGAGCGCCTTGGCGTTCTCCGCTATCTGGCCTCTCCACCTGATACTAGCCGCTTCTGAAGAATCGCTCGTGCCATAAACAATGGCGTACCTGCCGTGAATAGCCGAAGCGAGTTTCTTGGAAATATTTTTCTGGAAAGGCACGTCCGCGCCGATTTCTTTATCGCGCAGTTCAGCAAGGCGGGAGCAGGTATCCTCTATTTCCCTGTCCTTTGATTTAATAAAACCGAGCCTGGACAATACGACAAGGACCGTAATGGACATGAATCCCAGCGCGGTCCTCGGAGGAAACCTTTTGGGGATATCTATATGTTTAAAATTATTTTTAAGGGCCTGTTCTTTTAATTTCCCGCCGGAACCCATTGTTATGATAAAGGTACCCCTGGCAAGCCCGTCCTTAAACGAAGAAAGGGTCTCTTCGGTGTTACCTGAGTAACTGGCGCAGAATAAAAGCGTGTTATTCCCAGCGAAATCCGGCAAAGTATAATTGCGGCTTACGACAACTGGGACTTTCAGTTCATTCTGCAGATAAATCCTTACTACATCCGCGCCAATAGCTGACCCGCCAAGTCCGGCGAAAACAATATTATCTATTCTGCGGCCGGGTTTTGACAGAGTCACTCTTTTACCTATCTCGCCGGCTTCCCTGCACTGGTCCGGCAGGCCGGAAATAAGTTTCAGCATACTAGACGCGTCTAACTTTGAGATAACATCACGGTTGTCCAGACTGTTCATTCTCCTTATTCCTCCTATGTTTTTATCTTGTTGTCTATTTTTTTGAGCTTTGGGATAAGCTCGTAAAGCCTCTTATTGACGAATTCCTCGACCTCTTCCCCTGTGGGGAGAGTCAAAGCCTTTTTCGCCACCTCCTTAGCATCCTCGAACCTGACGTTCCTTATTACATACTTTATTTCCGGTATGGCAGCTGGACTCATGCTGAATTCATCGAGGCCCAGCCCTAACAATATCAGGCCAAAAGCTGTCTCCCCAGCCATCTCACCGCACATCCCCACCCAGATATTCTCCTTGTGGCCCGAGTCTATGATGTTTTTTATAAGCCTCAATACGGCCGGATGGGTCGGTTTATAGAGATACGCTATTTTCTCATTGACCCTGTCTACGGCCAGTGAGTATTGTATAAGGTCGTTTGTGCCTATGCTGAAAAAATCGACTTCCTTCGCCAGGAGATCGCATGTGAGAGCCGCAGAAGGGATCTCTATCATGGCTCCCGTCTTTATGTCCTCATTAAACTTAATCTTTCTCACGCGCAACTCTTCTTTGGCTTCCTCCAGTATGGCTATAGCCTGCTTAAGCTCCTGCACTCCTGATATCATGGGGAACATTACCTTCAGGTTTCCGAAAGCGCTGGCGCGCAATATAGCCCTCAACTGCACCTTAAAGATCTCGGGTTGGGCCAGACAGAACCTTATGGCCCTCCACCCGAGAAACGGGTTCATCTCATGCGGCACCTCAAGCTGTGACAGAAATTTATCCCCTCCCAGGTCAAGAGTCCTCGCCACGACAGGGCTTTTCTTGAACCTGGTAACTACTTTTTTATAGGCCTCAAACTGCTCGTCCTCGGTGGGTAGGTCACGGCGATTCATATAAAAATACTCAGTGCGGTACAGGCCTATGCCGCCAGCTCCATGGGAAATAACAGAGTCTATCTCCTCGGGTAACTCTATATTAGCCGTGGTCTCGACTCTATGGCCGTCAAGAGTCTGCGCGGGCTCGTCCCTTAATCCTAACAACGTTTTCCCGAATTGGGAAAATTTCTGCTGCATGGCGTGGTATTTCTTGAGCATATTCGCGTCCGGATTCACTATTATGGTACCGTTGCCTCCGTCCACGATAAGCATGTCGCCGGCCTTTATCTTCGCAGTGGCCTTTTCAAGCCCCACTACAGCGGGTATCTCGAGAGATTTGGCCATAATCGCCGTATGAGAGGTGGGCCCTCCTATGTCAGTCACAAATCCCATGACGTTCTTCTTATGCATCATGGCCGTGTCAGACGGGGACAGGTCATACGCGACCACTATCACCTTTTGTTTCAGCTCGCTCAAAGATTTCTCTTTGGCTCCGAGCAGGTTCTTCAATACCCTCTTGCCCACGTCATCTATATCGCTGATGCGCTCTTTAAGATACTCGTCGTCCATCTTGGAAAATACGTTTATATATTTCTCCAGAACCCTGGCAAACACATGCTCCACGCATTTGCGTTCTTTCTTGAGATTCTCGATCACTTCCTCTATGAGCATCCTGTCTTCCAGGACCATAAGATGGGCGTTAAAAATCTCCGCGTGGTTGTAACCCATCTCTTTTGAGATCTTTTTCTGTATCTCAAATATCTCCGAGCGTGTCTTGATAAGGGCTTCCTCAAGGCGGGCGATTTCTTTGGGGATATCCTCTTCTTTTATTTTCTTGGCCGGGACTATGAAGCGCCTCGCGTCAAAGAGAAAGGCCCTTCCTATGACTATCCCCGGTGAAGCTGGTATGCCTTTTAAATCCATTATGATGCTTCCTCCTCGGATATTATCCGCTCGAGTTCCTGCATTGCCTCTTTCGCGTCAGGGCCGTTTATCTTCAGGCATATCGAGCTGCCGTTTCTGGCGGCCAGGGTCATCAGGCCCATGATAGATTTCCCGTTCACTTCCTGTCTGCCTTTCCTTATCATAATATCGCTTTCGTATTTATTAGCTATCTGGACAAAAAGCGCGGCCGGCCTGGCGTGTAATCCCTGTTTGTTTTTTATAATCAGTTTCTTTTCTATAAGCATCCTATTGTATTCCTCTTGATTCTCAATGATGACCGTTCCTGCCTTTTGCCTTAAGCGCGAAATCTATTATAATCTTTGAAATTTTTTTTGAATCGTGCCTGACATAATCAGTCGTATTCACTATATTAACTTCTATAACTTTATAACCTTTCTCTATTATCCTGTCAGAGTCGGCTAGCACAGGATATGATCCTTCATCTTCGTATTTTTTCAGGAGCTCCTGGGGGACTTTGCCGGTATTCACTATACAGTAATTAATAATATCCGGCTGAGTGTGAGCGACAATGGTATTCAGATGGTCAAAAGCCGTATAATTATCCGTTTCCCCGGGTTGTGTCATCACGTTGCACACGTATACCTTAGGGGCCTTGGACTTCGCCACCCTCTCACTTATACCGCTTACCAGGAGATTTGGCACAACACTTGTGTACAAACTGCCCGGCCCTAAAATTATTACGTCAGCGTCATCTATGGCCTCGAAAGATTCCTTGCTTGGCCTGCAATACGCCGGGTCCAGATATACCCTCTTGATAGGAGAAGCCTGTTCCACTATTCTTGTCTCGCCTTTTGTCTTCTGTCCGTTATGGTGCTCAGCCACAAGCTGCACCTTGTCAAATGTCGATGGAATAACCTTCCCTCTTATCGCCAGGACCTTACTTGATTCTTTTATGGCCTTTTCAAAGTCACCTGTTACCTTTGACAGGGCCGTGATAAAAAGGTTCCCGAAGCTATGGCCTTTTAATTCCGATTCATTCCCGAACCTGAACTGAAAAAGATCGCGCATCAGAGGCTCTGTGTCCGCCAGGGCAACAAGGCAGTTGCGTATATCGCCGGGCGGGAGTATATCAAACTGCTCCCTGAGCCGGCCCGAAGATCCGCCGTCGTCCGCCACTGTCACGATAGCGGTAATATTGCTTGAGAATTCTTTCAGGCCATGAAGAAGGACGGATAACCCCGTGCCCCCTCCTATCACTACCAGCTTAGGCCCTTTCTCAAGCTGCCTGTGGTGATACATGATATCCACAAGCTCTTTTTCCCTCTGAGGCAGGAATACCTTGATAAAAGACTTAACCATCCTTTTGATACCATATATAACAACGAGCGAACCCAGAGCTACAACAGAGATCCCCAGGCTATGCGAACCTGGGAATTTCTTAAGCATAACTATGATAGAGCCGAGAGCGACCAACAATACCCCCGCGCCGCACGTGATGATCCAGCGCTTTATCTTCATCCCGGGGTAAAGCCATTTTAGTCTGCGCATATTACGACCTTCTCTGGTCTTCTTCTTTTATGGTCTTAAGGAGAGTCTTTTCGTTTTCGGAGTTCTTCAGGGAATCCCTGAAATATTTATCCTTTAATAATCTTGAGATACGCGCGAGGGCCTTGAGATGCGGCCCGGATGATTCTATGGGCGCCAGCAGAAGAAAGAATAAGTTCGCGGATTCACCGTCCAGCGAATCAAAATTTATGCCTTTCTTTGATACGCCAAAGGCCCCCACAAGCTCCTTTACATAATCACATTTACCGTGGGGAATGGCTACCCCCTGGCCGATCCCGGTCGAGCCAAGCGCCTCCCTGTTAAGGAGTATCTTGACGCACGCGTCCCTCATCTTTGGCTTTAATTCGCCGGCCTTGACCAGTAAATCGATAAGCTCCCGTATTACATCTTTTTTGTTATCAGATTGTAAATCAGCCGAAACCGCCTTTTCATTCAGAAAATCAAGTATCTTCAACTCTATACC
>JAHIYJ010000064.1 GCA_018814825.1 Candidatus Omnitrophota bacterium
AGATTTGAGAACATAGCCCATCTTGACGGGAATAAAAAATTTCGTTTTGTGGAAGGGTCTATTCTTAATGAGTCCCTTGTGGATAAGCTGGTGGAAAAGGCTGATGTGGTATATCACCTTGCCGCCGCAGTGGGCGTGGACTTAATCGTTAAAAAACCCCTTGAATCCCTTACCACAAATATCAAAGGCAGTGAAATAGTCCTTGAGATGGTCCACAGGTATCATAAAAAGGTCCTTATTACTTCCACTTCAGAGATATACGGGAAAAACGCCAATGGCCCTTTAAAAGAGGACGATGACAGGATCCTTGGTTCGCCTTTAAAATCCAGGTGGGGTTATTCTACCGCAAAGGCAGTGGATGAGATGCTGGCGTATGAATACTGGCGCCAGAAACAAGTACCTGTTATTATAGTGAGGCTTTTTAATACAGTGGGCCCGCGCCAGACAGGCGCGTATGGCATGGTGATACCGAGATTTGTGACGCAGGCGCTTGAAGATAGAGATGTGACTATTTACGGGACCGGAAAACAGTCCAGGTGTTTTCTGCACGTGAAAGACGTGGTAAATACCCTTATAAAACTGATGAATACGGAAAGCGTCCTGGGTAAGGTATTTAATATAGGCAGTCAGGAAGAAATCACCATGGAAGACCTGGCTAAAAAGATCATAGAAATTACAAAAAGCAAATCAAAACTGGTCTATATCCCTTATGACAAGGCGTATGAAGAGGGCTTTGAGGACATGGAGCGCCGTGTGCCTGACACCACAAGGGTAAAGGACGCGGTTGGCTTTAAGTCCACGGTTGATCTGGAAGGTATTATTAAAAGTGTGGTGGAGTATTATAAGAAGGGGACATGACCTATCTCATATCATTCCTTGCGGCGTTTTTACTCTCCTTAGTTTTTACCCCGATAGTTAAAAAAATAGCTATTGCCAAAGGCTGTGTGGCCAGGCCTCGCGAAGACAGGTGGCACAAAAAAGAGACCGCGCTTTTCGGAGGCATAGCGATTTTTATTTCCTTTGTTATCCCATATTTATTTCTGGTCAGATTGAATCTTGAGACCATAGGCATCATCCTGTGCGGGGGTATTATATTCGGCCTGGGACTTTTTGATGACATTGTGCATATAAAGCCGTACACAAAACTGGTGGGGCAGATAGTTGTCGCTTCGCTCCTTATTAACTTTGGCGTAAGTATAAAGGTAATACCATATCCTCTGATAGCCATGCCTCTCACGATTTTCTGGGTGGTGGCTGTGATGAACGCGTTTAACCTGCTGGATAATATGGATGGGCTTTCCGGGGGAATAGCCGCGATTGTGAGCGGTATATTGGTCCTCTACGCTGTTATTAACGGGAATTTCGCTTTGATGATCCCGGCCTTGATACTGGCAGGGAGCTTACTGGGGTTTTTAAGATATAATTTTACCCCGGCCCAGATCTTCATGGGCGATTCAGGCAGTATGTTTATAGGTTTTATGCTTGCTACCATTACGCTTCAGGGGAGCTGGCAGGAGTCGACTCACCTGGCAATGATAGTCGCTGTGCCGTTTTTTACATTGGTGGTGCCTTTACTGGATACGACATTTGTAACGCTCATGAGACGTTTTACCGCGCACAAGGTTTTTCAGGGTGGTAAAGACCATCTATCCCACAGGATGGTTGTATTAGGGCTTTCTGAAAGAGGCGCGGTGCTTGTACTTTATTCCATAAGTATTATTTTCGGAGCCATTAGTGTCCTCTCGATGTTTGTGCGGCCGATAGTGACCTTGGTGCTTGTGATGCTGGCTGCCGTGAGCCTGGTGTATTTTACGAATTTTCTTGGCAAGGTAAAGGTGTATGAAGATAAGGATTTGAAGGACCTGAAAAAGAAAAACGGCAATGTGATCTTAGGCGGCATGGTGATGTATAAAAGGAGGATATTAGAGGTAGCGGTTGATTTTATCCTGATATGCGCGGCTTATGTCACGGCGTATTTATTGAGATTTGAGGGGATATTGGTTGCGCAGAACCAGGAGCTTATAGTAAGGTCGTTGCCGATCATAGTCATTATAAAGTATCTGATATTTTTCAAGTTCGGGCTTTACAGGGGTATCTGGAGGTATGTCAGCATAAGAGACCTTATTAATATCTTTAAGGCGGTTACTGTCGCTTCGGCGGCCTCAGCCGTGGCAGTGCTTTTTATGTGGCGTTTCCATGGGTTTTCAAGGACAGTGTTTATCATGGACTGGCTTTTACTCTTTGTCTTTGTCTCAGGCTCGAGGATCCTTGAGAGGGTTTATAAAGAGATATTCGACGAAGCTGCTTTAAAAGGAAAGAGGATCCTGATATATGGGGCAGGGAATGCTGGAGAGTTTGTATTAAGGGAGATAAAAAATAATAAACTCCTGAATTATAAGCCTGTGGGGTTCCTGGATGACGCCGAGGAGAAATTAGGCAGGAGGATACACGGCATGCCTGTCCTGGGATCAAGGAAAGATATGCTCAAGGTAGTAAAGTACAATGACGTGCAGGAGCTTATACTGGCTATACCAGGCCTGTCCAAAGATATATTTGACGATATAGAAGGTTTCTGTAACTCGCTGG
>JAHIYJ010000065.1 GCA_018814825.1 Candidatus Omnitrophota bacterium
ACTGAGGTTAAGCCTGCCCATATCGTCTATCTTTATGAGCTTTACCTTTACCCTGTCGCCCACTTTTACGGTATCCTCAACGTTTTTCACGAATTTAGCCGATAGCTCTGAGACGTGTATAAGCCCCTCTTTACCCGGAAGGATCTCGCAGAACGCCCCGAAATTCATGAGCTTCGTAATAGTCCCGTCAAATAAAGTGCCGACCTCGAGTTGGCCTGTTATGCCTTTTATTATCTCCAGGGCCTTTTCTATGGACTTGGCACTATCCGAAGACACCGAGACCTTTCCATCGTCATCCACTTCTATGCTAGCCCCGGTATCCTGTATGATCTTCTTTATTATCTTCCCGCCCGGCCCTATAAGGTCCCTTATCTTGCCGGTATCAATGTTGATAGCCACAATCCTTGGCGCGTATTCCGAAAGCGACTCCCTGGGCGCGTTCATTACGTCCAGGACCTTTTTTAATATAACCAGCCTCGCCGGCTTTGCCTGGGCCATTATCTTTTTTATCAGGTCCAGGCCTATCCCGTCTATCTTCAGGTCCATCTGAAGAGCGGTGATCCCTAAGTCAGTACCTGTGACCTTAAAATCCATGTCTCCGAAATGATCCTCGACACCCGCTATATCAGTCAGGATAAGAGCTTTGTCGCCCTCCTTTACAAGGCCCATGGCTATGCCTGTCACGGGTTTCTTTATCGGTACGCCCGCGTCCATAAGGGACAGGGTACTGGCACAGACAGTGGCCATGCTGCTTGAACCGTTAGACTCAAGGATATCGGAAACCACCCTTACCGTATAGGGGAATTTCTCGTCTGAAGGCATGACCACCTTAAGGGCACGTTCCGCCAACGCACCATGGCCTATCTCACGCCTGCCAGGGCCTCTGGCGGGCCTGACCTCTCCAACGCTAAAAGGCGGGAAATTATAATGCAGCATGAAACTCTTGAACTTCTCCCCTTCCAGCGTATCAAGACGCTGCTCATCCCTGCTTGTCCCGAGCGTTGTGGTGGCTAAGCTTTGGGTGTCGCCGCGGGTAAAAAGGCCTGAACCATGCGTCCTGGGTAATATACCGACTTCACATGTTATTTCCCTTATATCCTCATGCTTTCTGCCGTCCACCCTGGTGCCTTTCTCAAGGATAAGCTTCCTTACCTGTTCTTTTTCCACTTTCTCAAGGGCCTTTTTCACGTCCGCGTCCTCAATGGCCTCGTCCTCTTTTTTTATTTTATCGATTACATCAGTTGTCAATATATCAAGCGCTTCCTCCCTCTGCTCTTTTGATGGAAGAGAATACGCTTTTTTCAACTCTTCGGACGAGAGGCCTTTTACCTTTTTATATAGTTCATCAGAAGGCCCTTTTAGCTCAGGCGTGATTTTTTCTTTACCGCACTTTTTCTGGAGCTCTTCCTGGATCTCAATAGAATGCCTGATGTGGACCTGCGCGAAATTTATCGCCTCCAGCACCTTGTCCTCGGAAATCTCGTTCGCGCCGGCCTCGAGCATTATAACCCTGTCCTTCAGGCCCACGGCCACAAGGTTCAGGCTGCTTTTTTCCAGCTCCTCAAAGGTCGGGTTAACGACAAATTCATCGCCTATCAGCCCTACCCTTACGGCGCCTATAGGACCCATAAAAGGTATGTCTGATACGGTCAATGCCGCTGACGCGCCTATTATCGCCGGGATGTCAGAGTCATTTGCGCCGTCACTTGAAAGCACTATGGTAAATATCTGGACTTCGTTCATAAAACCTTCCGGGAATAACGGTCTTATAGGCCTGTCCACTAATCTCGCTGTCAGGATTTCCTTTTCAGTGGGCCTGCCTTCGCGCTTAAAATAACCTCCAGGTATCCTACCTGCCGCGTATGTCTTTTCCTGATATTCGACTGTGAGCGGAAAAAAATCAATGCCTTCCCTGAGTTTTTTTGAGGACACGGCCGTGGCCAGGACCACTGTGCCTCCATACTGCACGCGGACAGACCCATTCGCCTGTCTCGCTATCTTGCCTGTCTCTATCACAAGACTTTCTCTGCCAAACTTTGTTTCAACTTTCATCTCAAACACTTCCTTTCACTTTGAGCCTTCAGCTGTCAATAATCAGCTCTTACGGCATAAAAGCTGATAGTTGATGGCTGAAAGCACGGTTTACCCCGCACCTTTTATGTATTAATCGTCTTTTGGGTTGTTCGCTGTAAAACCCTCGGATTTTTGAATACAAAAAAAGGTGCGGGGTTAATTCGCGTTTATCGTTTACGAATTTCTTTTAAATTCGTAAACGATACGCTCATTAAAAAACGGGGCTATAGCCCTGGCGCTCATTCAGTCTGTTTTCTATATATAGGCCAGG
>JAHIYJ010000066.1 GCA_018814825.1 Candidatus Omnitrophota bacterium
AACAGCATTGCCGCACGCGGAAGGCTCGCGAGCGTTGAGGCGTAAACCAGTATGCTTGAAAGTATCGGGCCCACACAGGGCGTCCAACCTACGGCAAAGGCCATGCCTATCAATAAAGACCCCAGATATCCGAATCTCTTTCTGCCATAATCCAGTTTTTTCTCGCAATTCAAAAACTTTATATTAAATATACCTGATATGTGCAGGCCAAATAATACTATAAGTAACCCCCCTATCCTTTGAAGCCACAACCTCTTTAAGCCAAAGAAACTTCCCAGGTACATGACAGTAACGCCAAGGAGCATGAATATAATGGAAAACCCGAGTATGAAAAAGAGCGAGTTCAGGGCAGTCGCCTTTCTTATGTTAAAAGAGGCGTCACGGCCTTTAATATCGTCAAAAGATTTTCCTGTTATATAGGTTATATATGATGGGAAAAGAGGTAAGATGCAGGGTGATAAGAATGTCAGGATCCCGGCGCCAAAAGATATAATGATAGAGACTTCGCTTCCGTTGCCCATGATTTCTCCTATGCGCCTTACCTGTGCGAAGCCCTTACCCTTATTATATCCTGCTGTTCTCTTATATCTTCAAGACGCCCTATTATGTCCTGTTGATTTTTTAAGACCTCGTCTAGCTTCTCTGAAATCACGTCAATCTCTCCCTTATTATCCAACCGCTGTTCTTTGCCGAATCCCTTAAGGGTGAATACGCTCAGAGAGATCAACGCGATTACTAAAGGCAACAAAAGCCATACCTTTTTCGCCATATAACACCTCGACTCCATAACCTATGTCCTCACTTATTATAACAAATCGAGCCTTACCAGTCAAGACCGAGTTTTCGCGCCAGGCTGTCAAAGGAAAGTGTGTTTAACACGTCTTTTTTCTCCAGCCATCCTCTGCGGGCAGTGGCTATACCAAACCTCATCAGCTCTAGCTGCTCCGCGAGATGGGCGTCTGTATTAACCGCTATGAGCACCCCGGTGTCCCTGGCCATCCTTGAGTATATATCGTTCAGGTCAAGCCTCTGAGGAAAGCTATTTATCTCGAGAGCCGTGGACGTGTCGCTCGCGACCTTAAAAATCTCCTCAAAGTTCAGCTCATACGGCTCTCTCGCCCCCCATAACCTGCCTGTAGGATGCGCGATTATATCAACGTGTTTATTTTCGCAGGCCTTTTTGAGGCGCATGGTGATCTTTTCCGGAGATTGCTTGAAACCGACGTGTATAGCGCCTATGACAATGTCCATTCTTTTAAGTATGTCATCGGGATAATCCAGGTTCCCTTCGGAATCTATGTCCACCTCTGCGCCAAATAGTATCTTTATGTCGCTATATTTCTTCCTCAGCCTGTCTATCTCTTTTTTCTTTATATCAAGCTCCTTATCGTTCAGGCCTCCTGCTATCTTTAGGCCCTGGGAGTGATCTGTGATGGCAATATACTCGTAACCGAGCTTTCTTGCCTTCAGGACAACCTCTTCTATTGAACTCCCTCCGTCAGACCATGTAGAGTGAGCGTGAAGATCGCCTTTTATATCTTTCAACTCTACCAGCTTGGGAAGTCTTTTTTTTCCAGCAGCCTCGATTTCCCCCCTATCTTCCCGTAATTCAGGTGTTATATAATCAAGTCCGAGTGTATCGTACATCTCTTTTTCAGTCTTTCCAGCTATCACCTTCTTTTTCCTGAATATCCCATACTCGCTGAGTTTTAGATCTTTTTTTATTGCCAGCTGTCTCAATTTTATATTGTGCGCTTTGGACCCTGTAAAATATAAAAGTGCTGCGCCGTACGAGGCAGGCTCTACCACTCTCACATCCACCTGTGTACCGTCTTTAGTAATTATTGATGCCTTGGTAGGGCCTTTTGCCAGGACCTCTTTTACATCAGGCGAAGATGTAAATGCATCCATCACTTTTTCAGGCTGTTCTGAAGATACCAGGATATCAATATCCCTGACAGTATCTTTCATCCTCCTCAGGCTGCCGGCTGTATCTATCTTTTTAACCTCTTTGAGTTTTTTAAGACAGCCTACAAATGAGGAGGCAATATCTGAGGCTGTCTTGATATCCATCCTGTCCCTGCCGCGCTTCAAAATCTCCAGCCCCCGTAAGATATTTTCCTCTGTCTTTTCTCTCATGCCTGGAAGGGCCCTTATTTTACCTGCATGAGCCATACGTTCAAGCATCACAAGGTCAACTATGCCCAGCTCTTCATGGAGAATTTTCGCTGTCTTCGGGCCTACCCCGGGGATAGTGAGCATGTCAATGATACCTTGAGGCACATCCTTTTTTAATTCATCAAGGTATTTGAGTCTCCCTTTATCAACTATCTCCTTTATCTTGGCCTCAAGGTCCTTGCCTATGCCGGGAAGATCTTTAATCCGACCTTCCTTTATCAGAAGCTCTATGTCTTCCGGCAGGGATTTTATGTTGCGCGACGCGCGCTCATAAGCCTGAATCCTGAACACGTTTTCGCCTTTTATCTCCAGTATCTCGGCAATTTCCTTGAAAATGTCCGCAATAAGGTGATTTTTCATCGAATGAGTCCGCCTAAGGCGGACGAATTTGATCCCGCACCTTTTATCTATTCATAATCTTAAGAGTTATATCATTTCCTAAAATCGATAAATACCAAAAAGGTGCGGGATAAGTTCGGCCAGCAATTTACGTCCTTCGACAAGCGCAGGATGTAAATTGCGACCTCACTTATTTTAACATAGATTTTTGACCATATAAAGTATATAATAGTCACGACTTGGTCTTGAAAACAAGGAGAGCGATATATGCTATTAAAATTCCTAAGAAAACGCAAGAACATGAAGCGCATAATGTGGGGCCTGGCGATACTTATAATCCCCGCTTTCGTAATATGGGGCGCCGGTTCATCCGGGAATAAGAATAAACAAGGGCCCGACTACGCGGGGAAGATCTTCGGTAAAAAAATTTCTTTCGAGGATTACGCTGACATGTGGCGGGTTACAAGAGATTACGCGCTTAGGACATTCGGAGCGAATGTGCCTCCTGAACTCATCGACCAGCTTGCCTGGAACAGGTTGATTCTGCTGGAAGAGATAAAAAGGGAGAAGATCGCCATAAAGGATTCCGAGGTAGTGGAAAAAATTATGTCTTTCCCCGTCTTTCAGAGAGACGGCCTGTTCGACAAGCAAATTTATAAATCTATGGTCGGGGACGCGGCAAGAGGGTTCGAAGAAAGGATAAGGGACGATATACGAATATCCAAGCTAAGAGAAAGAGTCACTTCAGGAGTCACTATCACGGATGAAGAAGTAAGGGAAGAGTACGACAAGAAATTTGAAAAAATAAAGGCCTCTTACGTCTCTATGCTTTTTAAAGAATTCGAAAAGGAAGTCGATTGCAAGGAAGCGGACCTTCTCGAGCTTTACAATCAGAACAAAGACACTTTCAGGAAGCCTGAGGCGATAAATGTCGAATACGTAGGCGTGCTTTTTTCCAGTTTCGATAAAGAGGTGCCTATCTCCGAAGAAGCTGTCAGGAAATACTTTGAAGAGACTATAGACGCCTACAAAAAACCTGATTCCGAAGAACTGCCCGAATTAACCGAAGATATAAAAAAGAGTATCTCGGATAAACTCGCCATGGACAGAAAAATGTCCCTGGCTGAAGAACTCGCCTACAAGGTGCTTGATGCGGCGCGCGATAAAAACGACCTGGGTAAGGCTACAGGGTCTTTCGGGCTCGAGAAAAACGAGACGGGTTTTTTCAGCATGCAGGATGAAGTGCCGGGAATTGGCTGGTCTTATGAATTCACCAAAACCGGGTTTGAGCTGAAAAAAGGACAGATATCCGACGTCCTGGTAAAAACAGGCAAGGGGTTTTATATCATACGACTCGCGGATAAAAGGGAATCATATATACCTGGATTTACGGAGGCGAAAGAGAGCGTAATGGATTTATACGTCAAAAACGCATCCGTCAGGCTTGCCGAAAAAAAGGCGAAGAAAACATTTCTTACCATAAGCCGCGTGATAAAATCAGGAAAGACCTTTAATTCCGCCTATCAGGCCTTCTCCCTGGAACAGAAACAAACGGAACTTATAACGCGCGACAGCTACATATCTGCTCTGGGGCCGGCCGCCGGCCTTGTGGAATCATGCGCATCCTTGAAACCGGGCGAAATCTCGCCGCCCGTAAAGATGCAGGACAGCTGGGTCATAGCCAGGCTCGATGAGTATCAGGCAATAGACGAAAATAAGTTTATGGAAGAAAGAGAAAGTTTCCGGGAAAATATACTCGCGAGAAAAAAACAGGAAGTATTTGACAAATGGTTTGAGGAATTAAAAGAACGGGCAGGGCTTATAACATACACCGGGGATTAGAGTTTATTTATTATGATTCAGAAGCCCTTTGAGTTCCTTCATAAACTGGTTTATATCCTTAAACTGCCTGTATACAGAAGCGAACCTTACGTAAGCAACCTCATCCAATTCATATAGAAGCTCCATCAGAAGTTCGCCTATATGGCTAGCCTCCACCTCTTTATCAAATTTACTCTGGAGCGTGTATTCTATCTTGTCTATAAGCTCTTCGAGCTGCTGCGTGCTTATGGGCCTTTTCTCGCACGCCTTTGTCAGGCCCGCCAGGATTTTTTTTCTATCAAACGGCTCCCTGCGCGAGTCTTTCTTAATCACCATCAAGGTAGTTTCTTCTATGTTCTCGTAGGTCGTTAACCTCCTGTGGCAATTAAGGCATTCCCGCCTCCTGCGTATAGACCTGCCCTCTTCGGAAGAGCGGGAATCAATAACCTTGTCTTCTTTGTGCCCGCAGAATGGACATTTCATAATTCACCTCTCTTTGCAGCTGCGAAGCAGGCAGAGCAAGCTCCGCAGTTACAATTCAGGATATAACGGAAACCCCTTAACCAAATCGGCTACTTTTCTAGTGCATTCGGTGATGGCTTTGTTATCATCTTTATTGCTCAATGCAAGATTAATTATATAGGCTATCTCCTTCATTTCAGGCACACGCATACCCCTGGTCGTAACAGCAGGGGTGCCTAATCTTATCCCGCTTGTCAGCCCAGCGCTTCTTTTGTCAAAAGGTATGAGATTTTTATTAACCGTGATGTGCACCTTGTCCAGTATATCCGCCGCGTCTTTTCCGGTAAGACCTTTTGAGGTTAAGTCAACGAGAGACAAATGCGTGTCTGTACCGTCCGAGACTATCCTGAAGCCACGATCTTTCAATGCTTCGGCGAGTGCCTGGGAATTACGTACTACCTGCTTCTGGTATTCCTTAAAATCCGCTCCCTCCGCTTCTTTTAAAGCTACTGCCTTGGCGGCTATCACATGCATCAATGGCCCCCCTTGGATACCGGGAAAAATCTCAGAGTCTATTTTTTTTGCGAATTCCTTGCGGCACAGGATCATGCCTCCTCTCGGCCCCCTAAGAGTCTTATGAGTCGTAGTAGCCACTACCTCTGCATACGGAACAGGGTTCGGGTGAAGGCCCGCGGCCACAAGCCCGGCAAAATGCGCCATGTCCACAAATAGATACGCCCCGACCTTATCAGCTATTTCCCTGAACCTTTTAAAATCTATCGACCTGGGGTACGCGCTTGCTCCGGCGATAATCATCTTCGGTTTATGTTTTTTAGCCAAGGTTTCTATTTCATCATAGTCAAGCTGCTCATTGGCCTTACTTACACCATACGAGAAAATTTTATATAATCTACCCGAAAAATTATTTGAAAAACCATGAGTAAGGTGTCCGCCGCACGCCAGGTCCATTGCCAGTACAGTGTCGCCAGGCTTCAAAAGGGCAAAATACACACCCATATTGGCCTGCGCCCCGGAATGAGGCTGCATATTGGCATGCTCCGCGCCAAACAGCCGCTTCGCCCTTTTTATCGCGAGCGTCTCCGCCTCATCCACATACTCGCATCCTCCGTACCATCTTCTCGACGGGTAACCTTCAGCGTATTTATTGGTCAGGACAGAGCCCTGGGCCTCGAGCACGGCCGGGCTTGTAAAATTCTCGCTGGCAATAAGCTCTATGTTGGCCCGCTGGCGCTTAAGTTCTTTTTCTATAACTGAAAAAATTTCCGGGTCAATTCTTTTTAGAAAACTCATTTTTCTATCTCCTTAATCTGATTCACTCGCCTCTTGTGCCTTCCCCCCAGAGAAGGGGAAGAAAGCCACGCGGCCACTATTCTTTTCGCTTTTGGGGCGTTTACTATGGTCGCGGCAAGGACCAATATATTGGCGTCATTATGGAGCCTGCTTGAGCGGGCTATATCCACTCTGTCACAGAGGGCCGCTCGTATACCCCTGACTTTGTTCGCGACCATTGACATACCTATGCCGGTCTTGCATATGACTATCCCGCGCGGAAAACCTTTTTTGGCGACTGCCCTGGCGACTTCATACCCGATAAGCGGATAGTCACAGCTCTGGTTTGAAAACGCCCCAAAATCTTTTACTGCGTGGCCCTTTTCCCTCAGGAACCTTACAAGGACCTCTTTTAACTCAAAACCTCCGTGATCCGCACCTATGGCTATCCTCATCCTTCGACTCCTTTTCGAATAATTCTAAAAATATATTTTCCACCTGATTTTTTATGACTTTGAGGACACTCCTGTATTCATCGAGTGATCTCCCTATGGGATCGGGTATATCAGAGCCTTCCTTAAGTAACTTTACCTTCGTCTCCGCGGCCGGCATCTTATTGAGGATAATGTCCCTATGTCGGCGCTCCATCACGAATATCATGTCTGTCTTTTTCAAAAGTTCGTCTGTAATACCTTTTCCCTTATGGTCCGATACGTCAACGCCTTCCTCTTTTAATACCTGGATAGTGTTTTCAGCGGCTGGGATGCCCAGGAAAGTACCTGTACCCGCGGAATCCACCTTTATCCTGTCAGATAAGCCTGACGACTGTCTGATAAACTTCTCGAGCATGGCCTTGGCCATAACGCTGCGACAGCTGTTGCCTGTGCACACAAAAAGCACGCGGAAACCTGCCAAGAGCTCTTCTGCCGGTATGGCGCCCTGTCTTAATATCTTAAACGGGTATTTAGTGACATCCAGGACAGTGGATTCCTTGCCCACCTCACTAATGCCGCCGTCTATTATTATATCCAGCGCTCCGGACATCGCGGATATGACATCGTCTGCTGAAATAGGAGGCATCCCTCCTGACAGGTTCGCGCTGGGAGCCGCCACAGGCACCGAAGACCTGCTTATCAATTCAAGGGCAATTTTATTCTTAGGCATCCTCAGCCCTATTTTTTCCTTTTTATCATTAAAGGCCACAATTGTCAAAGGACCCGGCCAGAATTTATGGATAAGATCCTCGGCTTTATCCGAAAGCCTGATCCTGAGTTTCTTCAAGGCCTCAAATTTAGCTATATGGACGGTGAACGGCTTATTTTTCGGACGCTCCTTTATCTTATATAACCTGTCTATCGCCTTTTTATCTAAAAGATTGGCTCCTATGCCGTACACAGTCTCTGTAGGAAACGCGACAAGGCCTCCTTTTCTCAGGACACCGGACGCTTCTTTAATCAAATCTTCCTGCGGAAAATAAGGGTTAACTTTTAATATCTTCGCCTGCATAATTATACGCGGCCTAAAATGCGCGCCGCGAAAATAGCGGCATTTTTAGCGCCCGGTTTTCCTATCGCCATAGCGGCCACAGGCACGCCAGCTGGCATCTGCATGGTTGATAAAAACGAGTCTATCCCCTTCAATGCGGTCGTGTAAACAGGGACGCCTATTACAGGCAGGTCAGTGAACGAACTTACCACTCCCGCCAGAGCAGCGGACATGCCCGCGCCGCAGATCAACACTTTAAGGCCTCTCTTTTTAGCGGATTTGGCGTATTGCCTTACCTTGTCCGGATTCCTGTGCGCTGACAGGACGTTTATTTCATAAGGGATCTTGTACTCTTTAAGTATTTTTTCTGTCTCGAACATAGTATCAGCGTCCGATTTACTACCCATTAAGATGCCCACTAAAGGCCTATTTTTCCTAACCATAAAACCTCCTAGTAATTAATAAAAACTATCTCTTGATCGCTTTATCTCCTATATCCTTCCTGTAATGCATTCCATCAAAATTTATTCTTTCTATCCCTTCGTACGCTTTTTTTCTGGCGGACATTATATCCTTGCCCAGACCCGCCACTCCCAAAACCCTGCCGCCGCTTGTGACGATCTTTCCTTTCTTGAGGCTGGTACCCGCGTGGAATA
>JAHIYJ010000008.1 GCA_018814825.1 Candidatus Omnitrophota bacterium
TAAACCAGCATCTAAAAACTATGCCTAAAAGAGGGTTGTTTATTACGTTTGAGGGGCCGGAGGGCAGCGGCAAGACCACGCATTCAAAACTCTTGGTGGAATTTTTGAGAGAGAATGGATACAAGGTCCTCTATACGCGCGAACCAGGCGGAACGTCTATCAGCGAGAAGATACGTGAAATCCTGCTGAATTCTGAAAATAAAGACATGGACGTGGTGTGTGAGATGCTCCTTTATATGGCTGCCCGAGCCCAGATAGTCAGCGAGAAGATACTGCCTGCACTCAAGAAAGGGTATATAGTGATATGCGACAGGTTCATAGATGCTACAGTAGCCTATCAGGGATATGCAGGTGGGCTTGACGTGAATATTATAAAAAATATAGGCCGGCTTGTCACGAAAGGAGCATACCCGGAGCTGACGTTTTTGCTTGATATAGACGCTAAAAAGGGCCTTTCAAGGGCCGGCAGGAATAAAGACAGAATAGAAAAAAGGTCTATAGCATATCACAACAAGGTAAGAAAAGGTTATCTGTCTATAGCGCGCAAAGAGAGCCGAAGGGTGAAGGTTGTTACTGCGCTCGGAGATATATCAGAGACTCATGGAAAGATCAGGAATATAGTACTAAGGAAGCTATGCCGTTTGAAAATATCGTAGGCCAGGATATAGCGATAAAGTCATTAAAGAGCATAATAACCGAACACCGGGTAACAGGTTCCTATGTTTTTATGGGGTCTGACGGCGTGGGGAAACGCACCACGGCGATTGCACTGGCTAAGGCGGTGAATTGCGCCGCGGGAGACAGTAAACTCGCGTGCGATTGCATTTCCTGTAGAAAGATAGATTCCGGGAATCACCCCGATGTGTTTGTGATATTGCCTGAGGAGAAAAAAGGTTCTATAAAAATAGGAAAGATCAGGGAGATTATCTACGAGGCGAGCTTAAAGCCTTATGAGGGCAAAAAAAGGGTCTTTATTATAAATGACGCGGAGGCGATGACAGAGGAGGCCCAGAACGCGCTTTTAAAGCTATTAGAGGAGCCGCCAGAGAATCATATATTGCTATTGACTTCCAGTAACCTGGCTGGGTTGCTGCCTACAGTGCTTTCCAGGTGCAAGGCCTTAAAATTTTACAATCTGAGCCAGGAAGTGATCTGGTCATTGCTGAAGTCCCGTGGTGCGGAGGATAAAGAGGCTGTGTTGTTCTCGCATATGGCGATGGGGAGCGTTGGCAGGGCAATGGCGTTTAAAGAAAATGATATAGCCGCGAAAAGAGACAGGCTTGTGAGCAACTTCTTTTTTAGAAAGAGTGCCTTATTGAGGGAGGACCTTTTGACCGAGGATATGACGGACGACAAAGAGGAGGGATTGAACCTCCTTCTTTCCTGGTACCGCGATCTTTTGATTTCCAGGTTTACCCGGGAAGACAAAGAGCTCTTTAATATCGACCGTTCGGTTGAGATATCTTCCTACTCCCAGAGATTTTCACAGGAGAAATTAGAACGTGATATAGTGACTATTGTAAATACCATTGGCTATATAAAGAGGAACGTAAATCCCAAGATAGCTCTTTTTGACATGGCCGTGGAACTTAAGCGGAGTTAGCATGAGGGAAGCGATAAAGGTAAGGATGAGGGAGACGGGCAATGCACTTTATTTTGAGAGGGGCGACACATATCCCAAGATAGGGGATTATGTCATAGTCGAGGTCGAGCGGGGGCATGACTACGGCCAGGTAACTGGAGGGCCTGAGATGATCCTGGAGGCGGATCTCGATAAGCCTTTGAAAAACGTGATACGTATAGCTACAAAAGAGGACATTGCCCGGATCAACGAGAATAAAAAGCGCATAAAGAGCGCCTTCCAGACCTGTGCCAGGAAGATCCAGGAACGGAAACTTGACATGAATCTTATAGACGCGGAATATTCTTTTGACAGGTCAAAGCTTATTTTTTATTTTACCTCAGAAGGCAGGATTGATTTCAGGGAGCTCGTGAAGGACCTGGCGCATATATTCAAGGTCAGGATAGAGATGAGGCAAATCGGAGTCAGGGATGAGGCCAGGATGCTAGGGGGATTCGGGCATTGCGGAAGGCCTTTGTGCTGCGCGAGTTTCCTGAAGAATTTTGAACCTGTGACAATAAGGATGGCTAAAGAGCAGAACCTGCCCCTCAACCCTTCCAAAATCTCAGGCTGCTGTGGGAGGTTGATGTGCTGCCTGGGTTATGAGTTTCAGAATTACAAGAAATATTTAAAGGGCCTGCCCAGGGAAGGCGACAAGATAAAGACAAAAGAAGGCAAGGGAAAGGTTATAAGCGTGAACGCCCTGAAGAGGAAGGTATTGGTCGAGCTGGAAGAGGGAAAACAAATAGAACTGGATTATAATAAATGAGCAAATTTTATATCACCACTCCTTTATATTACGTCAATGGCAATCCTCATATAGGGCATTCGTATACCAATGTCGCTTGCGACACCCTTGCCAGGTTTAGGAGGATCCAGGGCAAAGAAGTGCTGTTTGTCACAGGGACGGATGAGCACGGCCAGAAGATTAAAGAGGCTGCTGAGGCGAGCGCCATGGAGCCGAAGGTGTTTGTGGATAAAGTCGTGCCGCGCTTTAAGGAACTATGGCAAAAGCTTAACATCTCTTACGATGATTTTATACGCACGACTGAGCCGCGGCATGAGAAAGTGGTCCTGAATATCCTGGAGATGTTCTACGGGAACGACGACCTGTATGAGGGCGAATATAGCGGCTGGTACTGCACCCCGTGCGAGAGCTTCTGGACAAAGGCACAGCTTGTTGAGGACAAGTGCCCTGATTGTAAGAGGCCTGTGGAACACATAAAGGAAAAGAATTTCTTTTTCAGATTGTCAAAGTACCAGAAGTGGCTCGTGGATTATATTAACGCGCATGAAGATTTTATACTGCCTGTCATAAGGAGAAACGAGATACTGAGTTTTCTCCAGAATCCCTTAAATGACCTGTGCGTATCAAGGCCCAGGGCCAGGCTCTCATGGGGCATCCCCATGCCTTTTAGCGAGGACCACGTTACCTATGTCTGGTTTGATGCCCTCATAAACTATATAAGCGTGTGCGGATATGCCGAAGATAAAGAGAAGTTTGAGAAATTCTGGCCGGCTGACGTGCATATGATAGGTAAGGATATCTTAAGGATGCATGCGGTCAACTGGCCTATAATGCTTCACGCTGCGGGACTGGAGCCTCCAAAGACAATCTTTGCCCACGGATGGTGGACAATAGGAGAGGACAAGATGTCCAAGTCCAAGGGCAATATAGTGAATCCCATGGAGATGGTTGATAGGTTTGGAGTGGATGCGTACAGGTTTTTCCTGTTAAGGGAGGTCCCTTTCGGTGTGGACGGAGCTTTCTCGGAGACCGCGCTTATAAACAGGATAAACAGCGACCTGGCTAATGACCTGGGAAATCTGCTCCAGCGGACATTATCCATGATAGATAAATATTTTTCCAGCGTGGTCCCTGAGAGGCGGCCGGTGGAAAAAGCGGATGATATAACGCGTAACATGATTCGTGCCGCGAAAAACCTGGGAGCCGCGGTAACTGCAGGGATGGATAAGATAGATTTCAGCCAGTCGCTCTCAGCCATATGGCAGCTGATAAATATAGCCAATAAATTCATAGAACAGAAAGCCCCCTGGAAGCTGTCAAAAGAAAAAAAGACAGACGAACTCAAGGACATGCTGTATGACCTTTGCGAGGTATTGAGGGTTGTCTCGGTGGCCTTATGGCCGTTTTTACCTTCCACTTCAGAGGAGATGGCGAGGCAGCTTGGGCTTGAGGATAAAGAGAAAAGGACGATGGAACTTTTCTCCTGGGGCAAGACTAACCCGGGCACAAAAATCAATAAAGATAAACCGTTATTTCCGAGAGTAGAAAAATGAGAAAAGTCTATTTGGATCACAACGCCACCGCTCCGGTAAGGGGAGAAGTTCTTCAGGCCATGATGCCTTATTTCGCTGAGGATTATGGCAACGCGTCCAGCGTGCACTCTATGGGACAGTCAGCCAGGAAGGCTGTTGAATCAGCGAGAGAAGTTATAGGGAACACCCTAGGTACGGAGGCCGTGGACATAGTGTTCACGTCAGGCGGCACAGAGTCGGATAATTTCGCGATAAAAGGCGTTGCCATGGCGAATCTTGATAAGGGCAGACATGTTATAACCAGCGAAGTCGAGCATATGGCTGTCCTTGATTCGTGCAGGTTTATTGAGGAAGAACTGGGATTCGAGGTGACCAGGATTTCAGTGGATAAATACGGTGTCATAGACCTGGACAGGTTAAAGGATTCCGTGAGAAAAGATACCGTGCTTATTTCGGTCATGTTCGCGAATAATGAAGTCGGCACAATACAGCCAGTTAAGGAAATCTCCGATATAGCGAAAAAGAACGGGATATATTTTCATACTGACGCGGTACAGGCCCTGGGCAAAGAACCGATAGACGTCGAAGAACTTGGCGTCGACCTTTGTTCTTTTTCCGCTCATAAGCTGCACGGGCCAAAGGGCGTCGGCGCACTTTTTATAAGAAAGGGCGTAAAGCTCGTGTCCTTTCACAGCGGTGGGCACCATGAAAAAGGGCGAAGGGCGGGGACATTGAATGTGCCGGGCATAGTGGGTTTCGCCAGGGCAGTGGAGATAGCGCATAAAGAGATGGCGAGCGTAAATAAGCGAATGAAGAAAATGACAAAGCGGTTCCTTGAAGGTTTGAATAAGGAACTGAACGAGATATACCTAATCGGGCATCCTGAAAAAAGACTCTCCAATACCTTAAATATTTCTTTTAAATATATAGAAGGCGAATCCCTGATACTTAATTTTGATCTAAAAGGCATATCCGCTTCCACAGGCTCCGCCTGCACATCAGGTTCTCTCGACCCCTCACATGTGCTTACCGCCATGGGAGTCGAGCCGACCCTGGCACAGGGCTCTATAAGGTTTTCTTTCGGCTGCGATAACACGGAAGAGGACGTTGATTATTGCCTGGCTGAAATCCCGCCTATAGTTAAAAGACTCAGAGAGATGTCGCCTTTATGTTAATCGACACACATTGTCATCTGGATTTTAAAGATTTCGACCCTGATAGGCAGGAGGTCATTGACCGCGCCAGAGAACAGGGCATAGAGCGCATAGTGAATGTGGGCTCCAGCCTGGAAGGCACTGAAAAATCCATAGAGCTTAGCAGGAAGCATGATTTTATATACTCTTCGGCCGGTATCCACCCGCACGAGGCTGATAGGACCGGAAGCAAGGAACTTGAACTGTTTGGCGGTCTTCTGGGCGCCGGTAAGGTGGTCGCGATAGGAGAGATAGGGCTGGATTATTTCAGGAATCTCGCCTCCCGAGACAATCAGGAAAAGCTGTTCAGGAAGATGCTTGACCTGGCGAAGGAAAAAGACCTGCCTGTTATCATACATAACAGGGATGCGCACGAGGACACATTGCACATATTAAAGGATACCATGGGATGCCCTGTGAATGGAGTGATGCATTGTTTTTCAGGAGATGCGGCCTTTCTTGAAAGATGTCTCGATATAGGGATGTTGGTATCATTTACGTGCAATGTCACTTTTAAGAAGGTGGGAAGATTAAGGGAAGCGGTGAAGCTTGTGCCTATTGACAGGCTGCTGCTTGAGACAGACGCGCCTTTTTTAGCGCCGCAGGCATTTCGCGGCAGGCGCAATGAACCGGCTTACGTAAGATTTTTAGCGGAAGAGATAGCCGGAATAAAAGGGATAGATTTCGAGGAAGTGGCCAGGGTTACGACGATGAACGCGAAGAGGTTTTTCGGCATATGATAGATTTCATCAGGCGTGAAAAAATATACATCCTGCTGGTTTTTTTCATACTCGCGGTGAATATCTTTAATTCGAAATCGAAAGAAGAGGTGAAAAATTCTCATATCCAGAAAGAGGAATCTCTGTCCGGCATGACATTTAATGAGATAGGGCTTACTGAGCAAAAAGTAAGGGACTATATAGCTTCTAAGGAGCCAAAGGCCAGGTTTTTCAGATACGGAATAATAGTAGGGGGTTTTATTTTTATATTAGCGATCTTTTTGAATATGGCGTTTATTTTTTTCGGCAGGAAGCCGGTTTTAGCCATCGGAGCTAATAAAACTTTTGTTTCGTGGGGTATCAGCGATATCTTAAGGGTCTGTGTTGTAGTTATTTTCCTGGGCTATGTCGTGGCTATAATCGAGAGTTTCCTTTTTAAGATGTTCCAGTTTGATATCGGGCTGAATCTCCGCATGATGCTGAATACATTTATCATAGATATAGCAGTGGGCGCAGCGGTGGTCTATTTTGTCGCCGTGAAACATGGAGAGAAAATCCAGGCCCTGGGCCTGAGGTTTTCCTCATGTTTCAGGAATATCCTTTCAGGCGTGACAGCCTATGTTTTTATATTACCTTTATTATTGATAGTACTGCTCCTGTCCATTATGGTCTTGAATTTTTTCGGGTACACACCGCCTCCTCAGCCCGTCTTCGATGTGTTCATGGAAGAGAGGAGGGGCAACGTGCTCTTGCTGTTGACGCTATTTGTCTCTGTGTTAGGGCCTGTGGTAGAAGAGGTATTTTTCAGGGGTTTCATGTACAGCGCCATAAAGAAACGATTCGGCGTTGTGGCGGCTATTTTTTTGAGCGCTTCGATATTCAGCCTTCTGCACACGAATATCGTGGGGTTTCTGTCCATAATGATACTGGGCGCGCTCCTGGCGTATCTATATGAGACGACAGGTTCGCTTGTCTCTTCGATAACCGTCCACATAATACATAACTCTATCATAGTGGGCTTTGTCTTTTTTATAAAGGAACTGATGACGTGAAGACCAGAGTTTCCATAGTAAAATGCGCGACATATGACATTAACGAAGTTCAGGCCGCTGCAGAGAAGGCCTTTGAGCTTTTGGGCGGGCTGGCAGCGTTTATTAAAAGTGGCGAAAAGGTGTTATTAAAGCCGAATATCCTTTCCTCAAGGCCCCCTGAACACGGCGTGAACACTCATCTCGAGGTAATCAGGGCGTGTGCCAGACTCGTAAAGAAATTGGGAGCTATCCCTGTTATAGGCGATAACCCGGGCGGGTCTATTACGGCCAGGCAGGCCTACGAAGGTTCAGGGTTGCTGGACATGGCGAAAGAAGAAGGTCTGGAGTGCCTTGAAGCCAGGGACGTTAAAATAGTTCACGACATGCCGATAGCGTCCTATTTTTTTGAATGCGACAAGATTATCTCCATTCCGAAGATGAAGACGCACAGCCTGATGACGTTGACAGGAGCCGTTAAGAATATGTACGGCGCGGTAACCGGACTCAATAAGAGCCAACTGCATAAAAAATTTCCGAGGCCTGATGATTTCGCCGGGGCCCTGGCGATTGTCTTTGAGGCCGTGAAACCCAGCCTTGTCTTGATGGATGGCATCTTGGCTATGCAGGGCAACGGGCCTGCCTCCGGCGACTTAAGAGATGTCGGGCTTCTGATAGCCGGCGAGGACAGCGTGGCTGTGGATAGTGTATTTTCCGGATTAATCGGAATAGAGCCACTTTCCGTATTTACGGTAAAAGAGGCCGCGAAGAGAGGGCTTGGGGAAGCTGACCTGAGAAATATCGAGATTGCCGGGGAAAACTTCGAGCAAAGCAAGATCCAGGGATTTAAGCTGCCGGCTTCAACGCTGCTATTAAGCATTCCGGCCCCGGTCGCCAGACTCGTGACGGCCCTGATCAAATTCGGCCCGCGGATAAAGGAAGACCTGTGCGAAAAATGCATGATCTGTGCCAGGACATGTCCCGTAGCTGCCATTACCATAAACGATAAGATTTCCAGAATAGATCGAAACAAATGCATAAGATGCATGTGCTGTCACGAAGTCTGCCCGTATAACGCAGTGGAGTTAAGGCGGAATAACCTGGCTAGGTTATTTGGGTTATAAATAAGAGGGATGCATGTTACTGGAGCCTATAAAATGGAAAGCTAATAAGATAATATTTATCGACCAGACAGAATTGCCTTCGCGTTTGAAATACGTAAGGTGCGGAGATATTGCCACGCTTTGCGAGGCAATAAGGAAACTAAGGCTGCGCGGTGCGCCGCTTATAGGTGTTTCAGTGGCGCTGGGGTACGCGCTCGCGGCTATAAAATCAAGGACCAGGGCTGGATTAAGAGAAGACCTGAGAAAGGCTTCGGGAAGATTAAAAGCTACAAGGCCGACTGCCGTAAATCTTTTCTGGGCGATGAAACGCATGGAGGATGCTTTTTCTCGCCTGCCAGCCGACATGGACCTACGGAAGGTCAAAAGGTCATTATTGAAAGAAGCGCTTTCTATGCTGATAGAAGACCAGGATATGTGCCGGGCTATCGGAAGAAACGGTGCCCTCCTGATTAAAAATAGAGATATTATCCTGACACATTGTAACGCTGGCATGCTTGCCACGGCGGGACAGGGTACGGCCTTGTCTATTTTTTATGAGGCTAAGAAAAAAGGCAGGAAGTTCAAAGTATACGCGGACGAGACTAGGCCGCTCATGCAGGGTTCGCGCCTTACCATGTGGGAGCTCATGAGAAACGGGATCGACGCTACGCTTATATGCGACGACATGGCGGCAAGCGTCATAAAAAATAAAGGCGTTACAAAGATTATCGTTGGAGCTGACAGAATCGCGGAAAATGGCGACGCGGCTAATAAGATAGGGACTTATGGACTCGCTGTCCTGGCAAAGCATCACAAGATACCTTTTTATATAGCGGCGCCGAGTTCGACCATAGACCATAATATAAAGACAGGGAGAGATATCCCGATAGAGGAAAGAAGAAGAGATGAGATGATCTATGTAGGTGAGAAACAGACTGCCCCGATTAAAGCAAAGGTGTATAACCCCGCGTTTGACGTGACCCCGGCAGAACTTATAACAGCTATTATAACGGAATCGGGTGTATATGATATTAAAAGATTTAGGGGAATTTAATCTCATAAATAGGCTCTCTAAGAGAGTAAGGCTGTCGGCCGGCGTGGTAAAAGGCATAGGCGATGACGCGGCGGTCTTAAGATACAAAAGAGACAGGCACCTCTTGCTTACCACTGATATGCTCATAGAAGGCAGGCATTTCCTGAGGTCTTCGGGGGGATATCTGATTGGCAAGAAAGCCATGTCGGTGAATGTAAGCGACATAGCCGCGATGGGAGGCAGGCCCTTGGCCGCGGTTATTTCACTGGGCGCGCCTCCGTCTCTGGGAGTGGGTTTTATTGACGCGTTATACAAGGGCATCAGGGAAGTCGCGGAAAAATTTAAGATAGACCTGGTGGGCGGGGATACAGTAAGGTCTGAAAAGATAATTATAAATGTCGCGCTTACAGGGGAAGTTAAAAAAGGCAATCTGGTATTGCGTAATGGCGCCAGTCCGGGCGATGTGATTTTCGTGACAGGATCCATAGGCGGTTCGCTCAGTGGCAGGCATCTCAGTTTTACGCCGCGCGTCAAAGAGGCCCTTTTTCTCGCGGAAAATTACAGGGTCCATTCCATGATAGATGTCTCTGACGGACTTATAGCTGACCTTGGCCATATTCTACGAGATAGCCGCGTAGGAGGGGTTATTTATGAAAGGGCGATACCGCTTTCCAGGCACGCTAAAGATTTTAATTCAGCTGTAATGGATGGTGAGGATTTTGAGCTGGTTTTTACCGTGCCCGGCCGTGACGCGGATAAGCTGTTAAAAGCATGGCCATTCAAGACGCGTCTTTCAAGAATAGGAGAGATTTGTCCCTGTCCCAGGAGACTGTATTTAGTAGCAAAAAACAAAGAAATACAAAAAATAAAACCAAAAGGCTACGCACACTTTTAATTTGTTACGAGCGAAATGATTAGTCGCAGCGCTGAAGAGACAATTAAACTGGGACAGACACTGGCAAAAGATTTTTCTAGAGGCGATATTGTCGCGCTTTATGGGAACCTTGGCAGCGGCAAGACCACGTTTGTAAAAGGTATTGGCATTGGGCTAGAGGTAAAAGAGGCCAGGCATATAAACAGCCCCACCTTTGTATTGATAAAAGAATATCAGGGCAGGATCCCTTTATATCACATGGACCTCTACAGGCTGAATAGCCTTAAGGACATAGAGGATATTGCGATAGAAGAATATATGTACGGGGACGGGGTAACTGTTATAGAATGGGCGGAAAAGCTCGAACCGATACTCCCGAAAAAAATAGTATCGGTTAGCCTCGCGATTAAAGGCAAGGATAAAAGAGAGATAAAAATTGAGGACCTTAGGCATTGATACCAGCTCAAGGGTTTTGAGTATTGCCTTGAGTCAGGATGATAATATTATAGCGGAGCAAAATCGCGTATTTGAGAAAAAACATTCAAGTTTTTTAATACCCGAAATTAAACGCATCCTGGAAGAGTCTCACGTTTCCATAAAAGAGGTGGATGGTTTTATCATAGGGCTGGGGCCTGGTTCATTTACAGGCCTGCGTATAGGAGTGAGCGCGGTCAAAGGTTTTGGAGTGGCTACTCAAAAACCATGCGTAGGCGTGCCAAGCATTGATGCCCTGGCCTTTAACGTCGATGTGGCTGCTGAGTCAATAGTCCCTGTCATAGACGCGAAACGCGGCCAGGTCTATAGCGCCATATATAAAAAAAGACGCGGCCAGGTCGTAAGGAGCACGGATTTTCTATTGCTTACCATCGATAAGCTCATAAAGAAGATAAAAGGGCCAGCGGTTTTTTTGGGAGATGGCCTGAATCTTTATAGAAGAGATATAGAAAAATCGAAGAAAGATTCTATTTTTCTTGAAGAGGAATACTGGTATCCCAGGGCAGGCAATCTAATAAAATTAGCTGTCGGGAAGCATAAGATAAGTAAGAAACTGGCATTGGGTAAGCTTAAACCTATTTACATCTACCCAAAAGACTGTCAGGTAAAAAAATAACTTTACACTTTTCTGTGTGTCACGGAAGGGTAAAGTTAGAGGGGTTATGAAATTTTATAGGCCTACTTTCGCGAAAATTGATTTGGACGCTATACGCCAGAACGCGCGCAGAATAAGACAACTGGTCGGGTGTGACATCAAGATACTCGGCGTGGTAAAGGCTGACGCGTATGGCCATGGCATGGAACAGGTCTCAAAGGTCCTGGTCAAGGAAGGCGTCGAATACCTGGGAGTGGCGTCGTTGGATGAGGCTCGTGAGCTTCGCCGGGCGGGGATAAAAAGCAAGATACTGTCTCTTGGAGTTATCCTGCCGGAAGAGGCGGAAGGCGTATTAAAGTTTGATGTAATACAGACAGTTTCAGATTTACGCGTCCCCAGGCTGCTTTCAAGGCTTGGCGGGAAAAAGAAAGTGAAGGTGCATATAAAGATCGACACGGGCATGGGCAGGCTGGGTTTCTGGCATGAAGAGGCTGTTGAATGCATAAAAAAAATCGCCCTGATGAGGAATATCAGAATAGACGGGATATTCACGCATTTCCCTAGCGCGGAAGACAATAAGGCTTTTACGTTGAACCAGATAAGGATATTTAACTCATTCATGGAAGACATAAAAAGAGAAGGTGTAGATATACCTATAAGACACGCCTCAAACAGCATAGCCCTTATAGATTTCAAAGAAGCCCATATGAACATGGTGAGGCCCGGACTTATCCTGTACGGCCTGCATCCCAGAGGGGATTTAATGAACAACCTCAATCTTAAACCGGCTTTAAGCCTTAAGACCAGGATTGTAAATATAAAATCATTGCCGAAAGGCAGGAGCGTAAGCTACGGCCGTTCATATATCACTAACGAAGACACAAGGATAGCAACGATACCTGTAGGGTATGGAGATGGTTACCAGCGCCATCTGTCAAACAGGGCGGATGTCCTGATAGGGGGCATGCGTGCTCCTGTCGTAGGCAAGATATGCATGGACATGACAATGGTGTATGTCGGGCACATAAAAGGCGTAAAGGTCGGAGATGAGGTGGTTTTAATAGGTAACCAGGGCAAAGACGCCATAAAAGTCGAGGAACTGGCAGGCCTTATATATACAATTCCATACGAGATAGTGTGCAATATAGGAAGGCGTGTTCCAAGGGTATACAAGATTTAATAGAGAAAGGACAGGGTTATGTCAGAGAATATTTTTTTAACAAAGGAAGGGTACGAAAGGCTTAAAAAACAACTTAAAGAACTGAAGGGCTCCAAGCGCAGAGAGATAGCGATAAGCCTTGAAAAGGCCAGGCTCATGGGAGACCTGAGCGAGAATGCTGAATATGATTCCGCGAAACAAGCCCAGTCAGTAAACGAGAAAAGGATTAATGAACTCGAAAACAAACTTGCCATGGCCAGGATAGTCGATGAGGAAAGCATAGCCACTGACAAGGCCTATGTTGGCGCCAAGGTAAAACTGAAGGACCTGGATTCAGGGGAAGACATAACCTATAAGCTTGTGACAGAAGATGAGGCTGATTTCGGAGCTGGAAAGATCTCTATCTCCTCTCCTGTGGGCAAGGCCTTTTTAGGCAAGAAAAAAGGGGAGGTGGTTACTATAAAGATCCCTGCGGGGGTACTTAAATATAAGATAATTGATATCTCCAGATAAAATTCTATTGTAATATCGCGCGTAAAATGAGATAATATAGGGCAATATGGGTTTTAAAGGGGCTGTTGTTTAAACGAAAGGAAATCTAAATGCGCGGCAGGAATGTAGGTCTATTAGCGGCTGTGGGAGTTATCTGTGCTTTTGTTTGGGCTGTGTCAGTAAACGCGGCTTCTTCTAAATCCGTGGCAAAGGTAAATGGAGAGGCTATAAATGAAAAGACCCTGGACGCGGCCATGGCCAATTTTATAGAGAACCAGAAGATGTTTGGCCATGAGATCAAAGAGGAAGACAAGTCGGAGCTCAGGGCGAATATACTTCAGGAGCTGATTTCGGCGGAGCTTATATATCAGGAAAGCAAGAAGGCGAAACTTAGGGATATAGGAAAGGAAGTGGACGATCAGTTCGAGAACATAAAAAAGGGTCTTGGGTCTGACGAGGAATTCAAAAAGGTGCTGGAAGATAGGGGCATAATCGAAAAGGACCTCAAGGAAGATATAAAAAAGGGCATTTCCATAAAGAAGTTTTTGGACGAAAAAGTCTATAGCGATATCAAGGTTAGTGAGGAGGAAAAAAAGGAAGAATACGAGAAGAATAAGGACAGGTTGGATGTCCCTGAACAGGTGAAGGCCAGCCATATACTGGTGCGCGTGAAAGAGGACGCTAGCGACGAAGACAAAAAAGCCGCCCGCGAGAAGATAGGGGAATTAAGGAAGAGGGTCGCCTCCGGCGAGGATTTCGCGGAAGTCGCGAAGGAGAATTCGGAGGATGGCTCAGCTCCCAGAGGCGGGGATTTAGGTTACTTTGGCCGGGGACAGATGGTCAAGCCCTTTGAGGACGCCGCTTTCAGCATGGAAATAGGGGATATAAGCCCTGTAGTCGAGACACAATTTGGTTGCCATATTTTAAAAGTTACTGATAAGAAGGCACCGCATCTACTGACCTATGCCGAGGTGGAAAAGGAGATAGTGGCGTTTTTGCTCAATAAACATAAAAAGGAGAAGCTGGATAGTCTAATCGAGGATTTAAAGAAAAAGGCAAAGATAAAAATAGATTAGTCAGGAGCAATTAGCCATGAAAAGTGATATCATAAAAAAGGGTATTTCCAGGGTCGGCAACCGAGCCTTATTATACGCTACGGGAATGTGTTCCAGGGATTTGAGCAAGCCGTTCATTGGAATCGCCTCAAGTTTTACGGATCTTGTACCTGGACATATACACATGAGAGGGCTTGAGCGGGCTGTCGAGAACGGAATCTACGCCGGAGGAGGCAAACCCTTTGTCTTTGGCGTGCCAGGGATATGCGACGGGATAGCTATGGGCCATTTTGGCATGAGTTATTCTCTCGCCTCCAGAGAACTTATAGCCGATATTATAGAGACCATGGCCGGCGCTTACAGCCTGGACGGGCTTGTACTTTTGACGAATTGCGACAAGATTACGCCAGGCATGCTCATGGGCTGTGCCAGGGTCAATATACCTACGATAGTCGTGACCGCAGGGCCTATGCTTACAGGCCGTTACAAAGGCCGGAGGCTGGATCTTGTCCGTGACACATTTGAGGCTGTCGGGAAATATAAAAACGGGGAGATATCCAAAAGAGAACTGGACGAACTTGAGCTCAATGCCTGTCCGGGCCCGGGTTCCTGCCAGGGCCTTTTCACGGCAAACACAATGAGTTGCTTGACTGAAACAATGGGAATGTCCATGCCGGGCTGCGCGACGTCCCTGGCGGTTTCAAGCAAAAAGTCAAGGATAGCTTTTGAAAGCGGCGAAAAGATAGTGGAGCTTGTTAAAAAGAACACAACGCCGCGCGGCATA
>JAHIYJ010000067.1 GCA_018814825.1 Candidatus Omnitrophota bacterium
TGCTTGACTGAAACAATGGGAATGTCCATGCCGGGCTGCGCGACGTCCCTGGCGGTTTCAAGCAAAAAGTCAAGGATAGCTTTTGAAAGCGGCGAAAAGATAGTGGAGCTTGTTAAAAAGAACACAACGCCGCGCGGCATATTGACAAAAAATGCGTTCCTGAACGCGATCATGGTCGATATGGCGCTGGGAGGGTCTACGAATACCGTGCTGCACCTGATAGCTATTGCCAGAGAAGCCGGAGTCAGACTTGATCTCGGCGTGTTTGACAGTATCGGCCGCCAGACGCCTAAGATAGCGGACCTCAGGCCGGGAGGCGAGTATTTTCTTGAGGACCTTGAAATGGCCGGAGGCATCCCGGCTGTCTTGAACAGGTTGAGTTCAAGGCTAAAGGACAACCCTACGGTCAGCGGAGCGTCTATAAAAAATATTGCTTCCAGGGCAGTGGTCGACGACGAAGAGATCATAAGGCCGCTGGATAATCCTTACAAGGAAGAGGGTGGTATCGCTATCTTAAAGGGCAATATAGCGCCTGAGGGAGCGGTCGTGAAGCAGGGCGCTGTTCATGAGAACGCTATGGAATTCACCGGTCGCGCGAGAGTTTTTGACTCTGAAGAGGCGGCAATGGCCGTGATCCTGACAGGCAAGATAAAAAAAGGCGACGTGGTGGTCATAAGATATGAAGGCCCGAACGGCGGCCCAGGCATGAGGGAGATGCTCTCTCCTACCTCGGCCATAGTCGGTATGGGTTTGTCCGATGACGTTGCACTTATAACAGACGGAAGGTTCTCTGGAGGTACCAGAGGCCCCTGTATAGGCCACATATCCCCTGAGGCGTCAAAGCGCGGGCCTATCGCCATAATAAAGGACAATGACATTATCAAGATAGACATAAAAAAGAGGCGTATCAACGTAGAGCTCAGCGACGCTGAGATAAAGAAACGCCTTAAAAAATGGAAGATGCCAGGAGCAAAGGTGTCTGGGGGCTGGCTTTCCAGGTACGCGAAGCTAGTTTCATCGGCCAGTAAAGGCGCGGTATTAGAATAGCGTAGAGCGGATAGCGTTTAGCGTATAGTTAAAATTTTTTCTATCCGCTACACGCTCTACGCTATACGCTAAAACAGCTAGGTTTCTATTATGAAAATGACAGGCGCGAGAATATTCATAGAAGCGCTCAAAAAAGAAGGCGTTGAGATTATGTTCGGCTATCCCGGCGGAGTGGTACTGCCTATTTTTGACGCCCTGTATGACAGCGACATAAAGTTTATTTTGACCAGGCACGAGCAGGGAGCCGCTCACGCGGCCGATGGATACGCCCGCGCCACGGGAAAAGTCGGCGTGTGCCTCGCTACTTCAGGGCCCGGCGCGACAAACCTTATTACGGGCCTGGCGACAGCTAATATGGACTCTGTGCCCATAGTGGCTTTTACCGGGCAGGTCAGGACCTCTCTTATAGGAAACGACGCTTTTCAAGAAGTGGATGTGATCGGTATAACCCGCTCTATATCAAAACATAACTACCTGGTAAAGGATGTCAATAAGCTGGCGACAGTCATAAAGAACGCGTTTCATATAGCCTCTACCGGCAGGCCCGGCGTGGTGGTGGTAGACCTGCCTGTTGACATACAGATACAGGAAACAGAGTTTCATTATCCTGAAACAATAGACATAAGAGGGTATAAGCCTACTTGTAACGCGCATATCGGCCAGATAAAAAAGGCCAGTAAATTGATTTCAGCCAGCAAGAGACCGGTGCTTTATGTGGGCGGAGGTGTGATTATCTCAAACGCGTCCGGCGAGCTGATTGAATTCGTGGAAAAGACGGAAATACCGGTGACCATGACGCTCATGGGCCTTGGCGCATTCCCAGGCACTCACAGGCTTTCGCTCGGAATGCTCGGTATGCACGGTACCGCCTACGCGAATCACGCGGTCCAGGAATCAGACCTTATTATAGCCGTGGGCGCGAGATTTGATGACAGGGTGACAGGAAAAATAGAGGAATTTGCGCCGCACGCGAAAATCATTCACCTGGACATAGACCCCTGTGCCATAAGTAAAAATGTTACAGTTGATATACCTATAGTGGGAGACGCGAAATGCGCGCTTAAGGACCTTCTTAAGAACGTGAGGAAACCTGATCTATCCGGCTGGCATAAGCAGATCGATGAATGGAAGAAAAAATACCCTCTCTCGTATAAAAATGATTCTAAGCTGCGTCCCCAGTATGTGGTGGAAGAGATCTATAACGTGACAAAAGGGAATGCCATTATCACGACTGAAGTGGGCCAGAATCAGATGTGGGCCGCTCAGTTTTATAAATACGATAACCCCAGACAGTTTATATCAAGCGGGGGGCTTGGTACGATGGGGTATGGTTTACCGGCCGCGATAGGCGCCCAGATAGGGCGCCCGAAAGAACCCGTGTTTGATATAGCCGGAGACGGAAGCATACAGATGAATATACAGGAGCTTACGACAGCAGTGGCGAATAAGATACCGGTTAAGGTAGCCATATTAAACAATGGGTGTCTTGGCATGGTGCGGCAGTGGCAGGAACTTTTCTATAAAAATAGATACTCTTATACGATATTAGAGGCCTGCCCTGATTTTGTGAAGCTCGCTGAGGCGTACGGCGCGGTCGGCATGAGAATAACAAAGAAAAAAGACGTGAGGAAGGCGATAAAGGATGCGTTGAAGATAAAAAGGCCTGTTATGATGGATTTTCATGTGGAGCAGAATGAAAACGTGTTCCCTATGGTCCCGGCAGGCCAGGCGATAAATAAAATGATAGGGGTTTTGGCTTAATATGAAAAAGACAATAGCGGTTTTAGTCGAGAATCATTTTGGCGTGCTGACGAATGTCTCGGGGCTTTTCAGCGCGCGCGGGTTTAATATAGACAGCCTTGCCGTAGGTGAGACAGAGGATCCCACTATCTCAAGGATGACTATCGTGGCCGACGGCGATGAAAGGACGCTGGAGCAGGTAAAAAAACAGCTCAACAGGCTCATCGACGTTGTGAAGGTTATAGATCTTACGGCTGAGGATTTTGTGGACAGAGAGCTTGTGCTCGCGAAGGTCAGGATGAACAACAAGAACCGTTCTGAGATATTGCATGTCGCCGATACATTCCAGGCTAAAATAGATGACGCGAAAAAGGAAAATGTGGTCATTGAGGTCACCGGCGACCAGAACAAGATAAAGTCTTTTATAGAGATGATGCGGTCTTTTGGGATAGTGGAAATCGTGAGAACCGGCCGCATAGCGATCAGTAAAGAATAAGCGAGGCCATAAGCTACGGAGTCCTTGTTATGATATTTACGACGTAACTTATAAGGCCGAAACTTACCCAGCACCTTTCACTTACGTCGCTCTTGTGAGCTCCGTAAGTGATGTGCTCATTAAAGGAGGGGATTTAAGTGACAAAGATGTATTATGACAAGGACGCGGATTTAAATGTTTTAAAAGGCAAGAAAATAGCAATCGTGGGATACGGGATTCAAGGCCGCGGCCAGGCGTTAAACCTACGCGACTCCGGGCTTAACGTGATAGTTAGCGAACTGAAAGGGTTAGAAAATTATAAGATAGCCGAAAATGACGGGTTTAAACCGGTATCGGCCGAAGATGCCGCGAAACAGGCTGACCTTATCCAGATCCTTACCCAGGACCATGCGCAGGCAAAGGTCTACAAGCAGGCGATAGAGCCTAACCTGAAAAAAGGAAAGGCACTTTTATTCTCGCATGGTTTTAACATACATTTTAAGCAGATAGTCCCGCCCAAAGACGTGGATGTTCTGATGGTGGCGCCAAAGGGGCCTGGGGCCCTGGTGAGGCAGATGTACGAGGAGAAAAAAGGCGTGCCGTGTCTCCTGGCTGTCTATCAGGACGCGAGCGGCAAGGCTAAGGACATAGGCCTGGCGTACGCGAAGGGTATCGGTGGCACAAGGGCAGGGGTCATAGAGACCACTTTTAAAGAAGAGACAGAAACGGATCTTTTTGGAGAGCAGGCTGTCCTGTGCGGCGGGGTAAGCGAGCTCATAAAGGCCGGGTTTGAGACGCTGGTGAACGCCGGTTATCAGCCCGAGATAGCATATTTTGAGTGCCTGCATGAATTAAAGCTTATAACAGACCTTATATACAAGTCCGGCATACAGGGTATGAGAAAGAGAGTTTCAGATACCGCGGAATACGGCGACCTTACAAGGGGCAAGAGGATTATAACTGCCGAGACCCGCGAGGAGATGAAAAAGATACTCGGAGAAGTCCAGTCAGGGAA
>JAHIYJ010000068.1 GCA_018814825.1 Candidatus Omnitrophota bacterium
CACCGCGTAAAGGTGATAAACATGCCTGGCGTAACTGGCCTCGTAAGGCAACACCATATCCGCCTTTTTCTCATTAAATAACTTCGTGTAAAGCCCGGTGTTCTTGCGCCTGGCATCATCCCATCTGTCAAGATGTCTCAATTTTACCCTCAGTATGGCGGCCTGTAAGGTATCGAGCCTGGAATTATAGCCTTTCAGCACATGTTCATACCTGCCCCTTCGCCCATAATCGCGGAATAAAAGCGCCCTGTCTCTTATTTCCTGTGAATTTGTAAGCACCATGCCGCCGTCGCCGAACGCGCCCAGGTTCTTTGTGGGATAAAATGAGAAACAGCTCGCGTCTCCAAAACTGCCTACCTTTTTATTTTTATAAAGCGCGCCGTGAGCCTGCGCGCAGTCCTCGATGACCTTAAGTTTGTGTTTTTTTGCGATTTCCATTATCGGGTCCATGTCAGCCGGATGGCCGTATAGATGCACCGGTAAAATCGCCTTTGTCTTTTTGGTAATCGCCTTCTCTATCTTTGAGGGGTCAATATTATACGTCTTTTCGTCTATATCAACGAATACGGGCCTTGCTCCTGTCATGGATATGCCGAGAGCCGTGGCTATGTAGGTATAGGGCATTGTTATTACTTCGTCACCTTTTCCGATACCGCAGGAAAGACACCCTATAAACAACGCGTCTGTGCCTGAATTTACGCCGACCCCGTATTTGACACCGCAATACGCGGCGAATTCCTGCTCAAACAAACCCACATCCTCTCCGATAATAAACGCGCCCGAACTCATCACCTTTTCCATCGGAGCCTTTATCTCGTCTTTTATATCCTCGTACTGCTTCTTTAAACTAAAAACGTCTACTTTCATCTCTCCTCCAAAAAGTTTATTGCGTTAAAAACGGTGTCTACTGTGATGTTTTCCAAACATTTTTTTATATCGCACTCCGGTAACTTAAAACGTTTGTAACACGGCCGACAGTCTACGCCTGAGGTGATAACTATATTGTTTTTTCCAGGGGGATACGGGCCGTATACCTTTTCATCCACAGGGCCAAAAATCGATACTGTCTTCACGCCCTGACTCGAAGCTATATGCAATGGCCCGCCTTCGCTGCAGATTACAAGTTTACACTTTTTACAAAGAGCGGCCATTTGCCTTATGCTTGTTTTTGGGGCGATAAACGATTCGCGCTTCATAAGGCCTTTTATCTCATTGACCAGATCTTCTTCGCCGGGCCCCCATGTCAATATTACCTTAGTGCCGAACCTGTCCACAATCTTATCTGCCAGCTCGCTGAATCTCTTTGCGGGCCACCGGCGCCTTGCCTGTTCCTTAGTTCCAAAGCTCATGCCGCCGCCGGGCGAAATACCTATTAGCAGATCCTGACTCTTAACACCAGATTTATTTAAAAAATCTTCAATATAAGTGTTATCTTTATCCGTGGGCACAAGCACGGCCCTGTCCAAGGCTAAGCCTTGGACATTATCTGTCCAAGGCTTAGCCTTGGACAGATTGAGGAGGCTTAAATAATATTCCGCCACAGGCTTGTCATTAAAGCCGTCGAACGGAACTTTGTGCGTTAAAAACCTGCCCCTTCCTCTATAATTAAACCCTTTGCGTTCCTTTATGCCTATAAACCAGCAAAAAAGCGAGTATTCCTTACCCAGGGAAAGGTCTATTAATATGTCGAATTTTCTGCCGGCTATGTTTTTCCAGAAGCCTATGAATTTTTTCGCGCAGGCCAGCTTTGACTCTTTCCAGAAAGCCCTGTAATCCCCTCTGTCAAATACAAAAACCTCGTTAATAGCGGGATTTGTCTCCAGTATCTCCCTGGTCCTTTTGTTACATATATAACCTATATAGGACTGAGGATATTCTCGTTTGACAGCCGAAACCAGGGGTGTAGAAAACAGGACATCGCCAATGCCAAATGGGTTGATTATCAGAATTCTCTTAGTCATTTGTTTTGAGTTTATATTGTATCATAAAATAAAATCCCAGGCTATCATTTTTACGCGCTATTGTGTAATGCTTGCAATATTCGGTTACACTGCATACAGCCCAGCCCAGTGTCTTTTTGCTCCGGTAAGGCC
>JAHIYJ010000009.1 GCA_018814825.1 Candidatus Omnitrophota bacterium
AGCGCAAAGCGAATAGAAGATAAAGAAAAGTTAGAAGAAGCTCGCAAAGAACTATACAAAGGCCAGACAAATTGCCCGTACTGGCACGGCGTATTTGGCGGTATATATCTTTATCACCTGAGAAGCGCTATATATGAACACCTGATAAAGGCCGAGGAGATTCTTGACGCCGCGGAATACGGGACAAGAGAGGAGGATTTTTACAGGAGAGGCGAAAACGCGGTCATATCCGAGAGCGAGAATTTTTTTATGTGCGTGGACCCTTCCGCCGGCGGGATCATAAGGGAGCTGGACTATAAGCCCGGCAACATGAATATTATAAATACCCTTGCCAGGAGAAAAGAGGGATATCACAAGAAGATACTCGAGCGCATTACCAACACGAGGACCGAGCCTCTGGCCATACAGGACGCCATAAAGACAATGGACAAAGAGATAAGAAGAGGCATTTTTTACGACAGGTATCCGAGGGCGTGCCTGGTGGACCATTTTATAGACAGGGAGCTGGAAAAACAGGATTTCGAGGATTGTAATTATGTGGATGTCGGAGGGTTTGCCAGCTCAGCCTATGAGGCGGCCATAAAAAAAGACAGCGTGCTCTTAAGCCGTGAAGGCATGATTGACGGCAGGCCTGTCTATCTGGGAAAAGAGGCGCGTATTGCATCGGCCGATTCCATAGAGATAGCGTATTATATAAAGAATAAGAGTCAATTCTCTCTCGATTCTTTGTTTGGGGCAGAGTTCAATATAGCCATGATTTTTGCTGATTCTGACAGGTACGCGCGCGAAGTCAGGGAGGGGTTATTTTCAATAAAAGACACCTCCGGCGGATTGGGCCAGGAGTTCAGGTTTTCGCAAAATCCCGTGAAGATCTGGCATTTTCCGGTAATGGCCGTGTCCCAGTCAGAGCGTTCATATGACCTGAATTGCCAGGCATATTGCATATTCCCAATATGGCACATCACCCTGAAGCCCAATTGCGACGTCAGGTTCATAATAACATGGACAACATCCGTCTCTTTGCCCCGGTAAGGCCTACCATCCTAAGCGCATAGCGAGCAGGACTGGTTATGCGCTGAAAGTGCAGCAGTATTACAGGTTAAGATTATTTTTCGGTTGCCATTGGTAGATATTTATGTTATATATATTGAAACGCGGAAATACTTAGGAAGGGTCGTATGAATAAAAAGAGCATAAAAGACATTGATATCAGGGGTAAACGGGTTCTTATGCGGGTGGACTTTAATGTCCCTCTCAATAAAGAAGACCTGAAAATCGATGATGATACCAGGATAAAGGCCGCGCTCCCCACTATTAAGTACGCTATTGAGAATAGGGCAAGGCTTATTCTTATGAGCCATCTTGGAAGGCCCAAGGGCAATGTCCAGGATTCAATGAGGCTTACGCCCGTGGCTGAAAGGCTTTCCGAACTTTTAGGCAAGCCTGTCAAAAAGATGGATGATTGCATAGGCGATGAAGTCAAGAAGGCGGTTTCCGGCATGAAAGACGGCGATGTGATGCTCCTGGAAAATCTGAGGTTTTATCCGGAAGAAGAGAAAAATGACCCCGCTTTCGCCAAAAAACTCGCCTCCCTGGGAGATGTTTACGTGAATGACGCGTTTGGCACTGCTCATAGGGCGCATGCCTCCACAGAGGGAGTGACGAAGTTCCTGAAAGTTTCCGTGGCCGGGTTTTTGCTGGCGAAAGAGATAGAATATTTTGATAAGGCCCTTACGGATCCGCCGAAACCTTTTGTGGCTATGCTGGGCGGGGCAAAGGTGTCTGACAAGATCATGGTGATAGAGAATCTGATGGAAAAAGTGGACGCGCTTTTGATCGGCGGCGGCATGGCTTATACTTTTATTAAGGCCGAGGGTAAGGAGATAGGCAGCTCAAAACTTGAGGCCGATAAACTGGATGTCGCGAGGGATCTGATGCGAAAGGCGAAAGAAAAGGGCGTGAAGATGCTTCTGCCCGTAGATCATCTCATAGCGGACAAGATAGACGCTAACAGTAACACCAGGGTGGTGGATGAGACAGTGCCGCAGAACTGGATGGCTGTCGATATCGGCCCAAAGACAGTGGATGAGTTCAAGAAAGAATTAAGGAACGCAAAGATGATAATCTGGAACGGCCCGCTGGGGATTTTTGAGATATCAAAGTTCGCCAGGGGCACGGAGGATATTGCGAGGTTTATAGCTGGGCTCAAGGCGACGACTATCATAGGCGGCGGCGATACTGCGAGCGCTATTTCTAAATTTGGTCTTGCCGACGCGATGTCACATATATCAACAGGGGGCGGGGCCTCGCTGGAATATATGGAAGGCAAGGTACTGCCTGGGGTCGCGGCCTTGAATGATAAGTGACATAATGAGATGTAGCCGCAAAGCTTGTTTTGCTTATCGATTAAATAGAAAGGCAGGATTATGAGGAGACCTATTATCGCCGGAAACTGGAAGATGAACAAGACAATTGAAGAGGCTGTTTCCATAGCGGTTGGACTTAAAAGGAAATTTTACACTTTTTCGGAGGCGGATATAGTGATATGCCCGCCTTTTACGGCGTTAAGCAAGGTGCATGACCAGATACTGGATTCAAGTATCATGCTCGGAGCGCAGGACATGCACTGGGAAGAGTCAGGTGCCCTTACAGGAGAGATATCTCCCGGCATGCTCAAGGATGTCGGGTGCAGATACATAATAACCGGCCACTCCGAGAGGAGGACGATATTCGGCGAGACAGATGAGGACGTGAATAAAAAACTAAAGGTGATATTAAAGCACGGCATGATACCCATAATGTGCATAGGCGAACAGCTCGATGAAAGAGATAACGGCATGATGTTCGAGGTGCTGGAAAAACAATTGACTCGCGATTTAAAGGGCCTTACAAAGGAACAGGCCGTGCGGATTATAATCGCTTACGAACCTATATGGGCTATAGGGACCGGAAGGACCGCCACGCCTCAGCAGGCCCAGGAGGCTCATAAGTATATAAGGGATTTTATAGAGCGTTTATATGACAGGGATACAGCCGTCAGGATCCGCATTCAATACGGCGGAAGCGTCAAGCCGGACAATATCGCGCAGCTGATGGCGCAGGAAGACGTTGATGGCGCTCTTGTAGGAGGCGCGAGCCTTGACGTAAATTCATTTACGGAAATAGTAGAAAAAGCCGTACTGTAGAAAGGTAAGGAGATATGTACACTTTACTTATAGCGATACACGTGATATCGAGCCTGTTTTTAATAGCGGTCATACTTCTTCAGGCAGGAAGGGGCGGCGGGCTGGCTGATTCGTTCGGAGGCTCTCAGATGCAGAACCTTTTCGGCACAAAGAGCACGAATGTGCTCACGAAGTTGACCACCATATGCGCTACCCTATTTATAATAACGTGCCTTTCTCTAGCTATCTTATCCAGCCAGAGGTCCAGGTCGCTGGTCGATAACATAAAGACTCCCAAGGCCGCCTTGCCGGCCGATGTCACAGCCAGCGGCACTGAAAAAGAGGCGACCGAAGTCAGTCAATCCCCGGCAGCCCAGGAAACGACCGATACAGCCCCGGTTGATGCCCAGGGAGGCGCTGACGAAGCCAGGTAAATTGATTACTCTATCCATATCGATACATAGATTAAAAACCGTCTTTTTTAAGGCGGTTTTTTTATTCGCGGCATTTATGCTTTTGGCGTTTTCACGGGCGGATTATGGGGACACTATAGTAGTCGGTTCTATAGGAGAACCCAGGACGCTTGTGCCTATCCTGGCCTCTGACAGTTCTTCCGGAACTATCTGCGGCATGATATTCAACGGACTTTTGAAGTACGACAAGGACCTGCATTTAACGGGCGACCTGGCTGAGAGCTGGTCTGTGTCGGACGACGGGCTGGAGATCATATTTTACCTGAGAAAAGGGGTTATGTGGCATGACGGCGAGCCTTTTACGGCAAAGGACGTCAAATTTACTTATGAGCGTCTTATAGATTCGGGCATCAGGACTCCTTATGCCGGGGATTTTATCATGGTAAAGGACTTTCAGGTTATCGACGAGCATACGGTCAAGGTGGTTTATGGCGAGCCTTTTTCGCCGGGGCTCTCAAGCTGGACCATGAATATTATGCCCGAACACCTGCTTAAAAGTGAGGACCTGAATAATACCAGTTTTTCCAGGATGCCTGTTGGCACGGGGCCGTATATATTTAAGTCATGGCAGACCGGTGAAAAAATAGAGCTTGTCTCAAACCATGATTATTTTGAGGGCCGGCCGTATATAGGCCGCTATATATACAGGGTGATACCTGACCAGGCAACCTTGTTCCTGGAGTTAAGGGCCGAAGGCGTGGATTTTTCTTCCCTTACGCCCTTACAGTTCAAGCGTCAGACTCAGAGCAAGTTTTTTGAGAAAAATTTCCGGAAATTCCATTATCCCAGTTTCGGTTATACTTACATGGGGTATAATCTTAAAGACCCGAGGTTCAGGGACATGCGTGTGCGGCAGGCCATAAATTACGCGGTGGATAAGGATGAGATAGTGCGGGGTGTTTTGCTCGAGCTGGGAAGGCCGGCGACCGGGCCTTTTATACCGGAATCCTGGGCCTATAATAAAGATATAAAGCCAGCGCGTTTTGACCCGGATAGAGCGCACCAGCTTTTAAAAGAGGCTGGGTGGTCGGATAAAGACGGCGACGGTATCTTAGAAAAGGACGGGGGTAAGTTCTCATTCACCGTTATAACTAATCAGGGGAATGAACAGCGCAGGATGACGGCCGAGATAATACAGAGGAGGCTTAAAGGGGTCGGTATTGACATGAAGATAAAGATAATAGAATGGAGCACTTTTGTAAGCGAGTTTATAGACAAGAGAAGGTTTGACGCGGTGCTTCTGGGATGGGGCTTGTCGCTCGATCCTGATATGTATGACATATGGCATTCCTCAAAGACAAAGGAAGGGGAATTTAATTTTGTAGGTTATTCTAACTCTGAAGTGGATAGATTGCTTCTCGAAGGCCGCAGGACGTTTGACAGGGACGAGCGCACCCGCGTTTATCACAGGGTCCATGAGATCCTGTACGAGGAGCAGCCTTATCTGTTTTTATATGTGCCTGACTCTTTGCCTATAGCGCACAGAAGGTTCAAGGGGATCGAACAGGGCATAGGCGGGATTGGCTATAATTTTATAAAGTGGCATGTCCCGAAGGATGAACAGAAATATAGGAGGTAGGGGACAGCGACCTATTTTTACTAAATAAAATAGGTCGCTGTCCCCTATAATCATGATTAAGTATATCTTTCGCAGGTTGATAAGCATGGTCCCGCTTTTATTCGGTATAACCATAATTACATTTACGGTTATCCATATCGCGCCCGGGAAGCCTACCGACATGGAGACTCAGTTCAACCCGAAAGTTTCGCTGGAAGCCAGAGACAGGATCGCCAAATTGTACGGCCTTGATAAGCCTCTTCATGTCCAGTACGCGGATTGGCTCAGAAGGATGGCCCGTTTTGATTTCGGGGTCTCGTTCGTTGATTCAAGGCCTGTAATGAAAAAGATAAGTGAACGCATACCAGTCACGCTGGGCATCAATTTTGTCTCCATCATCCTGATATTATTAATAGGCGTTCCCATCGGAATAAGCTCGGCTGTTAGGGAGAATACGTTTTACGACAGGGCAATGACCGTGTTTGTTTTTATAGGATTCGCGATGCCGACTATCTGGCTGAGCTTGATCCTGATGGACCTTGTGGGGGTGCGGTGGGGGATTCTGCCGGTCTCAGGATTAAAATCGCTTGAGTTCGAAAGACTCGGTCTTTTAGAGAAGATAATGGATGTTTCGAGGCATCTTGTGCTCCCTGTGTTTGTTTCCGCGTTTGCCGGACTGGCTGGAATATCGCGTTATATGCGCACCAATATGGTGCAGGTGTTAAGACAAAATTATATACGCACCGCGCGCGCAAAAGGCCTGAGCGAAAGAGAGGTAATTTATAAACACGCGTTAAAGAACGCATTATTGCCCATAGTGACGATCCTGGGGTTATCCGTGCCGGGTCTTATAGGTGGCAGTGTTATATTCGAATCAATTTTCAGCATACCCGGCATGGGCAGGCTTTTTTATGAATCAGTTATGTCGAGAGATTATCCTGTGATTATGGGCGTCCTTGTGATAGGCGCCGTGCTTACGCTTTTGGGGAATCTCCTGGCTGATGTATCCTACGCGGCGGTTGACCCGCGCATAAAGCTGGAATAGTTTTTTATGAACAGATTAATTATTTCCGGATCAATAATAGTTTTATTTTTCGCGGGTTTAGCGCTTTTCGCGCCGCTTTTAGCGCCCTATGACCCGGGCATGATAGACATTGATAATATCCTGACAAGCCCGTCGGGCGAGCATCTACTGGGTACTGACAGCCTGGGCAGGGATCTCCTCAGCCGTATGGTTTACGGAACCAGGATATCCCTTTTGGTCGGTTTGATAGCAGTGGGCATCTCGGCTTTTATAGGCGTCATTCTTGGGTCCCTGGCGGGTTATTACGGGAAATGGGTGGATGCGCTTATAATGAGATTTGTTGACGTGATGCTCTGTTTCCCGACTTTTTTCCTGATACTGGCGGTGATAGCGCTCCTTGAGCCAGGTATAGTCAATATCATGATCATAATAGGCGTAACAAGCTGGATGGGCGTGGCCAGGCTTATAAGAGCGGAGATACTTAGTCTTAAGGAAAGAGATTTTATATACGCTGAAAAAGCCATAGGCGCGAGTGATTTCAGGATTATAACAAGGCATCTTATCCCGAACGCCATGGGGCCCGTGCTTGTGAGCGTCACCCTTGGCGTAGCCGCCGCGATATTAGTGGAATCTAGTTTGAGCTTTCTAGGGATAGGTGTTCAGCCGCCAACGCCAAGCTGGGGCAATATTTTGAGCGAGGGGAAATCTGTAATGGGCGCGGCGTGGTGGATGTTATTTTTCCCGGGCCTCGCGATTTTTATAACAGTCCTGGGCTACAATCTGCTAGGCGAAGGCATACGCGAAAACCTTTTAAAAACATAATTTTACACTTTCGTGACACAGAAAAGTGTAAAATTAAGGAGAATAGATGTTAGAAATAAAGGGCTTAAAGGTTCGGTACGGGGCCAATGAGGTTGTGCGAGGGGTAGACCTCGCTATTAAAAAAGGCGAGTGTGTTGGCCTGGTGGGGGAATCCGGCTGCGGCAAGACTACAGTGGGCCTTGCGACTACAAAATTGATAGACGCTCGCAAAGGCGGCATTACGTCAGGAAGGATATTTTTTGAGGACCGTGACGTACTAGGATTGGACGCGGAAGATTTAAGAAAGATAAGGGGCCGCAGGATATCATATGTGTTTCAGGAGCCTTCCAGCTCGCTGAACCCTGTATTTACTGTTCATGAGCAGCTGAGAGAGGCGTTGCCCGAAAAAGACAGGGCTGAGAAGGCGATCTCTCGAATCCTGGCAGATGTGGGCCTTGAGAAAATAGTCGGCAAAAAACAGGTCTATCCGCATGAATTATCCGGAGGCATGCAGCAGCGCGTGATGATAGCGATGGCGGTCGCGCCAGAACCCGACCTATTAATATTGGACGAACCCACGACTGCGCTTGATGTCAGCGTGCAGAAGCAGATATTGGAGCTCATAGCTGAACTGAAAGAAAAAATGAGGCTTTCTATACTTTTCATTTCGCATGATTTGAGGATAGTTTTTAGTATGGCTGACAGGATAGAGGTGATGTACGCGGGCCGGATAGTGGAATCCGGTCTGAAAAAAGACATTGTTTCAGAGCCCAGGCATCCTTATACAAAAGGGCTGATAAACTCAATACCTTCAATGAAAAACAGGAAAAAAAAGTTTGAGGCGATCGAGGGTAAGGCGCCTTTGTTTTCTGATCTGCCGCAAGGGTGTAAGTTTCATCCCCGCTGCGGATTCAGGATAGAAAAATGCATGGAAAAAGAACCTGCACTTGAAAACGTGTCAGACAGCCATTTCGCGCGATGCGTGCGGGCGAAGGAACTTTTATAATATGGAATTGCTTAAAGTAAGAAACCTGAAGAAGATTTTTTCGAAACATAAGGTCATTGCTCTTGACGGCGTGGATATCTCTATTTTAAAAGGAGAGATATGCGGGCTCGTAGGGGAATCCGGCTGCGGCAAGAGCACATTCGCACGGGCAATCTTGAGGCTCATCGACGTCCAGG
>JAHIYJ010000069.1 GCA_018814825.1 Candidatus Omnitrophota bacterium
CCGCGTTTTGTCTTGCAGAAATCAATGATAGAGCTGAGGGCGTCCTGCGGTATCATGAGATATGTCCTGGCGTAGGGCTCCATTGTCTCGATTATATTCTGAGGTTCGGGAAGCCTACTGGGATTATCGACTTCAAAACAGTTCCCTTTCCTGTCTTTTACCCTGTATACCACACTGGGCGTGGTAAGGACCAGGTCGAGGTCGTACTCTCTTTCCAGTCTTTCCTGGACTATCTCCATGTGCAGGAGACCCAGAAAACCGCACCTGTAGCCAAACCCCAGCGACTGTGAGCTCTCGACCTCGTATAAAAACGAGGCGTCACTCAGCCTTAGCCTATCAACGGCTTTTTTCAAGGCGTCGAAGTCCTTAGCGTTGACAGGATATATACCGGCGAAGACCATGGGTTTCATTTGTTTATACCCGGGCAATGCTTTTTTAGCCGGCCGGGCTGAATCAGTTATAGTATCCCCGTTTATCACCTCTCTGGCCTCTTTTATCTGACAGGTAACATAACCTACCTCGCCGCACGAGAGAGAATCCATGGGCTCCATTGTCGGCCTGAATATGCCGAGCTCCTGGACCTCGTATTTCTTAGAGGACGACATCATGTTTATATACATGCCTTTTTTTATAACACCGTTTACGACCCTTATATAGATTATTACGCCTTTATAAGTATTGTACTCCGAGTCGAATATCAGGGCCTGCAGAGGTTCATTTTTGTCTCCAGCGGGCAGAGGCACCTGTTTTATCACTCTTTCAAGTATCTCCTCCGTACCTCTGCCTTCTTTCGCGCTGGCCATTATTATATTGTCGTCTTCTATTTTCAATATGCTCTTTATCTCCTGCTTTACCCTGTCAGGCTCAGCATTTTGAAGGTCTATCTTGTTTATTACGGGGATTATGGTCAGCCCCTTGTCAAAGGCCTGCTTCAGATTGGCGACTGTCTGCGCCTCCACTCCTTGGACAGCGTCCACCAGGAGTATAGCGCCTTCGCACGCTGAGAGGGATTTTGACACTTCGTAGCTGAAGTCCACATGCCCAGGCGTGTCTATAAGGTTCAACTCATATACCTCGCCGTCGCGCGCCTTATAAGACATCCTTACGGCGCTTGCCTTAATAGTAATGCCCCGCTCCCTCTCGAGATCCATGTCGTCCAGGAGCTGCTCTCTGAATTGTCTGTTATCTATAGTATGCGTAAACTGCATGAGCCTGTCCGCGAGCGTGGACTTCCCGTGGTCTATATGAGCGATTATGCAGAAATTTCTTATCTTATTTATCTCCACAGCACCTTTACGGTTAGATTTTTAGGGCGATTTGTTTGCCGCACTCCAGGTATTCGCGCGCGAGCTTGTCGGTAGAGGTCTCCGCGTAGATCCTGAGGATAGGCTCTGTGCCTGAGAGCCGCAGCGTGAGCCAGCTGTCGTCTTCCATAATGAACTTATACCCGTCGTAAGATTTCAGCTCTTTCACCGGCCTTCCCAGGACTTCTTTTAGAGGGTTGAGTTTAAGGTATTCCATGAGTTTTTTCTTTTTGTCGTCCGGATATTCCATGTCTATCCTGGCGTAGCGGAAACTGCCGTATTCCTTTTCCACGTCATCCATTATCCGGAGTATGCCTTTTTTCCTCTGGGCCATCATTTCAACCAGCAAAATCCCCAGCAGTATCCCGTCTCTCTCTGGCATGTAATTTTTTACGCCAATGCCGCCTGATTCCTCCCCGCCTATCAGGACGTCCTCGTCAAGCATCAGCCTGCATATGTACTTAAACCCCACGGGCGTCTCGTGCAGTTTCATCTTGTACTTTTGCGTGATGCGCTCTATCAGAGTGGTATTGGTAATGGTCTTGACCACAGACCCAGTCCATTTCTTGTCTTCAACGAAATGGAGCAGTAAAAGCGCCATTATCTGGCCTGCTCCTATAAACTCGCCTTTTGGAGTCACCGCGCCTATCCTGTCCGCGTCCCCGTCATTAACTATGGCTATGTCGTATTTACCCTTTTTCATCTCATGGAACACAGCTTCCAGATTTTTAGGGATTGGTTCGGGGTTAATGCCTCCAAAGAGAGGGTCCCTGCCTGTCCTCATTTGAGTAATCTGTATCTTTGTGTCAGAGAGGATCTCTTTTATGTAGCCGTCACCCACGCCGTGCATGCAATCCACCAGGACTTTCAGTTTGGCGTTTTTCAATACAGTCTTGTCTATATAGGAGTTGACGAATTTCATGTAATCTGCTTTCATGTCGATTTTTTCTATCCTGCCGGATTTGACGCCCTCCTCCACAGAGATACTCTTGACAGGATTTTTACCTAGAAGCGCTTCCACGCCTTGGGTGATCCCCTGATCGGCGGAACCGGCGTAAGACGCCTTTATCTTCACGCCGTTATATGAAGGCGGGTTGTGGCTGGCCGTGATCATGATCCCGCCTGAAAGTTTTTTGTTTTTTATGGATAAGCTTACCAGAGGCGTGGGGACCGCCTTGTCGGACAAGAGGACCTTTATACCGTTAGCGGCCAGGACCTCGGCCACCAATTCCGCGTATTTCTCTGACAGAAACCTCCAGTCATAACCCAGAGCGAAAACAACGTCCTCTCCCTTGAAATGGTCCGCTATTGCCTGCGAGACAATCCTTACGTTTTCAAAAGTAAAGTCCTCTGATATTACAGCCCTCCATCCGTCCGTACCAAATTTTACAGCCATTTTTCTTTCCGCCCCTTTCTGATGTTGGTTTAACCGTTCCTTAGTTTGTTTATCGCGTCTTTCGGGTCTCGAGCCCCAAAGAAATATGACCCGGCCACTATTATGTTCGCCCCGGCCTCGATTACTGACCTGACATTCCCGTCATTTATGCCGCCGTCTACTTCTATATCGCCCTTAAAACATCTTCTGGTCTCTTTGATCTTAGACAGGATCTCGGGTATAAATTTCTGGCCGCCGAAACCGGGATGCACAGACATGATCAAGACCATCTGCGCCTTATCCAGCACGCCGTTCAAACAAAAAGGAGAATCCGGATTCAGGGAAATGCCGGCTTTCTTGCCAAGGGACATTATCTGCCCCAGCACTTCTATGACCCGTCCCTCATTTATCTCGTTGACCGTCCTTGATCTGCCTTTTTCCGGTTTAAGGCGCCTTTCTTCCGGTGCCGGGCCGTAAGCCTCGGCGTGTATCGTGATGATATCGCTACCGGCCTCCGCGAAATCCTTTATAAACCTATGAGGCGCCTCTATCATCAGGTGCACGTCAAGCGGCAGGTCAGTGCACCTCCTGGCCGCCTCGACGATCAAAGGCCCTATTGTTATGTTCGGCACGAAACAACCGTCCATAACGTCAACGTGTATCATGTCCACGCCGGCATCTTCCGCTTTTCGGATCTCTTCTCTTAAACGGGAAAAGTCCGCGGATAATATACTTGGCGCTATCAGGATATTTTTCCTCAGCACAGTTCTCCCAGCTCCTGTTCTATTTCACTTTTTTCCTTGTCCTTTTCAGGGCCTATGACAGCAAGATTGACCTTCCTGTCCCTGAATATCAACTTTGCCACGCGAAGCAGGTCATCGCTGGTGACAGAATCGATCTTCCTGATTATCTCATTCTTATCAGGAAGCCTGCCTATTAAGAGCGCGTGCTCACCCAGCCACAACATGTGATCCAGCGTATCCTCGAGCGCGAGCAGTAGCTGCACCTTAAAGAATTCCTTTGCCCTCTTTAATTCCATGGAAGGCACGGGTACGCTTTTGATTTTTTTCAGCTCTTTTATTATGATTGACACGGCTTTCGGCACATTCTTGTGTTCTATGCCGGCATTTACTATGAAGGCGCCCGTTGTCCTGTATCGCTTAATCTCGGAACCAATCTCGTAGGCGAGGCCTCTTTTTTCCCTCACATTCTCAAACAACCTTGACGACATGTTGGCGCCGAGAATAATATGCAGGAGGCTCAGCGCGTACCTATCAGGGTGCATCCTGCGAAACGTGTGTATGCCCATGGAGAGATGAGACTGCTCGGTATCCTTATAAATAATCCTTACCCGCGGCCTTGTCTGCTCGGAAACAAAATTGACAGGAGGCGCGGGGGCCACTTTTCCTTTTAATTTTAAGGTGAATATGCCTTCTATCTCCCGCATCAGTGATTCGCTCTCCTTTAGATTGCCACATAAGACAAGCGTTATATTCACGGGGCCATAGTTCGCGGTCTTGTAAGTGATAAGGTCTTCTCTCGTGATGGCTTCCACGGATTTTATGTTCCCCGCGACAGACAGGCCTAGCGGATGATCCGGCCACAGCATCTCGCTTAATATATCATGGACATGATGGCTGGGCATGTCCCGGTACATCTTTATCTCCTCTATTATGACCGTGCGCTCGCGCTCTATGTCTTTTTTATGCATTCGGGCGTACAGGACCATGTCGGAAAGCACTCTCAAGGCTATATCGGCGTGACGGCCGCTGACCTTGGCCATGTAACACGTGATCTCTTCCGATGTGAACCCGTTTAACGATCCGCCCCTGCCCTCGATCTCTTCTTTTATTTTCCTGGTGCTCCTGGCGGGCGTGCCCTTAAAGATCATGTGTTCAAGAAAATGCGATATCCCGGAGATCTTTTTGTTCTCGTTTTCAGAGCCCACCGCGACCCAGACCCCTATGGCGGCTGATTCCATATGAGGCATATGGTTCATTATGACAGAAACCCCGTTTTTAAGATATACTCTTTTAAGCATTTGATTCCAGATACGTCTGAAGTATGAGTTGAGCGGCCATTTTATCCACGCAGGTTTTTCGCTTTTTTCTTGAGATATCAGCCTCTAAAAGCAGCCTTTCGCTTTGCGCCGTGGTCAACCTCTCGTCCACCGTAACCACTTTAACGGAGAATTCATTCTTCAGAGTTTCTATAAAAGATTCGACTAAAACCGCGCTCGCTCCCTTTGTCCCGTTCATATTAAAAGGCAGGCCCACGACTATTGTGGCCACATCATATCCCCTGACCAGCTCCCTGATCCTGTCCAGGGTCGATTTAACGTCGCCTCGTGTGTGCGTCTCGATGCCCTGGGCCGTCATGCCCAGGGCATCGCTTATGGCTATCCCTATGCGTTTTTCGCCCACATCCAGAGCGAGGACCCTCGGCATACTAAAAGCTCCTTACGAGGTCTTTTACCTCCTGGGCCCTGCTTTTGGCGCAGACCAAAGTCCCTGATTTCGTCTGTACTATTATTATGTCTTTCACACCTATGGCGCCTATCTTATGGCCCCTGTCACTGATGATAGTGGAATTTTTCACGTCTATCAGGGTGCTGTCAGAAAGAAGTATGTTCCCGTTTTTGTCCTTATCGTATATCTCCTCAACGCTTGACCATGAACCTATGTCCACCCAGTCAAAACTCGCCATGACACAGTATATCTTATGGGATTTGCTCCTCGCGATAGGTTCCATTATGCCGTAATCTATGGATACGGGCTTGATCCTCGCGTATTCACCGGAAAGTTTTATGAAGTAACCTTTTTTCCCGGCAAGGCCTGTCGTATCCTTGAGCGCATAATATAAGTTTGGTAAATGCCTTTTCAGCTCAGCGAGTACGGTATCCGCGCTCCAGACAAAAATCCCGCTGTTCCACAGGAAATTTTTCTGCCTGTAAAAACTTTCCGCCTTTTTCCTTCCGGGTTTTTCAATGAATCTTTTAAGCGCGTAATGGCCGTCGTATTTTTTGCCTATCTCAAGATACCCGTAACCCACCGAGGGATACTTAGGCTTAATCCCTATGGTTACCATGTTTGGGCCGGAAGACGCCAGTTTTCCCGCCGCCTCAAGGTCCCTGAACAAGAGCCTCACGTCTTTTATCACATGGTCGGCCGGGAGCACCGCCATTGTTACGCTGCCGAACCTTTTCTTTATAATAAGGGATGCCAGACAAATAGCCGCCGCTGTATCCCTGCCCTCAGGCTCGAGTATAATATTCGATTTTTTAATGACGCTTAGGTATGGCTTCAGGCTGGAGTATTGCTTTTTTGTGGTCACTAGAAATATGTGGTCGACCGGGAGCTTCTGCCTAAGCCTTTTTAAGGTCTCCTGTATCATGACGTTTCTCGTACCAAAGGTCAATATGTGTTTTGCCCTGCCTTTCGTGCTTTTAGGCCAGAGTCTTTCGCCTTTACCGCCAGCCATTATTACCGCGTACATTTAAGCCTCCTGACAAAGTTTCCCACTTTATTAACCAGGTCTTTCCTGCCTCTATTCTTCTCGATTATCTTTATGATGGCGCTCCCGACTATAACGCCGTCGGCCGCGCCGGATATTTTAGCCACCTGCGCCGGGCTGGAAATCCCGAACCCGACACATACTGGTTTTTTTGTCATCATTTTAATGGCTCGCAGGTTTTTGGATATCTCCAGGGGTAATTTTTTGCGCGCGCCGGTCGTGCCTGTAAGCGAGACATAGTATATGAATCCTCTTGAGGCGGCCAGTATCTTCCTCAGCCTTGCCCTGGAGCTCGTGGGAGCCGCCAGGTGTATTATCGCGAAGTTATTTTTTCCTGCTATGTCACGCAGGGGTTTTGATTCTTCCGGCGGCAGGTCAGGTATTACCACCCCGTCCACACCGCAGGAACAGGCCTTACTGACAAACTTTTCCAATCCGTAATGATATATCAGGTTGTAGTATGTAAGAAAGACGATGGGCGCCTGGGTTTTTGGCCTTATCTTTTTTACCAGGCCGAATACCTTGTCCAGGTTTACCTTATTTCTAAGGGCTCTCTGGCTCGAACGTTGTATAGTGGGACCGTCCGCTAGAGGGTCCGAGAAAGGTACGCCAAGCTCGATTATATCAGCGCCCTTTTTTTCCAGCTCAAAGATCAGTTTTTCCGTAACGCCCAGAGACGGGTCGCCAGCCATTATAAAAGCGATAAAGGCCTTTTCGCGCTTCTTCTTTAATTCCCTGAATTTTTTATCGATGCGGTTCATATTATTTTTGCAGCTACAACAAACCCTTAATTATATCTATATCTTTATCGCCCCTGCCTGACAGGCAGACGGCCACGATCTTGTTTTTGTTCAGCTTAGGCGCCAGTTTTTTTACCGCGTAATATATGGCATGGCTCGGCTCCAGGGCTGGTATTATGCCTTCTATCTCGCTAAGCATCCTGAAACCCTCAAGCGCTTCTTTATCGCATACAGACACATATTGGGCCCGGCCGATCTTTTTATAATAAGAGTGCTCAGGGCCCACCCCAGGATAATCCAGGCCCGCTGATATTGAATGCGCTATATGTATCTGTCCGTCTTTACTCTGCAAGAGATAACTTTTACTGCCGTGCAATATCCCGGGCTTGCCTTTGCATAGAGCGGCCCCATGTTTACCCGTCGCCAGCCCCAGCCCTCCGGCCTCAACACCTATGAACTTTGTCTTTGACTTAAAAAACGCGTGAAAAAAGCCTATGGAATTGCTCCCGCCGCCTACACACGCAACCATGTAGTCGGGGAGCCTTTTTTCGTATTTCAGGATCTGGGATTTGGTCTCCCTGCCTATAATGGACTGGAAATCCCTTACCATGGCCGGATATGGGTGCGGGCCGACTACTGAACCGAGCACATAATGTGTGGTGCGGACATTGGTGACCCAATCTCTTATCGCCTCGTTAGTAGCGTCTTTGAGAGTTTTACTCCCTGAATAGACCGGAATGACCTTTGCGCCCAGCAGTTTCATCTTGAAGACGTTAAGGGCCTGACGCTCTATATCCTCAATCCCCATATACACTTCACACGGCAGGCCGAAAACGGCCGCTGCCGTGGCCGTAGCTACTCCATGCTGACCAGCGCCTGTCTCGGCTATGATACGAGACTTGCCCATCCTGACAGCCAGGAGTATCTGGCCGAGAGTATTGTTTATCTTATGGGCGCCTGTATGAAGCAGGTCCTCGCGCTTCAGGAAGATCTTAACCCCGGCTTTCCTGGAAATATTTTTCGCGAAATATAAAGGGGTCGGCCTGCCCGCGTATGTCCTTAAAAGCTCGTCAAGCTTGCGCTTGAACCTGGGCTCTCTGACAGCCTTCTTGTACGCCTTCTCGAGTTCCTCGAGAGCTGACATGAGAGTCTCGGGCACAAACTTTCCGCCAAACCCGTTAAATCTGCCATTTTTATCAGGTAGCATATATCTCTCCTGTATATAGACTATAGATTATAAATGAAAAGGAGGACCGTGTCAACAATATACCTCTAACAATACCTCTGACTTGACCAAGAAAACTGCTTTAATGTAAAGTTAAGGACAAAATAAACCCCGTTCGATTCCTGACGAACGGGGTTTCCGGCACTGATTTTCTTCTTTTAGTGGTTGGATTACTATGATAGCCGTGGACTTCGAAATTCAAAAAAGATAACTTTTCGCAAAAATTACGGAAAGCAAAAGAACAGCTTCGGGCCGGCACTTAAGCCGGCCCTTGTATTTTTACCTTGTTGCATTGAAGTATTCAAGATACTCGCTATCTGGACTGAAGATTACCGTTGTATCGCTGTCCATAGTATTCTTGTATGTATCAAGGGTTTTTATAAATGAGTAAAACTCAGGGTCTCTGTTGTACGCATCCGCGTAAATAGCTATTGCCGTTGCGTCTGCCTTGCCTTTGATTTCTTCCGCTGTTTTATACGCCTCTGAACGGATCTCTTTCAGTTCTTTTCCCACCCGTCCTTCTATCTCTTTTTTTTTGCCCTGGCCTTCTGAGCGAAATCTTTCAGCGGCCCTTTTTCTCTCTGATATCATTCTTTCGTAGACTTTATCCCGTACATTTTTTACATAATTTATTCTACTTATCCTGACATCTACCAGCTTGATGCCATACTGGGGAGCTATTATCGAGGCCTGTTTGAGTATGCCTCGGGTAATGGCTTCTCTTCCTACTATTATTTTATCAAGCGCTTCATCAGATGCCTTTATTTCATCATCCTCATTTAGGACATAAGACTCTATGATCCTGTTTGAATTCCTCACTATCTCTACTAAGTTATGGTTTGTAATATAATCCCTTGTGGCAGAATCCACTATATCATCCAGCCTTGCGTGAGCGCCTGTTTCATTCGTGACAGACTGCATAAATTTAAGGGCATCTACTATCTTCCACCTTGCTGTAGTATCGACCCATATATATCTCTTGTCCTTGGTCGGGATCTGGTTAGGGTTTCCGTCCCACTGGAGAAGTCTTTTTTCAAAGTAGTTGGCCTGCTGGATAAAAGGCAGTTTGAAATACAATCCCGCATGAGTTATAGGTTTCCCGATAGGTTCGCCGAATTGCGTAATAACCGCCTGCTGGGTCTCATCAATAGTATAAAGAGCGCCGCTTAAAAAAGCCAAGATTGCCAGAATCAGCATGCCTAATGAAATATTTATTAATGTCTTCATTTTACACCCCCTTCTTTATTTAATTTAAGAAGAGGCAATATATTATTGGCCGAGGAATCTATGATATATTTCTGGCCTACTTTTGGCAGGATTTCGTTCATTGCTTCCAGGTACAATCTCTTGCGCGTAACATCTTTTGCTTCTTTATACGCCTCCCATGTGTCTATAAATCTCGCTGCGTCACCTTTTGCCGTATTTATCCTTTTCAGGGCATAGCCTTCAGATTCGCTGATGGTCTTTTGAGCGTCACCTTTGGCGGCTGGAATGGCTTTATTATATGCCTCCCACGCTTGGTTTATCATCTTCTCTTTTTCCTGTTTGGCCCCGTTCACCTCGTTAAAAGATGGTTTTACTTCATCAGGGGGATTTACATCCTGCAGTTTTACTGTGACAATCTGGATGCCGCTTTCATAAGAATCCAATATCTCCTGGAGCTTATCCTGTACTTCCTGATTTGTCTCTACTCTCCGCGTGGTTAAAACTTCACTCACTGTAGCATTGCCTACGACCTGCCGCATTACTGCTTCGGAGATACTGCGGATAGTCTCTTTCGGGTTTCTCACTCTGAACAACAATTTTACAGGGTCTTTGATCTTAAACTGCACTATCCATTCGACTACCAGAACATTCAGGTCCCCTGTAAGCATAAGGGACTCGTCAAAATATTCTCTCGATGAATACTGAGTCTTTATGCCTGGCTTCATGGTCCTGAAACCAAATTCTTCTTTAAATACATACCGTACCTTGACATTGTTGAGCTTTTCTATGCCAAGAGGAATTTTGAAATGAAGCCCTGGGTCTGTTTTGCGGACAAACTTCCCGAACCGTCTTATAACCCCTACTTCATCAGGCCCTACTGAATACACGCCTGAAAAAATAAACAAAAGGGCCAAAAACCCGCCTATTGCCGGAAATATATATTTTATCACATCAGGCAACCGTTGTTGTTTCCCTTTTTCGTGTTCTCCTAATAAATCACCGGCCGTATTAAAATCCATAACACCTCCTTTTTAACAGAAACCTCTATAGACATGGTACTGCCGAATGATTGATAATGCAAGCACAAAATGATTTGCAGGAAAAAATTCCTTCCAAATCCTCAGGAAAGTTTACAATAGGGTAATTCAATGAAAGATAAAATAGAGGGCTTAAGTAAATATTTTTTCAGCTACGAGTCGATTATGATTTCGCATTTGGGCACAGAGCTCAGGAACTGCCGGCCATAGGATTTATTTATTATGCGGCTGTCGAGAACCGCTATTATCCCTGTGTCGCTTCTGCTCCTCACAAGCCTGCCAAATCCCTGCTTAAACCTGAGCACGGCTTCCGGCAGGTTATACTCAAGAAAAGCGTCACCCCCTCTTTTCTGTATTTCCTCCGCGCGGGCCTCGATTACGGGGTGATCAGGTACGGCAAATGGCAGTTTTGTGATTATTACGTTTGAGAGGGCCTGGCCCTGTATGTCTATACCCTGCCAAAAACTGTCCACGCCGAACAGGACAGAGCCTTTTTCCTTTTTAAAACTCGACAACATCCTGCTCCTGCCGAGACCTGAGCCCTGCTTTAAAACATTAAACCCTTTTCTAGCTAAGAAAGCCTCCAGCTCTTCGTATACCATGTTCATTAAAGAATAACTCGTAAACAGCACAAACGCGTTTCCGTTCGTGAGCTCTATGTATTTTTTTGTCTTTTCAGAGACTGCCGCGGCGTATTCGGCAATGCGGCCCGGAAGAGGCATGTTCTTCGCTATGTACATCCTGACCTGTTTTTCGTAATCAAAAGGTGAGCCTAATTCCAACTCCTTCGCCTCTTCTATCCCAAGCCTTTTCCTAAGGTACTGAAATGAACCGTTCCCGACGCAGAGCGTCGCGCTTGTGAATATAACAGGCCTGCGCCTGGAAAAAAGTGTTTCTTTAAGTATATTGCCCACGTTGATGGGGGCGGCGTTGATCGAGACTTTGCTGTTGCGCGGGCGCCTTGAGCATTCTATCCAGTAAACATAATCCTTTATTGCCTGATTCAGTATGATGTCGAGCGAATCTTTCAGGCTGTTGATCTTTTTGATAAAAGATGTTATCTCCACCTCATCTTCTTTGTTTTTCGCGATTTTTTTGGCGTTTAACAGGGATTCAACGAGTTTGGAAAGAGGCGCTTCGAGGGAGTTAGCCACGAAACAGGCGCTTCTTATCCTTAACGAGTCAGCTTCTCCGCCGAGCTTTCTCTCCTCAAAATATTCCCTTATCTCCTTAAAGAAAGTGTCTGATCTCTTGCGTATCACCTCGACCCATTCCATCGAGTCCTGATCGCCCAGCGCCAGCAGGAACCCTTTTTGCTTTTTCAGGTTAAAGAACATGTCCATAAGATACCTGATCCCTGTATTAGTGACGCTGGAGCCCAGATGTTCCGTGGCTACGTTCTCTATGCTGTGCGCCTCGTCAAATACAAGGACATCGCATTCGGGAAGGAGTTTTTTCTGCTCTTCCTGTATGGCAAGGTTTGAGAAAAACAGGTGATGGTTCACGACCAGGACCCTGGCATCGCGTATTTTTTCCCTTGCCTTTTGAAAGAAACATCGCTTGTAACAGGGGCATTTTTTTCCGAGACAGGATTCCGCATCGACCGAGACCATGTCCCAGACTTTCGAGTCAGGCTCCTCTTCCATGTCATATAGTGAGCCGTCCGCGGTTTTATACGACCACGCCATTATCGCGGTGAACTGGCGCATTTCGTACTCGTCAGCGAACAGGTCTTTTTGCCTGAAATTCGAGCTATTTAACCTTCTCAGACACAAATAGTTATGCCTGCCCTTTACGAGCACCGCTTTAAAATCCAGCTCAAGGGCTTTTTCAAGAAAAGGTATATCTTTATATATGATCTGTTCCTGCAGGGTGATGGTATTCGTGGAGATGATCGCGACCCCTTGTGTCTCAAGCACGAACGCGGCGACAGGCACCAGATAAGAAAAGCTTTTACCGACGCCGGTGCCGGCCTCGACTATAAGGGTGTCAGAGTCAATGATAGCCTCACTGATAGCCTCAGCCATCTTTACCTGTTCTTCCCTTGCCTCATAATTCGGCATGACCCTGGCAATCGGCCCGTCATTATCAAAAACGCTGCCTATATAGTCCATTGCGTAAAACCCCGTCTTAACTTGACTAAAGTTACAATGTAAGAATCGTCAAGTTAAGGTTATTTTCTTTTGAATAGGGATATCTTTTTTTCTTCGCCGGTTTTTAGGCGTCTTAGATTAGGCCTGTGTTTGTATACGATCACAAGGCATAAGACGCTCACGAAAATCGTCAGCGCTGTCGGCTGGCCGGATACCAGTGTTAATACGGGCATTGACACGGAAGCGACGATCGAGGCCAAGGATACGTAACCTGTCATAAGAAAAACTATCAGCCATATCAAAAACCCAAGCCAGAATACGTTGGCCGCGAGCCCTATAATAACTCCGGCGCCTGTCGCCACGCCCTTGCCGCCTTTAAACCTGAGAAATACTGTCCAGTTATGGCCTGCTATAGCGGCCAATCCCATAAACACCTTGTATAGCTCAGGCCTTGCCACCGGCGATAGATACATGAATAAACCGGCTAGATAGGTCACGCAAAGGAAACCCTTCAATACATCGATAGCCAGGACTATAAGGCCGGGGACCCTGCCTATCACCCTGAACGTATTCGCGGCACCCACGTTCCCGCTGCCGAACTGCCTTATGTCTATACCCTTGAGCGCCCTGCCAAAGATATAGCCTGTCGGTATGGAACCTATTATGTAAGAAACCAGGATGCCTGAAAATAATATGAAATTAGCCATCTTCCGTCTCCTCTTAAGACCTGAATTTCTTCTTTTTGAAACTTATTTTTATGGGGATGCCGTCTAGTCCCAGCTCTTTTCTTAAAATATTCGCTATATGTCTTCTCTCAGGGTCGTTTATAGCCGATGGGGCTTTTGCTATAATCTCAAACTCCGGCGCGGCGTTGTTTATCTGCCTTACAGAATACAATCTTGTCGCCCTGATGGCCACATGTCTTAATATCTCATTAAGCAGGCTTGTTGAAAAGTTAGTTTGAGCCTTTTTTGCCAGCGCGTAGCTCATGTCGAGCGCCTTTTGGACATCTTTACCTGTCAGGGCTGACACAAAGAGCACGGGCGCGCAATAGATAAACCTCAATGACCTGCGGATAGCTGATTCGTAATCTTTTTCCTTAACCCCTCGCTTGACACACAGGTCCCATTTATTGACTGCCAGGGCAAGAGGTCTCATGTAGTTCTGCGCCAAGGCTATTATCCTGAAGTCTTCCTTTGTCACTCCGACCATGCCATCGAGGATAACCAGTACCACATCGCTTCTCTTTACGCTCTCCTCCGTCCTCACTATGCTGAAATACGTTACGTCATCCTTTATCTTGCCCCTGGACCGTATGCCCGCGGTATCTATTATAACAAATCTTTTCCCTCTTACCTCAAAGCAGGTATCCACTGAATCGCGCGTGGTGCCCGGTTCCGGACTTACTATAACGCGCTCCTCGCCCAAAACAGAATTGACAAAAGACGATTTTCCGGAATTAGGCCTGCCTACTACAGCGAGCTTCACGGCGTCCCCTGACCCGCGAAACCCTGAGTCCGGTTCAAACCCGGTTATTATAAGGTCCAGCAAGTCCCCCACGCCCAACCCATGCAGACTTGATACAGCCAGAGGCTCCCCGAAGCCCAGGCTGTAAAACTCAATGCTGGTCTCTGAGAGCTTTTTATTGTCAGCCTTATTGACGACAAGCGTGACTTTTTTATTAAAACGCCTTAAGAGTTCGCCTATCCTGTGGTCAAGGGGTGTCGCGCCTGTCTTTATGTCGCAGACAAAAATAATCCTGTCAGCCTGTTTTACAGCTGTCATGACCTGTTTTTCAACCTGAGCCGGGAGATCTTTTTTATTAAAAAAATCCAGGCCGCCGGTATCGATAATCTCAAAAGAACGGCCGGCGTAATTAACTATCTCCGTAATCCTGTCACGGGTCGTTGACTCGGCCCTTTCAACGATCGCCCTGCGTCTTCCGGCGATCCTGTTGAAGAGGGTTGACTTGCCCACGTTGGGGCGTCCGATTATGGCTATCTTTGGAATAAGGAGACTACTGGACTTCATTTAATTGCCTTGAGCCTCGCCAGATATAGTCTATCCCCGAGAGCGTGGTAAAAAAAGCGGCTGGGTATATGAAGAACTTGTGGTAGCGGAATACCGCCAGGAGGGCCATGATGGCCACCATTTGGAAAAACGTCGTGGCCTTCCCCAGGAAACTGGGTTTTATGGCAACGTTGCCCTTGAGAAAATATATGATCCCCGATCCAAGGACTATGATAATGTCTCTTGTCAGCACGATAAGCACCACCCATGCCGGGATACGCAGGTCAGGGGGTATATTTTTGATGACCGACAGTGATATGAAAGCGCTGGCGATAAGCAGTTTGTCCGCAACAGGATCCAGCACCACGCCAAGCTCTGTTACCTGCCCCCGGCTTCTGGCTATACCGCCGTCAATGGCGTCTGTGAGAGAGGCCAGCGCGAACAAACCCAGCGCAATGAACCTGAAATAATGCCTCGCCTCCCCGTAATAGAGTACGCTGGCTATAAAAAAAGGTACCAAGAGTATGCGGAATATGGTGATCTTATTGGCAAGATTCAATTTACTTCCACACTTCTTTCAAATATTTCGGTATGGCTGACGCCTCTTTGGGGCCGACCATCACGTTCCACCCGGAAGCGTCTTCCAGTTTGCCGCTCAAGACAGAGACATAGCCGGGTATGATTATTTTTTTGTGGGACACTACATTTTCCAGCTCGAGTTTTTTCATCGTGTCGGCTATTATCTCCGGTGTGAATTTCTCGGCCGCCCAAGCCGTTAAAACACTCATGCCTTCTGAATCCGTCACAAGCAGATATGCTGGCAGTTTACTAGCCTCTATCTCCGGGGATACGGTATAGAACGTAAGAGAAAAATTAGTCGTGACCATGACCGGAGAATTTTTATCGACGGCCCCGAAGGAATAGAGCTTGGGCTCGACTGTCACTGGCTTCTGCGGGTCAGTATAGATGTTCTGGCGCAGCGTGACAATAGGCAGTAAAACTTCCCTGTCAAGAGAATCCAGCACTATCAGACCCGCGTACTTTGTGATATAGACGCTGGCGTCCCTTACGCTCCCGTATTTATCCTCATCCTCGGCCTTGATAAACGATACGATCGGGTAACCGAAGGGCCTGTAGTTTTTCTTAAGGCTCGCTCTTCTTATCTGCGTGAAGTCATTCAAGGCCTGATTCAATGTTTCGGGTAACGGGTCGAGCACCAGCTCCTCGGCGCCCAGAGAGGCGGCCTCCTGGCTTAGTTTGCCCAGCTCATCCGGGCCTTTGGCCTTTATGGCGAGAGGCACCTTGTAATCTTTTGACAACCTGCACATGTCCTTAAGGTTAGAGCCTGTGGCGGCGTATATCAGCGGCTTCTCCTCGGCGCATTTTTTCAACGCCTCTTCGATTACCTTTACGTCATCGCTCACCAGAACCATGGCCTTTGTCGAGTTCTGGAGCACTCTCTCAAGGGCCGCTGTGAATTTTTCAGAAGATCCGGTTTTATTGACAAGCGCTATCATGTCAATGGTTATGTGCTGGCCGACCCTCTCAAAACTCATCTCTTCTATGTTTTTGACGCGCCGGTCAATCTCGGAGACGGACAACGTATCGTCCACACTTATGGCTATCGCTGTCTGGTGATAGAATGTCTTTTCATGCCTGAAGAGGACTGTCTCCCCGCCTATCTCTATTCTGTTGTCCCCGGCGCCGATGACTATTGTCGCTATAGGAGGCCTGGACGCCTGATCCAGCGCCTTCTTCGCCTCTTCTGTCACGTCAGGGCAATCGTCCAGGGACGCCTTTTTCATCGCGAGTTTCATGGCAAAGGCGAGGCATGTCGGAGACCCGCATTTTTTACAGTTAGTTTTGGGTAATAACTTATATATTTCCAATCCCGACAACGCCATTATAACCTCCTCAAATGAGCACTTGTTTTATCCCGCACCTTTTATGTATTCAGAGTCTTAAGAATTTTATATATTTCTTAAGTCGATGAATAGTAAAAAGGTGCGGGATAAGTTCGGACAATGACTTACGTTCACTTCGTTCCGTAAGTCATGTCCTTACTTACATAACTCCTTCCATTTTCAATGCCGGGTGTCCGACTTTTTCCAGGTAAGGCAAAAGCTCCTCGGCACTGGTCGCCACTGTTTCATCAGCTATCTTATTCAAAAGGTCAGGTTCACCCAGCTCTTCGCCCCTCTTTTTTATCTTATCCGCAAGTGCGTCTTTTAGTTCTTTTGGCATCCACGCGACCCTTTTCAGGCCGCCCTCAGCTGCTATGAATTTCTTGCTTGTGATATAAAGCCTGCCTATCCCCATGAAACCGGGCGTCTGCTGGCCTCCTCCTATAGTGCCTGCGAGAGTCGAAAAACCCATGCCGGCCGGGGTCATGCCTGAATACTCCCTATTGACCACCATGAACCCGTTTGCCTCGGGCAATATCGCCACTATGCACTCAAAACATCCGCAGCTTGTTTCAGGAGAATCTATTATAGAATAGCCGCAGAACCTTTCAATGGTCCTGTTGGACTTCTGGATTACTGCCTCATTCACTCCGCTCCACTCGCCCTTTACAGGGTCAAGGCACTGGCCTTTCTTGACAGGCTGGTTCGGTCCCGAGGGATTAAGCTCATTGGACGCCTTCGCGTCAAGCCAGTTATAAGCCCCGCACAGGCCTATCCTCTCAGGCTTTATTATGCATACGTGGTTCGGGGCGAAACTCTGACACAGTGTACAGGTCCAGAAAAGATCCACGCTGTCATCTGTCATGCCCGAAACCCTGATATCTCGCTCCTCATAGGCCTTTTGAGCGTCTTTGACCTCTCTCTCGACGTCTTCCTGTTTCGTGTATATGGTTATCTGTACCTTATCGGCTATCGCGCTGAAGACATCGTGCATCCTCGCGTGCAATATCACCCCGAAATGCCTCAGTTTAAAGTCTTTATTTTTGGCGTCTTTTGATATCCTTGTCCAGCACATATCCCTCTGGCCCATATGGAAGACACCCATTGCCTCGTTCAAAAAGCTGTGTATCTGCCTTTCGAGGATAGGCTCGAAATCCTTCTGCATCTTCCTGCCGGCCACCTGTACGACTATCCCTAGAGGCAAAGAGCCGCCTTCCTTTATATCGTCCAATTCAGGGCCTATTACCTCGATCTTTCCGTCCTCTATCATGCCGGGCTCCGTCATCTTAACATATTCAAAGGCATCCGAGTATTTGCCTCCGAACTGCGCGTACATCTGCTCCCGCCTCACTCTTTCTCCCTCAAACGCGGGTGAGTACGGCACGGGTATCGGTATTTCCGTAATCTTCAGTTTTATCCCTCTTACCTCTATGGCCCTGGACACTATCTTTTTATGGTCCAGCTCTTTCACGACATGCTCGTATGTACAGATCCCGCTCGGTTTGATTTCAGGTATATCAGTATCGGCTATAACCGGGAACCCCATGTTTATGGCACCAGCACCTGTCGCGTATTTTATATCATCAAGTTCACCCAGCACCATGCCGAAGGCAAACACCCTATTGAGGCAATATTTCAGGCACTTAAGAGCTTCCCCTTTTTTATGACCGCCGAAGGTCAACGCGCCGCGGATAGCCCAGTTAAGCGGATATATGGCGCTCAGCGTATCCCTGCCATAGGGCACTATATAGGTATCCCATCCCATTTCCACTTTTTCCTCCAGGAGCTGGTCTATTATGCTGCGGCCCTTGACATTGCTGCCCACAAAGGTCATGATGCTGCGTTTCTGGAGTTCCCTCACGATATACACTGCTGTTTGATTATCAGGCGCGGCACCGAGGATCGCGGCGAATCCCGGCATCCTCCCGTCCACAAGCTGAATGCCGAGCGTGCGCAATATAGTGTCAGAGAAAAATCCATTGCAGTCTTTCTGCGGCTCCTGGCCGTATAGATACCTGAGCGCCATTATTATTTCCTCGCATAATAAAGCCGCCACGCCGGAATCAAGGGTGTCCCCAAGGTAAGGAAGCCATATCTTTTCTGCGGGCTCATCATGGAGGAGACCCTTGGAAAATATAAGCACCTCTTTAGCCTCGGACAAATTTTTTACCTCTTTAGCCAAGAGAGCGTACGCCATGGGAAAATAAAAGGCCGTGTCCGGGAATTTCACTTCGCACTTCTCGCCTTTTTCCTTAATGGCCTTGCTTAGGAATTCCTCGGCCTGGCCATATATTTCTTTAGCCCCTCTTATCGCGGCTGACGCTATAATCTTGGACATCGATACCTCCTAAATTTTACAAAGTCAATATTGTCTCTCTGAATTCTTTTTCCCTGAACCCGTCTTTTGAATCTTTGATTATCTTAATTATCCTGCCATAATCAAAGTAATTCTCGAGCGCGATATCCTTTATATCCTTTACGTTAACTTTGTTTTTTATGAGCGCTCCTATAACACCTATGTTTTCAATGGCATTTACGAATATGGCTCCTACTATTACGTCATCGCGCAGTACTATCTTTTTATACTTATTATTACTAAGGTCTTTTTTGACGATTTCCTTATAAATAGCCTTTTTGGGTTTTGTTATGCCTATGGATATGACGCTCAGGCCAAAAAACTCTATGGAATTCATGGCCAGGGTACCGTCATACACCTGGTCTTCGCCTGACATATTAAGCCCGGCGATCCTGCCCTGTTCGCACGCGACAGGCCATATCGCGTTTATGGTGTTCTCCTCAAGGGCTATGTCATGGCCTTCGACCACGTCTCCGGCGGCAAAGACATCTTTAGAGCCGGCCCTTAAAGAGCTGTCCACAACAATGCCCCAGTTAGTCTCAAGCCCGGCTTCTTTGGCTATTTCAATATTAGGGCTGACCCCTTTGCCCACAACGACAAGCTGACAGTCGACATCCGAACCGTTATCGAGCGCCAGGCCTTCTACGGAGAGCTTTCCTTTAATCTCCCTGGCGTATCTCCCCGTGAATATCTTTATACCTTTTTTCTCTATATGGCGCTGCATTATACCTGCGGATTCCTCATCTATTATCTGCGAAAGTATCTGGGGCGAGCGCACAAAGATAGAGACATCTTTCCCCCTGCTCCTTAAGGCGTATGCCGCCCTGAGCCCTATAAGACCGCCACCCAGCACCGCCACGCTTTTAACCTTGTCCAGCGCGGCCTGTATCTGGACGGCATGAGCAAGGGTTCTTAGAGGAAAGACTCCTTTTTTATCATTACCCGGTACATCGTCAATCTTGGGAGAAGAACCCGTGGCGATGAGCAGCTTGTTGAATTTTACTTTCTCTTTGTTCTTGAGGTACACTTCCCTGTTTTTCAAGTCTATTTTTTCAGCCCTTACCCCGAGGATAGCCTCCGCCTTGTTTTTCTTGAAAAAATCATCCGGCCTTATCCATATCTTATCTTTGTCAATAGTGCCTGCCAAGAGATACGAGATAAGGCATCGCGAATAGAGAGGTTTTTTCTCGTCAGATATAACGGTTATGTCAGATTTTTTATCTTTTGACCTTATGGCCTCTACCGCGCTTATCCCCGCGGCACTCGAGCCTATTATCGCGTATCGCATGAGTTCTCCTTAAATTCCTTTAAAACGCCAAAGAACAACGCTCCCGTATGGCACGCCTCTACACAAGCGGGCATATCTCTGTCCGGACAAAGGTCGCATTTCACTATAACTTTTTCCTGCCTCTCCCTGGTAAGCGCCCCAAAGGGACAGCTCATTACGCACATCCAGCAGCCAACGCATTTATCCACGTCGTGCATTGTCTGGCCTGTCTTTTTATCCTTATACATCGCGGCTGACATACAAGCCGCTACGCACGGCGCGTCTTCGCAATGATGACAGCCTGTTGAAATAGCAACGCTCTTATTGATAAACTGGGCCTTGCGTCTTTTTATCGGGAGCTTATCCTCTTTTATGGCCATATAAAGGGCCTTGGATCTCGAATGCTCCACGGCACACGCAATCTCGCATGACCCGCAGCCCAGGCATTTCTTAATATCACAATATATCTTTTTCATATCTTTCAGCTTTACAAGCAGCGCAAGGCGCTACAACTACAATCTGACAAAACTTGCATTGTAAGTTTTGTCAAGTTAAGGAGTGACGCAGATTAGCGGTTTCAGTTTTAGGGCTTCTCGTTTTTTATCTATATGGGCTATCATAAGGTCCGCGGCCTTTATCGGGTCCTCCTCAAACGCCCATTTGCCTCCGACTACAGGCTCTATGTCATTACATATGTAATCCGCGACCGCCTTGGAACCCAGGACTCTTAATGGCGTACCTATGACAACAAAGATGCCCGAAGCGACAAAATACCATCCTATCGCGATGGCTTTTTCAGACATCCATTCAGGAGCGGCCCCGGCAACCGGCAATTCATCAATGCTAGAACCCAGCCCTCCTTCTTTTACCATCTCACAGCAGGCGGTAAGGATCCTCGTGTTATCGACGCATGAACCTGCATGGAGAACAGGCGGGATACCGACAGTCTCGCATATTTCCTTAAGGCCTTCTCCCGCGAATCTGAACGCGCTTTCGGGCGTAAGGAGCCCTGCCTTGGCGCACGCGCCCGCTGAACAGCCTGTCTGCACCACCAGGACGTCATTCTTTATAAGGTGTTTTACCATATCAGCGTGGCAGAGGCCTGACTGGTTCTTGGGGTTGTCACAGCCTACGACACCCGCGACACCTCTTATCCTTCCGCTTATGATAGCGTCATTAAGAGGCCTGTAGGACTTCCTGAAAGACCCTCCGAGATTATAAAATATGTTTTCCATAGTGAATCCCGCGATAAGGGTCATTTTTTCCTTGGGGATATTTACTTTTGAGGCGTCCCTGTTTTTATAATTTTCTATCGCTATCCTCAGTATCTTTTTGGCTATCCCAAGGGCGTCTTTCTCGTTAAACTCTATGTGATCCATCCCCTTGAACCTGGCCTTTGGGGAGGTGGAGATAAGCTTGGTGTGAAACGATTTAGCGATTTCCGGCAGAGAAGGCATAATACACTGTATATCCACTATCATGGCCTCTACGGCTCCGGTAATTATGGCGATCTCCTGCTGCAGGAAGTTACCGGCCATTGGTATCCCATGCCTCATCAGGACCTCCGCCGCTGTGCAGCAGATCCCTGAAAGATTTATGCCTTTCGCCCCTGCTTTTTTCGCGAGCTCTATTATCTCTTTGTCCTGGCTCGCGGAAACTATTATATCCGAAAGAGTGGGCTCATGGCCGTGAACAAGGACATTGACCTCGTCCTCTTTTAGGACACCCAAGTTTGCTTCTGCCCTGATGGGCCGCGGGGAACCAAAAAGTATATCGCTGAGCTCAGTGGCGACCATTGAACCTCCCCACCCATCCGCTAGAGATGTCTTTATCGCAAGCTCTATTAAATGCCGGTATTCATTGTCGCATCCTATATGCGTCCTGGACATCGCCTGGACTATCTCTATGTCCATGCCTCTTGGTACGGCGTTTAATCGTCTCCAGGTGTCAAGCTGCTTTTTCGGCGCCCTCTTCACGAAGGTGAGCTCGCCTTCCTGTTTACCGAATTCCTTTAATATGGCCTCGCCCAGCTCCTCAGCTATCTTTAAATCATTCTTATTGTCTATTTTTATTCCGAACTCGACAGCAAGGTTCCTTAGCTTTACAGGGTCTTTTATGGAATAATCCTTTGCCTTGCCGCGGGCCAGCTCAAGCAAGGTCATCGCCAGGTCTCTTCCATGGTCTGAATGACACGCCGCGCCGGCAGCCGCGCTACGCGCGAGGTTCCTGGCACTAATGACATCCGCGTCTGCGCCGCACGCGCCTTTCTGAGGGCCTTCGCCGAAGGGGTCTATCCTGCACGGGCCGAGGTTGCATATCTTGCAGCACAGCCCAAGCGTGCCAAAACCGCAATGGGGCTCCTGGAGCTCAAACCGGTCCCATATAGTCTCGATATTTTTTTCGCCGGCTATCTTAAGCAGGCCGTCATTTATGGGATTACCTGTTGGTTTTGACATCTAATACCTCCTCTAAATCTTTCAAAAACCTCGAATCCTCGGGCAAGACCCCCCTGGTATTCAAGAGCGATTCATCCAGTCCAATAAAACCGTCGATCTTTAATCCCGTTAAATTTTTCTCAATAAAGGCCTTATCGTCTCCGGACCTCACCTTATTGGCCACAACCGAAACATCTTTGACCTTTAAATTCCCGGCAAGGGTCTTTATCCTGGCCGCTGTGTCAAGAGATGTCTTGTTCGGTTCCACCACTATTATAAATTTTTCGACTGACTGGGCGGTGCCCCGGCCCAGGTGCTCGAGGCCGGCTTCCATGTCGACTATGACAATCTCGTCCCTGTTTATAAAAACGTGGCTCAACAGCGCCTTTAAAAAAGCGCTTTCGGGACAGACACAGCCGGAGCCTCCTTTTTTCACGGTGCCCATCTCCAGCAGTCTGATATTGCCTTTCTCTTTCGAAAACTTATCGGGTATATCGTCGACTTTCGGGTTTAGCTTAAAAAACGCGCCTATTTCTCCCGTGCGCTCAAGGATCATTTTTTTCAACTCCGATACCGGAGCCGGCCTTTCCGCGTCCAGGAAGCCGAGCGCGGTGCCAAGGTTGGCGTCAGGATCCGCGTCTATCGCTATTACCTTTCTGCCGCTCCTTGCGAATATAAGGGTAAGGCCCGCCGCTATCGATGTCTTTCCCACCCCGCCTTTTCCCGTAACAGCTATTTTCATAGTCCGGCAGCGTCCAGAACAAGCGGCACTTTCTTGTCCCACCCGATAGGCATTATATGTACGCCCTGACACATGGGTCTGAGCTCTTTTATAAGACGGGCCGCTATCTCTATTGACTTCGCGCTTTTATCCGGCGCCCTGTCCATTTCCTCGATCAGGTTGTCGGGGACAAACACACCGCTTACGTTTTTATTCATAAACCTGGCCATGCCTGCTGATTTCAGAAGGACTATCCCTGCGATAATCGTGGTCTTCAGGTGTTTCGAGGCCTCAAGGAATTTCTTAAACAGGCCTATGTCATATATGGCTTGTGTCTGGAAAAACTGAGCACCTGAAGCTATCTTCTTCTCCATTTTCAGGACTTCGGGCTCAAGCGGGTCGGCCCCGGGGTTCACTACGGCTCCCACGCAGAATTTCGGCGACCCCTTAAGCTCTTTACCGGCCATATCTTTCCCTGACTCCAGCGTCCTTATTGCCTCCAGGAGCTGCGTCGAGTCAAGGTCAAACACGGGTTTTGCCTGCGGATGGTCGCCAAGCATAGGGTGGTCACCAGTGAGGGCCAGAATATTCTTTATGCCAAAGACCGACGCTGACAAAAGGTCTGATTGCAGTGCCAGCCTGTTCCTGTCGCGGCATGTAATCTGGAACACAGGTTCAAGCCCGCGCTCTATCAGGAACTTGCATATAGCAAGCGAACCAACGCGCATGACAGAACTCTGCAAGTCAGTGACATTGATGGCGTCGACACGGCCTTTAACAAGCTCGGCGTCCCTCAGGACTTCCTCTATATCAGTCCCTTTGGGAGGCCCGATCTCCGAGGTAAGTATAAATTTCTTATCGCTGATCTTATCACATAAAGACATTTGAGTTTCCTTAGAGTTCTCGTCCTGCCGGCTAGCCCTGGGGTTATTCGGCACTGAAGTAATTTCCCGCTCTTTGTCTTCAATCTCTCGTATAGCTGTTGAACTTGAATGAGTTATACCATAGCCTGTAACGTGCTAACGTGGTTCTGCGGGGAACTGGCCAAGATACCAACTCTATGGCCAGTTTTGCCGTAATAGCTCTTTTGCCAAAACCAACCATAGGACTTACAAATAGTTGGTTCCCTGCGGTACCTCGTTACTGCGTTACACATTACTTAAGATCTTTGTTCGTTACAGATTTTCAAATAATCTAAGAGAAAGAGCAGGAAATTCTTCTAATGTGCCTCAGGCCCCAGTGCTAACCGGCAGGACACTGTAACAAAGTAAAGGTCTAGTCCGTCTTTTCGCTCCGGCAAGGCCTTAAGAAAAGCCTTTTTCTTTTGCGAACAACAGGACTACCACATAATAAAAGATACTGCCTGTCAAAAGAAAACGGAGCGAGGCCCAACTTTACGATAAACCTTACTATATCAAGATATCATTAGGCCGAGCGTCTTTTCGTAGGCCTTGCCGGAGCGGAAAGACGCTGCGCCCAGCATATCTACGCCTGTAACTTAAACGCTTCCACCACATTCTTCATGAGCATCGCCACTGTCAGAGGACCAACACCACCGGGAACAGGTGTTATATATGACGCCTTTTCCTGAGCCCTGTCGAATTCAACGTCTCCTACAATCTTACCGTCCACGCGGTTGATACCTACGTCTATTACTATAGCACCTTCTTTTATCCAGTCGCCTTTTATCAGGCCCGGCTTGCCGCAGGCCACGATTAATATCTCCGCTCTTTTAACGAAATCCGGCAACGTGCCTCTTTCCCCTGTAGCGATATGGCATACCGTCGTGGTAACAAACTTGTTCAGGAGCAAGAGGGCCAGGGGTTTACCTACGATCTCGCTATGGCCCACCACCACAGCCTCTTTCCCGTAAAGGTCCAGGGAGTCTATTGAATTCAAAAGCTCCATGCAAGCCGCGGCCGTGCACGGGCAAATCCCGGCCCTGCCGAATACTATCTCTCCCATATTCTGCGGATGGACGGCCTCAACATCTTTTAACGGGGAAATATAACGCGATATGGCCTTCGCGTCTATGTGCTGAGGGAGAGGCATCTGCACGATGAGGCCGCTCACGGACGCTTTCCTGCTTAGCTTATCTATCACCTTTATCAAATCATCCTGGGACGCCTTAGCATCCAGTTTTTCAAGCGAATAATCTATGCCCAGGGCTTCGGCGTTTTTTCTCTGAGACTTGAGATACACCTCTGAAGCCGGGTTTTCACCGACCTGCACACTTACCAGCCTAGGGGAGTTTTTACGCTTGTCCCTTAAAGAATTTATTTCAGCGAGCAGTCCTTCCTTTATTTTTAGAGCAAGGGCCTTGCCATCCAATAACTTCGCCGCCATGTTTATCCCATCCTTCCCCAGGTTTTATCAATCGTTTTACAGTACAGGGCATCCATCTTCTTCTTGAGGATATTCAAGTTCATCCTCTCTTTGTCCGCAAAAACCCTGCCTTCCAGGCCTTTAAGGTTTATCTCGCAATTGAATACCGCTGAATTAAAAGCGGCTCGCAGAAGCTCGGCGCCGCAGCCTACGTCAGTTATAAGGTTCGGATTGCCTTTTTCGGCAAGGGAAAGGGCTATTTCCATCGTGCTCTTGGACAACCTGCAGGCCCTGTCTGAAGCATAGTAACCGTCTTTAAGCGCCTTATCAATATTTTTTTTGTCTTTTGTCCTGAAAGCGTCCCTTATTTTGGAATACGCCAGTACGTCGTCGTCTACCAGCGCGATAAAATTTTCCCTGGTCTTTGTCAGGTCAAAAAGATATTTCTTTACGGTCTCCTCCACGTTTTTGTACTTATCATTTCCTATGGTAAAATTACACACCATTTCAAGCAGGGCCGTGCCCGCGGCTCCGACAAGTCCCGCCGCACTTCCTCCGCCAGGCGCGGGCTTGCGGGCGGCCAGGTGGTCTATGTATCTCGCAATTGAGGCTTCAGAGTATCTCATGGTAATCAGAACAGGCCCTTTATCCTGCCGTTTTTGTCTATGTCAACTTTTGTGCCGGCCGGGATCGACGGCAGGCCCGGCATAGTCCTCATGGTGCCGCACAAGGGGTACAAAAATCCTGCGCCGGCCGATAGCCTGATATCCCTTATCGGCAGGGTAAAATCGCGCGGGGCACCTTTAAGGGCCGGGTCATGCGATAAAGAAAGATGGGTCTTTGCCATATTTATAGGCAACTTATCGTATCCGAGCCTGTTATAGAACTCTATCTTCTTATCGGCTTCTTTAGAATACTCAACATCCTTCGCCCCGTAAATCTTAGTCGCTATGGTCTCTATTTTTTTCTTTATCGGCATATCCAGGGGGTACAGGAATTTAAAATCAGACTTCTCTTCACACATCCTCAGGACGGCGTCCGCCAGGGACTTTGCGCCCTCACCGCCTTTTTCCCATACCTCGCTCAGCACCACGTCAAACGCGCCGGCTTTTTTTGCTATATCTCTTATCGCCGCTATCTCCTTTTCGGTATCATAAAGGAATCTATTGATCGCCACTACTACGCTCAAGCCGAACTGTCTTATGTTCTCTATATGCTTCACCAGGTTTTCAGCTCCCTTCACGACGGCCTCGACGTTTTCTTTTTTCACCTGGGCCATATCAAGCGGCCTACCGGGTATGGCGTTGAAGCCCCCGCCGTGCATCTTAAGCGCTTTTACGGTCGAGACAAGGACCATGCCGTCAGGTGGTTTTAACCCTTTTGCCCTGCATTTTATATTAAGGAATTTTTCCGCCCCGCAGTCAGCCCCAAAGCCGCTCTCTGTTACCACGTAATCCGCCAGCTTCAGCGCTATCATGTCAGCCAGGATAGAGTTATTGCCATGGGCTATATTAGCGAAAGGCCCGGCATGAATTATACAAGCTGTGTTCTCGGTAGTCTGGACCAAGTTCGGTTTTATGGCGTCTTTTAAGAGCACTGTCATCGCCCCGGCCGCCTTAAGATCCTCAGCCGTAACAGGCCTTCCGTCCTTTGTGGAGGCCACCACCATGCGCCCAAGCCTTTTTCTTAAATCAGACAGGCCACTCGTTAGGGCCAGTATAGCCATGACCTCGCTCGCGACAGTGATATCAAAACCTGTGTCGCGGGGAATACCGTTTTCTTTTCCTCCCAGGCCTATCCTGATCTGTCTGAGGGCTCTGTCGCTTATGTCAACAACACGCCTTGTCACTATAGAGTCTATATCTATGTTCAGGGTATTACCTTTAAGCAGATGATTGTCTATAAACGCGGCGAGAAGGTTATTGGCCGCGCCTACAGCGTGGCTGTCACCTGTAAAATGCAGGTTTATGTCTTCCATGGGCAGGACCTGGGAATACCCTCCTCCGGCGGCGCCTCCTTTTATACCGAAGACCGGCCCCATGGAAGGCTGTCTAAGCGTGGTAATCACCTTTTTGCCGAGC